>JAMXLN010000031.1 GCA_024281145.1 Hyphomicrobiaceae bacterium | reverse complement strand
ACGGGCATGTCGGTCTGCTGGCGCAGGCGCCGCAGCAGCTCCATGCCGTCCATGCGCGGCATCTTGATGTCGAGGATCGCCAGGTCGGCGGGTTCCTCGCTCAACGCCTCGAGCGCGGCGGCTCCATCGCTATAGGTGCGCACCTTATAGCCCTCCGCCTCGAGGGCCATGCCCAACGAGGTTAGGATATTGCGCTCATCATCCACCAGCGCGATCGTACTCTTCTCTTTCATGCTGCTGCACCCTCGAGCCTACCCATGTAGCTGCCGCTTTATGGCTCCGCCGTGCGCAAATTGTGGCAAATTCACCGGGGGCTGGCGTATGCTTGCCCCTGCGCACCCAGTTCCACGCCACCAACCCCTGCACATCAGCGCGGGACAGCCAATGTCGACCGACCCGTCTGCGCACCCACGACCCGCCGCCCAGGACGACCCCGCCTGCGCCTCGCGCCATCTGGTGCGCACCGCGCTCAAGGGGGCGCTGGCAACACTCGACCGCCACCTGGGGCATCCATACGCCTCCCTGGTCCTGCTCGCAACCGACCCCGGCGGTGCGCCCATCTTCTTGATCTCCCGGCTGGCGCAGCACACGCGCAACCTCGAGCAGGACCCGCGCGCCAGCCTCCTCTTGGACGGCACGGATGGCCTCGCTGACCCGCTGACGGGAGGCCGCTTGACGCTCTCCGGCACGGCGACGCCTTGCGCCGACCCCGCCGCGCTGCGCCGCTTCCTGGCGCGCCATCCCTCGGCCGAGGGCTATGCCCAATTTGCCGATTTCAGCCTCTACGCGCTCACGGTCACACGGGCACACTACGTCGGCGGCTTTGGCCGCATCGTCGACCTGCCCGCCCCCTCGCTCCGGACAGCGACAGCCGATGCTGGGGACCTGCTCGCCGCAGAGCCTGAGATCATCGCCCATATGAACAGGGATCATGCCGATGCCGTCGCCCTCTTTGCGACCGAGCTCGCCGGTCGCGTCGCTGGGGCGTGGCGCACGGTGGGCGTGGACCCCGACGGCCTCGATCTGCTGCAGTGCACAATGGCGGCGCGGATCGACTTTCCCCAGCGCGTGTGCACACCCGGGCAAGCGCGGGCCCAACTCGTTTCGCTGGTGCAACAGGCGCGGGCACGACGTCAGGCGCGCGCCTGACTTTGCCAACCGGGGATATTTGCCCATGCAGGCAAAGACCAAGGCTCGCGCCGGCCGCTGGGGCGTCCTATGCTGTGGGCGGTTAGGAGGGGGCGCCGATGCGGCGATTGCGCAGTTGTGGCGGCGCCGCCTTGGCATAACCTGCGACTCGCGGGGGCGCGGGTCGCGTTTGACGCGGGGGCTTGGTGTTTTGGGAACGTGGAGTCGCCTGCGGGCATTGTCTTGGCGCTCCTCACGCGGTGTAGGGCATGCGTGCAACCCGCCGACCGTCGGCGGGGGACGTCCCGACGTGCAAGTCGCGGTCGGCAAGAAGCGGTCAAGAAAGCGGTCCCACAGATGACGAGTGAACTCTTTTCTCTGAGCGCGCCGGCGAAGGTGCATCTCAACACGCGCGATATTGAGCTTGCTGAAGAGGCGATCCGCCGGGGCGAGGCGCGCTTTTCTGCGGCTGGCGCGCTCGTGGTGGAGACCGGCGCCCATACCGGGCGCTCGGCGCAGGACAAGTACACGGTGCGTGACGCCACCACCGAGAAGGCCGTCTGGTGGGACAACAACAAGCCGATGACGCCCGAGCAGTTCGATCTGCTGTGGGCCGACTTTTCGGCCCACGCCAAGACGCGCGAGATGTTTGTGCAGGATCTCTATGCGGGGGCCGATCCAGGACACCGGCTCAATGCGCGCATTTTCGTCGAGTATGCCTGGCATGCCCTCTTCATCCGCCACCTGCTGCGCCGTCCCCCCGCCGCAGATCTCGCCGGCTTCGCGCCGACTTTCACGGTGATCAATCTGCCGAGCTTTAGGGCCGATCCCAAGCGCCACGCGGTTCGCTCCGAGACGGTGATCGCCTGCAATTTTGCCAAGCGCCTCGTGCTGATCGGCGGCAGCTCCTATGCGGGCGAGACGAAGAAGTCGGTCTTTACCTATCTCAACTACGCTTGCCCCGAGCGATCCGTCATGCCCATGCACTGCTCGGCCAATGTCGGCCCCAAGGGCGACGTCGCGGTGTTCTTCGGCCTCTCCGGCACGGGCAAGACGACCCTCTCGGCCGATCCAAAGCGCACGCTTCTGGGCGATGACGAGCACGGCTGGTCGGAGGACGGGATCTACAATTTCGAGGGCGGTTGCTATGCCAAGACCATCCGCCTCTCCAAGGAGGCAGAACCCGAAATCTGGGCCGCCACCAACCGCTTCGGCGCGGTGCTCGAGAACGTGATCCTTGATCCCTCGAGCCGGGTGCCCGATTTCGATGACGGCAGCCTTACCGAGAACACGCGATCCGCCTATCCGCTCGAGTTCATTTCCAACGCCAGCCAGACCGGTACAGCCGGCCATCCCAAGAACGTGGTCATGCTCACGGCCGACGCGTTCGGCGTGCTGCCGCCCATCGCCAAGCTGTCGCCGAGCCAGGCGATGTACCACTTCCTGTCGGGCTATACGGCCAAGGTCGCGGGCACCGAGAAGGGCCTCGGCAGCGAGCCGCAGGCGACGTTTTCCACGTGCTTCGGCGCGCCTTTCATGCCCCGCCACCCCAGCGTCTACGGCAACATGCTGCGCACGCTGATCGAGAGGCACAACGTCGATTGTTGGCTGGTCAACACCGGCTGGACCGGCGGAAAGTTTGGGGTCGGCCGGCGCATGCCGATCAAAGCCACCCGGCTCCTGCTCGATGCAGCGCTGTGCGGGGCACTGAAGAGCCAGCCGATGCGCATCGATCCGCTGTTTGGCTTCCAGGTCCCCGTCGCACTGCCGGGCATCGAGGCCGCCATTTTCAATCCCCGCGAGACATGGGAGGATGCCGCCGCCTACGACGTCCAGGCGCGTGCGCTGGTCGACATGTTCAAAAAGAACTTCGCCAAGTTCGAGGTGCACGTCGACGCCGACGTCAAGGCGGCAGCCCCTGCGCTGCAGCACGCCGCGGAATAGGCCCTTGCGCCGGGGGGTCCTGGGGCTTGGACGCTGGATCAACAGAAGTCTGCCGCGGTGAGCAGGGCGCGGAAGGGGATCCCCGCGGCCTTGAAGGCCTCGGCAGCGCCTTCCAACCGGTCCACGACGGTGATCACACTCTCGATGACGGCGCCTTCCGCCTTGACCGCGTCGATGGCGCGCATGGACGAGCCGCCGGTGGTGGTGACGTCTTCCAGGATGACCACGTGCCTGCCGTCTAGCGTTTCGCCCGGTGCAAGGCCCTCCACCAGCTTGCGCGCGCCGTGCTCTTTGGCCTGCTTGCGCACGAAAAAGGCGCCGATGGGCCGGCCTCGGCCCTGGCTCAGTACGGCGACGGCCGTCGCCAGCGGAACCGCCCCGATTTCGAGCCCGCCGACAAACTCCACGTGCGTGGCTTGGAGTTCCATGAGCGTAAGCTGAGCGATGAGGTGAGCGCTCTCGGGGTGTAACATCGAGGGCTTCATGTCGAAGTAAAAGCTGGTGGAGCGGCCCGATACCAGCCTGGTCTCAGCTCCGCTCGAGAAGGAGCGAGCCGTCACGATTTCGATGAGGCGGGTCTTGGCGGCACGGGCATCGATAGCGGCATCGATCCTGGCATCGGTCATGTGGCACTCCCGGTTGCTGTCGCCTTGTCCCGCTGCCGGCGCCGATGTCAAGTCACGAGCCTCGTGGTAAAGACGGTTGCCCACAGCCTCGGATCCCGGCAATGGACGACGACCCCAACAGGCGCTTTCCCCAGTTGGCCTATCTCGACCCCACCGCGCGCGTGCACGGCAAAGTCGAGATCGGCGAGAATGCAAGCCTGTGGCCCTATAGCGTCATCCGCGCAGAGGGTTTCCACGTGCGCATCGGCGCCTTCACCAACCTGCAGGACCACGTGATGGTGCATGTTGGCTATCACACCCCGACGATCGTCGGTGCGTACTGCTCGATTACGCACGGCGTGACGCTGCACGGCTGCACCATTGGCGATCACTGTCTCGTGGGCATCGGCGCGACGGTGATGGAGGGGGTCTCGATTGGCGAGAACTCCATCGTCGCCGGCAACAGTTTCGTGGTCGACGGCACCATCGTCCCGCCCAATTCGGTCGTGATGGGCACGCCGGCCAAAGTGGTGCGCAACCAGAACAACTTCGTCGCCAACCGGCTCAACGCGATGATGTACTGGCGCAATGCGCGCTGTTACGCCAAGGGAGATCACCGCGGCTGGGACGGGCCGCAGTTCGAGGCGCAGATGGCGGCCTGGCGCAAGGAGATCGAAATGGAGTTTGCCGCCCGCTATGGCCAAGAGCGGGTCCCTCCCGAGCGCAGCCCCGAATGAGCGGGGTCTCCTGCCTCAGCGCCGCTCGGCAGCGCGGATCGCGGGAACGATCTTGGCCTCGAGTGCCTCGGCCGTGATCGGCCCGACGTGTTTGAAGGCGATGCGGCCCTTTCCATCGACGATGAAGGTCTCGGGCATGCCGTAGACACCCCATTCGATGGCGGTCCGGCCGTTGCCGTCCTCGCCGACGGCGACAAAAGGGTTGCCGTAGCGGCCGAGGAAGCGCCGCGCGGCTGCCGGTTGATCCTTGTAATTGATGCCGAACACGCGCACGCCGGTCGTCTCCTTGAGCCTCACGAGAACGGGATGCTCCTCAACGCAAGGGATGCACCACGAAGCCCAGAAGTTGACGACCGAGACCTCGCCTTGCGCGAGATCCAAACTGGTAAAGCCGGCGACCGGGTGCCCTGCCCCGTCGGTCAAGCCCTCGATCGGTTTCAGCTCCGTCGGGGGCGCCATCTTGCCGATCAAGGCGGAAGGCAGCTTGGAGGGATCGCCAGCGCGCAGGGCAAAGGCGAAGAGAGCGGCAAGGACCATGAAGATCGCCAGCGGCCAGATGAGTGCCGATCGCCCGCGAACTGGACGGGCCGCCGAGCCGTGCTGCATCGCTCCTTCCTGGCGTGCTCTTTCTCCCCCGGCACTTTGTTCCAAGGCGCGAGCGGGTGGGCTATCCGCGCTTGGTCTTGCCATCGGAGACCATCGTGAAAATCTCGATTTTGCGATCAGCGAGCAGGTCGCTGACCACCGGGCGAAAGTCCTTGAAATGCGCGCTCTCCTGGTGCGCTTTGATGGCCTCGTCGTCTTTGTAGATCTCGAGCATCACGAAGCGGGTTGGAGCTTTGGGATCCTGCACCACATCAAACTGCAGGCAACCCGTCTCGTTGGCGAGACAGCGCTTGGCTTGCGCCGTCATCTTCTCCTTGAATTCGGCTTCCTTGCCGGGCTTGGCCGTCAGATACGCGAGGATGGCGCGCATGGAGTTTCTCCGTGGCGAGCGGTGTGATCCCCCACCCTCGCACGAATGATCGCCAACGTCAGCCGCGCCAGCCGTAGAGCCAATCATAGCCTGCCATGAGCCAGCTGCCCGGCAGCAGGCCCAGCACGCCATTGCGTGCCCAGGAGAGCGGGGGTGTGAGGTGGTAAATCCGGCCATTGAGGGCGCTCAGGGCCTCAACACGCGCGGCGCGCCGGCGCCGTTGGCGCTCAAAGGCGAGGAACGCCTGGGCGTCGTCGTCAGGATGGGCCGCCAGCGCGTCGGCGAGCGTGACGGCGTCCTCCAGCGCCAGCACGCCACCTTGGGCAAGGTGGGGCAGCATCGGATGGGCCGCATCGCCGATCAGGGCCAGCCTGCCGAGTGCCCAATGGGGGAGCGGTAGCAGGCGGTGCAGCGCCCACTTGCGCCATTCTCCTGCTTTGGCCAGGGGTTCCGCCAGGCTCGCGTGGAAGGTCCAAAGCCGCTTGAGGAGCAAGGTGCGATCCACCGCGGCGTCCCATTGCGTGCTGGCCCAAGTTTCGGCGGTGATCAGGACGGCCGCGATCTCGGAGCCGCCGCGCACCGGATAGTGCACGACATTTGCGCCCCGGGTCAGCCACAAGCCGACCGCAGGCAGAGCCAGCCGTCCCGCCTGCGCCGCTGGAATGACGCAGCGTGCGGCGGTGGACCCGACGAAGTGTGGAACGTGGCCCGGAGCGATGAAGTGGCGTGTCACCGACCAGAGGCCGTCTGCGCCCACCAGCGCCGCGCCAGCCACGACATCGCCGGTGGTGCTCCTCGCCTGCACGCCGGTTTCGGTTACAAGGGGCGAGGCGAGCGCGAACGCAGCGCGCAGCGTGATGCGCGGATCGGCTGCGGCAGCAGCGGCCAGGACCGCGTGCAGATCCCCCCGGTGCGCGACCCAGTAAGGCGCTCCGTGCCGCGCCGCGATCCATCGCCCGAGCGGGAGCACGGCCAAGGTGCGTCCTGTGGTGCCGTGATGGACGGCCAAAGCATCGGGCACACCCACCGCGGGTTTGAGCGCCTCTGCCAATCCGAGGCGCTGCAGCACGCGCACGCCGTTGGGTCCGAGCTGGATGCCAGCCCCTGGGCCGTCGAAGCTCGAGCGTTGCTCGAGCACGACCGATCTGCGGCCGGTTTTGGCGAGCGCCAGGGCCAGGGCCAGACCACCGATGCCGCCGCCGACGATGAGGACGGGTTCGGACATCGATCAGCCTTGCGCGCGGCCAGGCTCAGGCCGCGGCGGCCCCGGCGTCCGGGTCCACCAGGCAACCCGCCGGTTCCGTTGCGTCGGGCGCAAGGCGGGCGTCGTGAACATAAAGTGTCGAGCAGTAAGGGCACAGGATCTGATTGTCTGCGCCCATGTCGAGGTAGACGTGGGGATGATCGAAGGGCGGCCGCGCGCCCATGCATTGGAACTCCTTGACGCCGACCGCGATTTTTTCAACGCCGCCGTCGTTGGCGAAATGCGGGACGAGGGAGGCTGCCATGTGTGCGCGTGCCTGGATGCCAAGTTCGCCCGCACGATAGCCGCTGCGCGCGCCAGATGATAGGGGTTTGGGCTTGCGCCTTCTTCCCACGGTCCCAGCGAGTGCCAACAGGTTCCGGAGCACGCCCGTGCAGAAGTTCGTCTCGGATGGGATCCGTTTGGCCTTCATCGACGAGGGCGAGGGCGAGCCGGTCCTCTTGATCCATGGTTTCGCCTCGAGCGTCCGTCACAACTGGCTCGAGCCCGGCTGGGTGAGCTTTCTTGTGCGCCATGGGTATCGCGTCATCGCCTCGGATAACCGCGGCCATGGCGCAAGCGACAAGCTTTACGA
>JAMXLN010000030.1 GCA_024281145.1 Hyphomicrobiaceae bacterium | reverse complement strand
ATGAGCGACTGCGGGTCGGCGACACTGGGATGCCCGCCGTAGTGGTAGGGGTTCCAGAACGGTGCCTGACCGGCATGGATGGCGGCCGCCAGGAAGCGGAAGAAGGCATAGAACTGGTTTTTGGCGTCCCAGGGAACGACCGTATCAGTCACGATCCAATGGCTGGCGGCCAGCAGCCAGATGCAGGCAATGGCGAAGGCCACGAGGGCCGCACCGAGACGTGCGTTGCCGTGCGCGCGCCCGCCGGCGCGGCAGCCCAATGATGCGATGCTGAGCACGCCCGCCCCTTCCGCCACGCCCAGTGCCCTGGGGGACACCGTTGACCCTCCTGCGGCACCTTCCCTTTTCCCTGCGTGCAATGCTACGCGCTGGACCGGGGCGGCTCAACGATGGACTTGGCCCAGTCCGCCCGTGGCTCAGGGCGCAAGCTGCCGGCCTTTTGCGCGCTGAATGTGGCGGAGACCCGTGCCTTGCCCTGTCGATAAGTGATTTGCGGGCGCACTGGACTTCTCACATGATCGGGGCTTGCGTGCGCCGATGCCGGCGCTTGTCCTCCATTCTGATTGAGAGCGAAGGAGGAGTTTCAAATGTCCGAAAGCGTCTACAAGATCATCGAGATCGTTGGCACCAGTCCGACGTCCTGGGAGAAGGCAGCCGCCGCCGCGGTAGAGCGAGCCTCCCAGACGCTGCGCGATTTGCGCGTCGCGGAGATCTGCCAGCAGGACGTGACCATCCCCGACGGCAAGGTGGAAGCCTACCGGGTGCGATTGAAGGTTTCGTTCAAGTTCGAGGATTGAGCGGGAAGAGCTGGGTCAAGCGGGGCGCGGCGTTCGAACCACGGGCCTAGCGCGCCGTCGGCCTCACGCCAGCTCGCTCGCCGCTCTAGATCACTTCGTCGGTTTTGTCGTCGCTCTCGCCATAGCGGCGCAGAATGGCGGGCTTCGTGCCGGCATAAAGCTTCTCAATGTTGGGTGCGATCTTGGCGTTCTCGCGTTCGAACAGCGAATTGCCGGCAAGATCGCCGTCGACCAGGAACGGTCCGAAGTTCTCCACCTCCAGCACCCAGATGGCTTGGGCAAGACCCAGCTCCTCGACCCAGTAGGTGCCCGCCACGCGCTTGATGCCACGCCCCAATAGCGCGCCGGTGCCGTAGCCAACGGTCGTCAGGTAGACCGCGCCGTTCGGCACGAAGTGGCGGCGGTAGATCTCGCCCGTCATTCCACCTTTGCCGAGGATGACATTGCAGCGCGAGAGTTTGAACCAACCATCGAGCCATTTGGCGAAACGGAACGAGGCGGTGGCCGTGACCGCACCTACGGTGGCGCTGCCGTCT
Organism: Hyphomicrobiaceae bacterium; assembly: GCA_024281145.1. Taxonomy (GTDB): domain Bacteria; phylum Pseudomonadota; class Alphaproteobacteria; order Rhizobiales; family Hyphomicrobiaceae; genus AWTP1-13. The sequence goes on along the minus strand of JAMXLN010000030.1, from coordinate 10,397 downwards.
CGATTGAGCGTGGCGGCGGGCGAGCAATGAAAGTTGGCAAAGCCCAATTGCTCGGGCGCCGCCGGCAAGCCGACGCCGTCTTCAACGGCGCGCTTATAGACGCCCTCGCGCGCCGTGTAGACCCGGCCCGTCAGGTATACGACCGTGCCAATGTCCAGCCTGGCGAGCTGCTCGGTCGTTGCCGGCAATCTGAGCTCGACGCTCTTGAGGCTCGATGTCGCTGCCATTTCCATCTCCCACTGCGAAGCTTGCCCTTGCAGACCCCAAACACGAACAAATGCCACATGTTCGATAATGGCATCGCCGGTCTCCTGGTGTGCCGCGTGGGCCCGCAGCTGCCAGGCCCGCTGCGAATTCGGCGTCCAGTGCGACAAGGTGATGCGATCGGCCTGACGTCTCGCACGTCAGAAGACGATCACGCCGCGCGCGACGGCGCCGGTCATCAGCAGTCGGAAGCCTTCATTGATCTCGTCGAACTTGTAGGTGCGGCTGATGAGGCTGTCGAGGTCGATGCGCTTGTCCATGGCAAGATCGGCGAGCACTCCAAAGTCGATCGCGGGCCGGATCGAACCGTAATAAGTGCCTGACAGCGTCTTCTCGCCGTAGACCATTCCGACCGGTGCGACGGGAGCGCGGGTGGCAAACGATGGGATGCCGACGATCACCGCGTGTCCGCCGGGGGCGATTGCATCAAGGATGGTAACGACCGTCTTGTCGCCGCCGATGGCATCGAACGCGTAGTCGGCACCAAGTCCGAGGGTGAGCTCCTGCACCCGCTTGACCACATCCTCCGTCCTGGCGTTGATGGTGTGGGTGGCGCCAAATTCGCGCGCGTAGCCGAGCTTGTTGTCGAGCAGGTCGGCGGCAATGATGGTCTTGGCACCAGCGAGCTTGGCACCCTGCACCACATTGAGCCCTACCCCGCCGCAACCCACCACCAGCACCGACGATCCCGCTGCTACGTTGGCGTGGCGGATGACCGCGCCGACGCCCGTCGCCACGCTGCAGCCGATGATGGCCGCGTGGGTCCACGGCAGGTCCTCGCGCACCTTCACCACCTGCTCCGCGGGGCAGACGACGTATTCGCTAAACGTGCCGATGCGCGCCATCTGGTTCACCGGCTCGCCGTTGAGCTTCAAGCGCGCGGATCCATCGTGCATGCGCCAGCGCGGGGTATCGTTGTGGCCGATGCACAGCACCGTGCGGCCGCGCGCGCAGTAGCGGCAGTGCCCGCAGTGGGAGCGGAACGAAAAGATGACGTGATCGCCCCTTTTTACGTTGCTAACGCCCTCTCCCAGTTCGGTGACGATGCCGGCCGCCTCATGACCCAGCGCCATGGGCAATGGCAGTGGCCAGTCGCCATTCATGATGTGCCAATCGCTCATGCACACGCCCGCGGCCTTCACCTCGACGCGCACCTCCCCGCTTTTGGGGCCCTCCTGTTCCAGATCGAGGATTTGTAGCGGCTTGTTGACTTCGGTCAGCACGGCGGCACGCATGACGTCTCCTCCATGATCCTGGCCCTCATGACGTTGGCCAGATGGACAGCTTGGCGCGAAGCGCTCTCTGTGGCAACGATGCCGCGCAAAGCCGCCAGGGTCGGTGCCAAACGCAACGCGGGGTCAAGCGATGGTCCGACCGAGCAATGTCCTGCGTCGTTGCTCAGCTGACGCATGATCCAATTGAAGCCCCTACTCCGCCGCCTCGGCTCGCGCCGGTTCCCAGTCAACCGTGTCGCGTCGCATATAGTCGGTGAACCACTCCGGATCCGTGCGGAGCTCGGCGCGCCCGCCGGAAAACACGCGCGCGCTCGCACGGCGAGAGGACAGGCAGAACATATGCACGCTCATCGGCATGCCTCCGGTGTGGCAGTAGCCGACCTCGATGTGGCAATCCACCACCATGGAGCTGCCCATGAATCCCATGGCACCCATACCGATGCTGTTGCCCAGATCCTTCAACTCCTCTTCGAGTGCAGCAATCTTTGCATCGGGATTGCGGGAGCCGACGATGCGCAGGCAGGCCGCTTGCTTGCCGAGCGTCATGGAGATGTCCTTGGAGCCGCCCAGGCCCACGCCGACGATGGCCGGCTGACAGGCAAGCCCACGCCGACCAAAGGCGATCAGCGTGTCCAGATAGAAGCGCTTGATGCCCTCAATGCCGTCGCCCGGGAATAACATGCGGTAGTCGGTGCCGAAGAGGCCGCCCTTGTGCACGGTGGTCAGGTCGATCCAGTCAGCTTCGGGGTGGAACGAATATTCGATCTCTGGCGCGCCGATGCCGCAGTTGTTGTTGTGATCGGTGCGCCAAAGTGGATGCACGCGGTTGGGCCTCAGGGGCACTTGGCGCGTGGCGTTGGCCGTGGCGCGGCGCAATGCGGCCTCGAGCGCGATGGGGCCGCCCTCGATTTGCGCTTCGTTGCCGACCTTGACGTACCAGCGCGGCAGGCCGGTGTCCCCGCACATGGCGCGCCGATCCTCCTTGGCCGCCGCGTAGTTCTCGAGCATGGCCGCGATGACGAAGGCCGAGAGGTCGCCCTTCTCCGTGTTGGCGCAGGCCCGCAGGCCGCCGAGATAGTCGTCCGGAATTTCAATGGCCGCCTTCGCCATCAGCGCCTCGGCCGTCTGTTGCAGGGAGGTGATGGGGATCATCGATCAATCTCCATGCTGTACGCGTGCGAGCCTGCTACCGCGACGCGCGGATGCTGCCATCGCGCCGTCGCTTGAGGTCCAAACTGCGGATCGTCGCGAACCCTGGCTGGGCCCAAACCCACTCTACACGCCCTGCACCCCACGTCTTGCATCGCCTTTGCCCTGCGGCAACGCCAACGCCCGCAAGCCCTAACGACGGCGGCAAGCGAGACCTGGGGTGCCCCGGGGCACCGGACCCAGCGCTCGAGCAACGTCGGCAGCGTGTGCGGGGTTGCCGATGCTGGTCAGGATCTGGGCCAGGATCTGGGGCCAGGATCTGGGCCAGGATCTGGGCCAGGATCTGGGGCCAAGATCTGGGTGGCCCGGTTCGACGCCAGGATCGGCAGCCCACGATTGGGCCAAGGTCGATGCGACTGTGTCCCCCGGCTCGGCGGGATCATTGCGCCGCCTCTTTGAGGAGACTTTGTCCGGGCTTGACGAGAGTGAATGCGACCGGTTCGTCGGCGACCTCCAAGGCGCCCTGCCGCTGGCGCACGACCGTAAAGGTCGAGGTGCCAAGGTCGCCCTCGCCGGGGAAGTCCTCACGGAAATGGGCGCCGCGACTGTTCTTGCGCGCAAGGGCCGCGGCTGCGATCGCCTTGGAGGCCGCGACCAGAGAACAGAGGTTCAACCAATCGTGCCATGTCAGATTGAAGTCGCGATCGCCCTCGCCCACTCCGGTCGCGAGCAGCTCGGCCTCGATGCCGTCGAGTTTATCGAGGCCACGCTTGAGGCCCCCCGCGTCGCGGATCACGCCCACGTCCTCCCACATGGTCTCGAGCAGGCGCTCGCGTAGGGGGTTGAGATCACCGGCTTTGCGCGCGAAGGGAGTGAGGGCGCGGGCGGCTTCGGCCTCGATCACAGCCTCGTCTGGCGGCCGATGCCCCCCGTTCTTGGCCACCCAGGCTGCCATGCTCTCCCCGGCAATGCCGCCGAACACCGTCGAGTTGGCGACGCCGTTGCCGCCGAGACGATTGGCACCGTGCGCGCCGCCGGCATCCTCGCCCGCCACGAACAAGCCCGGCATCTCGGTTGCCGTGTCCACATCACAGACGACGCCCCCCATCAGGTAGTGGGCGGTGGGCACGACTTCCACCAGACCGCCGGCCAGATCAAATCCGCAGTCGGCGCATCGCTCGACCATGCCCTTGAACTCGGCCCGCACGCGCTCGGGTCCGAGATGGCTCATCTTGAGATGGACGCCGCCGTTCCGGGTCGTGCGGTGCGCGCGCATCTCCTCAAAGATGCAACGGGAAACGAAATCGCGCGTCGCGCGCTCGGCGCGCGCGTCGCGGGCGGCCATGAAACGCTCTCCGTTGCCGTTGATGAGGTGGCCGCCGGCGCCGCGCAATCCCTCCTCCAACACGGTGCCGGTCATGCGCGTATCGGGTCCAGCCAGCAAACCGGTGGGGTGGAACTGCACCATCTCCATGTCGCGCAGGGGCAATCCCAGCCGCAGCGCCATGGCGAGGCCGTCCATGCTCTTGTCGCCCGAGGGGGTGTGGTAGCGGTACATGGTGGGCCCGGCACCGGTGGCAAGCAGCACGGCGCGCGCCGCCACGAACCGCAATCGGCCGGTGCGCACGTCGACCATCAGCACACCCGCAAGCGAGGCGCCGTCCTTGGCGGGAATCAGCGCGACTGCGCGGTGCTCCTCCAGGCGGCGAATGGGGCGAGCCCATACTTGCTCCATCAACCGGTTGATGATCTCGATGCCGGTGAGATCGCCCTTGTGGACGGTGCGGTCAAAGGTTTGACCCGCGAAGGCCTTGCCGTGCAGCGTGCCGTCCGGGTTGCGGTCGAAGAAGCAGCCGACCTCGTTTTCCAGTTCATGCACGCGCTCGATCGCCTTGGTCACCAGCGTCCAAGCCATGGCCTGGTTGGGCAGCCACTTGCCGCCCTCGATGGTGTCCATGAAATGGCGCTCGATGGAATCCCCGGGATTGAGCGCGACGTTGTAGCCGCCCTGCACCATGCGCGTGCAGCCGCATTTGCCAAGCAAACCCTTTGTGGCGACGGTGACTACCAGATTTGCATCTGTCTGGTGCGCGTGGAGCGCCGCGAACAGCCCGGCCCCGCCGGAACCCAAAATGAGGACGTCGGTCTCCAGGCGCTCGATCATGGTTCGCGCTCTTTATGCGGCTCGTACCAGAAACGCGATCGCGGCCAATGCAGCTGCGGCGACGGCCGCCGTCGCCAGCTGCTTGTGGCCTTCGCGCCAGGGCAGCGTCTCGAGGAGGAGCACGCGCACGCCGCCCAACAGATGGACGGTCAACAGAAAGACAAGGGTCGTCTCCGCGAGCTTGACCCAGGGATTTGCGGTCCACGCAAGAAAGCGGTCGAGTTGGGCCTCGCCATCGATGGCGAGGCCCAGCGCGAGAAAATGCAGTGGCAGGAAGCAAGCAAGCGCCAGTCCCGAGAGGCGGTGCACCATGGCGGCGATCCACAAACCGCTCTTGCGATGGGCTGTCGTGTGGCTCTTCATGGCAGGAGCACCGCCGCCATGGCTCTGAGGCCCAGCGCCGCCAAAGTCAGGCCAAAGCTCCACATCAGGAGGTCGAGCTTGCCACCTCTGAGCCCCGCCCATTCGCTGGCGATGGTTCGCACGCCGATGGCGCCGTGGATGGCTGCGGCCAACACGAAGAGGCCATAGAAAGCCCCCCAGCCGATGCTGCCGCGCGTGCGCGCCAAGATGTCCGCTGCGGTCAGGCCACCCCGGGTGGCGTAATAGATGACGGCGAGGTGACCCAAGACGAGCGGCACCATGATTGCGGCGGTCGCGCGCTGGAGGAGATAGAGCCTCACATTCATGGTGTGTGCGCCCGTTCCTGGAGGCGCCAGTCGAAGTTCGGGCGAGGCCGATGCGGCGCTGCCGGGTTCTGCCAGCGCCGTTGCCGGCCGACAGGTCCAGGGGCCCGCCCCGTCCGCAATGCCCCGGCGCCCCTCACAGCTCGCCTCGGACATAAGCCTCCAACGAGCGGCGTTTGAGGCCGGCGATGGATCTGACGGGGCTCAGCGCCTTGGGGCAATGCTCCTGACAGCTGTGGTGGGAGTGGCAGGCATGGCAGCCGCCGTCCGCGGCCAATGCGGCCAAGCGCTCGCGTTGGCCAGCATCACGCACGTCGTTGACAAGCGTCCACGCGCGGTTGAGGGCAGCCGGTCCCAGATAATTCTCGTTCCAACGTACTGTATCGCAGGCTGCGTAGCACACGGCGCAATTGATGCATTCGATGGCGGCGTCCGCGGCCACGCGCTCGGCCGCTGCCGGAGAAATCCGCTCGATGGGATCGTGACGCGACTTGCCGGGTGCAAACGCCCCCTTGGCCCTCTGCCACTTCGCAAAGAACTCGGCCATGTCGCACACGAGGTCCTTGATGATGGGCATGTTGGCGAGCGGCCCGATCTCGACGCGGCCCGCCTCAACCACCTTCGAGATGTGCGTGCGGCAGGTCCAACGCGGCCGGCCGTTGACGGTCATGGCGCAGCTGCCACACATGCCGACGCGGCAGGCGAAACGGTAGGCGAGCGTGGGGTCCAACTTGCGCTGCACCCAGGTGACGACGTCGAGCACCGTCTGGCTCTGGTCGAGCGGCACCGTGAAGGTCTGGTAGCGGCCGTTGGCCCTGCCGCGCCAGATGGAAACCTCGATTGCCATCGCCATCGCCATCGCCTATCTCGCCGTCACCTCGACCCGCTGCACGGCATTGTTGCCGAAGCCACCGCTATCCCAGCGCTGGGTGAGGGGTTGGGTTTCGCCGGCGGCGTCGGTGGCGCGACAGGAAAGCTCATGCTCTCCGACGTGCGCACGCCATAGCGCGTGCCAGCCGCACCAGGCGTACCTTCCCTGCGGTGGGTCGAGATGCGCGTCTTGCCAATGCCCGTCGACGCCGAGTTGGACACGTGCGATCGGCGTGCCGCCGCCCGACCACGCCCGGCCGAACACTGCGACGGGCCCGGCCTCGACCATGCGCCGGCGCGTGTAAAAGTCGGGAATTCCCGGCGGCACGAGCAAGGATTTCACGCGCATGTGCGTCACGGGTGTGGCGGGACCCTCAGGCACCGGCCGGTACCTGTAGGTGCTGACCTGCTGGAAGCCATCATAGGGCTCTGCCCTTGCCTCGATGCGCGCGAGCCACTTCACGCTTGCCATGCCGTACCAGCCCGGCACGATCAACCGCAACGGGTAGCCGTGCTGGGGCAACAGAGGTGCCCCGTTCATCGCCCACACGAGAAGAACGTCTTCACCCAGGGCCGTTGGCCGTAACAGACTGCGGCCATAGGCGTGCTCATGGCCACGGTCGAAGCCGCGATCGATGGCAAGGAAGGCGATCTCCATCGCGTCATCAAGGAGCTCCGCTCGCTCGAGTACGTGCCGCAGCGGCGTGCCGGTCCATTCGGCCGTGCTGACCGCTTCGTGGCCCCAGGGCATGCTTGGGTAGCGCGGTGTCATAGCGGCGCGTCCGTTGCCGGCGCATTCGAGTGTCACGCGAAGCGTGCGGGAAGGCAGGCGCTTGATCTCCTCAAGTGCGATAGTGCCGGGCCGCCTGACGCGGCCCGCGATCTCCACTTGCCATGTGCCGTCCGGCACATAGGGCACGTCGAAATGGCTCAGCAGATAGTGCAGCCCGGCGGGCGTCACCTCATGACGCAGCGCCTCGAGCAGAATGCCCGAATTGCGCAGGGCAAGCCCGACCTCGTGCGCATGAAACGGCCCGTCCACGGCAGGCCGCCGGTTGGTGTTGGTGAAGGGGTTGGGGTCGGGGTTGGGCATGAAGCGTCAGACTGAGGAAGGCAAGGGCTCGCAACACGACTAGGCCATGGGCCGCCCCTAACGCAAGGCCGTCGCGGGGAGCGCGAACACCTGGGCCTCGCTTTCCGCGCTATCGAGCCACAGGAACGGCAGGCTTTGGAATTGTGCCTCAAGGCGTTCCCGACCCGCCCCAATCTCGACCAGCAGCGTGCCCGTGGACGACAGATGCGCGCCAGCCTCGGCAAGAATCCGGCGCACCACGTCGAGGCCGTCGACGCCGCCGGCATGGGCGATGTGCGGTTCCGCGGCGTACTCAGGTGGAAAGGCCGCCAAAGCCGCGGCGGCAACGTAGGGCGGATTGGCCACGATCAAATCGTAGCGTCGCCCCGCGTGCGCCTCAAACAGATCCGATTGCGACAGCGCGATGCGTTGCTCGAGGTGGTAATCGGCGACGTTTCGCGCGGCCACGGCGAGGGCATCGAGGGACATATCGCTGGCGTCGACCACGGCCTGCGGGAAGGCCAGTGCGGCGAGGATGGCAAGACAACCCGATCCCGTGCACAGGTCCAAGATCGCACCGACGGGACCGGGATTGTGCCCCGGGTGCCATTCGCCACCGCCTGCAGCAAGTTGGTCCGTGAGCATCTCGCCGATGTAGGAGCGGGGCACGATGACCCGCTCGTCCACATAAAACGCATGCTCGCCGATCCAGGCCTCGTGCGTCAGATAGGGAGCCGGCTTGCGCGTCTTTATCCGCGCTTCGATGATCTCGCGCAGGGCCTGGCGCTCGCTTCCCAAAAGCCTTGCCTCGAGCCAGGGATCGAGCTCATGGATGGGCAAATGCAGCGCATGCAAGATGAGGTAGGCCGCCTCATCGAGCGCGTTGCCAGTGCCGTGGCCATAGACCAATTGCGCCGCATTGAAGCGGCTTACGGCATAGCGCAGCCAATCGCGCACGGTGAAGAGCTCGTCCGATGTGGTCTGTGATGCGGGCATTGGTGCGAACGAGACTGAACGTGACGGAGGCTTGCCGACGCTACCACGTCTGTGATGTCCTCTCCACCCTAGCGGCTAGGCGCTCAGGGTGGAGCTTCCTTCACGAAGCGCCTGACATCCCAGGCGGAGAATGACGCGCGCAGCATTTGCGTCCCGATCATGGACTGAACCGCAACCGCCACAGCGCCACGCCCTTATGTCAAGACCTGCGCTGCCTTTTTGGGGCCGCCGAGTGGACCGCACTCGGAACAGGTCTCAGTCGTGAGGTATTCGCAGACGTCCACAAACCTCGCTTTGCGCGCCATCGCCTTATACCGCAGCATGTTGCGCGACATCCCCGTGCTGGCGTCGACGGCCGACGTGCCGTTGGTCGCCTGGAGCCAGCGTCCCGATACGTTGCCGACGCAGAAGAGCCCGAAGGCGTCGGCGATCTTCGTCGTCTCGTTGTGCAGAAAATCCTTTCCCGTGTTGGCGATCTTGGCGTGGATTGCCGCGACACGGCGTCTTGTTCGCGCGCTGCGAGCGCATGCGTCGGTTTATTGGCGGCGCGCAGCATCGGCCTCGCCACCCTAAATGAGCGCTGCCAACAAGGACGGGAAAAGCAAAATTTTGAGCGATAATGATTTGCGTTTCGATCCGCAGCGGGAGGCGCATTTGGCCGCACTCTGCGCAGCCGTAGGTGCGCCGTGCTTGGGCTCGCCAAACCCCATGTCGATTATCAGGCCGCCCGCAAAAAATCCGTAGTGCCCGCTTGTAATGTCAGGAGTTATTTGCCATTCACTCGTATTCGGTGCGCGAATGCGGACATCGGCAGGGAACCTTTCCAGATGGCAAAAGACCCGACGAGGATGTCGCTAAAGGAGCTGCAGGAGCTCGAACTGACGGTGAAAAAGGCGAAGCTCAACGTGCAACAGCGCAGTCGGACCGAGCTGCGCCAGAAGCTCGAAGCCATGGCTGCCCAAGCCGGTTTCAAGCTGAGTGATCTTTTCGGGGGACGCGGTGGCAAGGGTCGCAAGGTCGCAGCCAAATACGCCAATCCGGACAATCCCTCCGAGACCTGGAGCGGACGCGGCCGCAAGCCGCGCTGGCTTGCCGCCAGACTAAAGGCCGGCGACCGGATCGATAGGTTTCTCATCAAGTGACGTTGCTCGTTGGCGGTGTCGGCCGCGCCACGGCCGACCGCACAAGCGTGAGCGCCGTTTCGGGCGCGTGAGAAGGCGCTAATGCGCCGCCTCCCAATTGTCGGCCGCCTTGGCATCGACGTGGACGGGCACTTTCAGCCGGACAGCTGGTTCGGCCGCCTTCTCCATCACGCCCGCGATTGTCCGCAACGCCCTTTCCACGTCGGCGTCGGTGGCCTCAAACACCAATTCGTCGTGCACTTGCAGTAGCATGCGCACGGAATTGAGCTTGGCCGCCTCCAGCGCCCGCGGCATGCGGATCATGGCGCGGCGAATGATATCGGCGGCCGAACCTTGGATTGGCGCATTTATGGCGGCGCGCTCGAGAAAGCCGCGCATCGACGGGTTCTTGGTGTTGATCTCGGGATAGTGCACGCGCCGACCGAAGATGGTTTCCACAAATCCGCGCTCGTGCGCGGTTTTCTTGGTTCCCTCCATGTACTCGCGAATGCCGGGAAAGCGCTTAAAATATGTGGCGATATATTCGCCCGCCTCCTGCTTTGAGATGCCGAGCTGGGCGGCGAGCCCGAACCCGGAAATCCCATAGATGATCCCGAAGTTGATGGCCTTGGCGCGCCGACGCACCTCGGGGGCCATGCCCTTGATGGGAACGCCAAACATCTGCGATGCCGTCATGGCGTGAATGTCGAGCCCCTCGGCAAATGCCTTGGTCAGCTGGGGGATCTCGGCGACGTGGGCCAGAACGCGCAACTCAATCTGACTGTAGTCGGCGGAAATGAGCTTGTGCCCGCGCTCGGCGATGAAGGCCGTGCGGATCTC
>JAMXLN010000029.1 GCA_024281145.1 Hyphomicrobiaceae bacterium | reverse complement strand
CGAATGCCGCGCTCTTGCGCCCGCTTGCTCCCGATGTCGGCGTGCGCGCCACCGGCGAAGAGCGCGGAGCGGGCATAGTCGTTGCGCTGCTGGGCCCACCATTCCAGCAGCCTGCGCTGCGATTCCTGCCGGCGTGAGGTCTGATCTGCCCTGTTGCCCACCGCATCGGGCGCGTCGCGCGACAGACCCGGCTCGCGCCCCCCGAGCGGCACGCGCCGCCGCAAGCGATCGAAGAAGGCGGCGGCCATGCTCCGGCGCGCTCGCGCGCGGGCCACCTCCGCCAGATGCTCCTCGCAGACGCGCCCGTAGATCTCGTGCGCCTCGACCAGCAATGCGCGGCGCAGGCTCGGCAAGTCCCAGGCTCCGTAGCGTTCGCACACCGCGTAGCAGTCGTCAGCGCGCACCGGAGCCCAGGTGCAATAACCATTGGCGAAGTGCGCACCGATCCGCGGCTCGAAGCGCCCGGACGCCCGCTCGATGGTGATATCGGTGAGCGCCGGGGCCTCTTGCCCATGTTCGCTGAGGGCCCGACGCAGCAGCGCCCTCAGCAGGTTGCGGACCCGCTCCATCAACCGCCTTGCAGCTGCGGGATGAACAGGGTCTGCTCCGCGGTGGGATCGAACTTCTCGACCAGCTTACCGGGGCTACCATCGCCGCTCAGTGCGACGGCGCGGAAGCCCTTGCCTGTCAATTGCCGGAAGCGTTCTTCCGCGAGCGCCACGGCATTCGAGTCGGCAACGTCGAACTCGTGCCGCGTATCGCCTGTGCGATCCATTACGATCTGGACTGCCATGTGTACGCTCCTTCTTACTCACCAGAGGGTAGCGTACTCACCAAAATTGGCCCTGGCAATCGCACTTGCACGCGCCGCTGTTGTGCTCACGCTGATGTCAAAGACGCGCGTTCTCGCCGTGATTTAAGCTCCCCCCATCGAACCGGCGCACCCCCCTAGAGTGGCGGCAGGCGTTCAAACCAAGGCTGTGCCGTCTCGAGCTCGGCGGCGAGCCGCAGCAAGGTCGCCTCCTGGCCGTAGCGGCCAGCAAAATGCACGCCCACCGGCAGGCCGTCCGCCGTCCAGTGCAGCGGCACGCTCATGGCCGGCGTCCCGGTGGTATTGTGCAGGGGAGTGATCGACAGATACTCCGTCACTCGCGCAACGAAGGTTTCGACATCCCCGTTTTGGTCGAAGTAACCAAGTGGTGGCGGCGGCCCTGGCAGCGTCGTGGTGAGCAGCACGTCCCAGTCGGCGAGGAAGGCGGCGAACTTGCGCCCGATGGCGTGCACGGCGGCAATGGCCTCGACATAGTCGACACCGGCCACCTTGAGGCCGCGCTGATAGATGGCCCACGTCACCGCCTCCACATCGTTCGGATTGGGTTGGCGTCCGAGCGCCTTCCAACGCAGCCCGAGCGCCCGCGCCGTGTTGGTCGCGGAAATGAGGCTGTTCATGGGCCGCAGCGCCACGAGGTCCGGTGCGATGGGCACCTCATCGACGGTGTGCCCGAGTCGGGCGCAGAGCTTGGCGGCGTTGGCAACGGCCTTGGCGCATTCGCTGTGGAGCTTGCCGCCCCGATGATCCCTGAGCGACATGGCAATCTTGAGCTTCTTGGGCGGACCATTAAGGCTTGCCACGAAAGAACGCTCGGGCGGAGGCGCGGTATAGGGGTCGCCTGGCTCTGCCCCCGCCGTGCAATCGAGCATGAGCGCCGAATCGCGCACGCTGCGGCTAACCACGTGGCCGATCGACAGCCCGCCCCAACCTTCGCCCGCATCCGGAGCGAGCGAGATGCGACCGCGCGAGGGCTTCAGTCCGAACAGACCACACTGGGCCGCCGGAATGCGGATTGATCCGCCACCATCGGTGGCGTGTGCCACCGGTAGAATTCCCGCGGCTACGGCCGCGGCGGCCCCACCGGAGGAGCCTCCCGCCGAGCGCCCGAGCTGCCACGGATTGCGGCAGGGACCGTAAAGACGGGGTTCCGTATTGGGATTGAGGCCAAACTCGGGACTCGAGCTTCGCCCCATGATGATGAGGCCAGCCTCTTTGCAGCGTCGCACGTAGGCGCTGTCGTGGTCGGCCACGAAGTCCTTAAACAGGCTGCTGCCGAACGTTGCAGGCTCGCCCGTCTCGAAGAAGCCCAGATCCTTGATGAGGTAGGGCACGCCGCTGAGCGGCCTGCTCGCCAGCCCGGCTGCAACCGCCGCTCGCGCCTGGTCGTACTCTTTGTGCACGATGGCGTTGATGGACGGATTGACTTGCTCGGCCCTGGCGATGGCCGTCTCCAGCACCTCCTTGGCGCTGACCTCGCGCTTGGCAATGAGTGCCGCCAGCGCCGTGGCATCGTGGCGGCGGTATTCGTCGAAACGCATTATGCCACTCCTTAGCCCGGCGTCAGCGCTCAGCGGGTCCGGTTGATGTAGGCGTTGATGGCGGTGATCGTCGTGTCGCGCAATTCTCCATCGATGCGTCCCGAGTAGACGCCGGCAGTCTGCAGCTTGCGCTGCAAGGCACGCCGGAACTCCAAACTCCAGGCGCGCGAATTCTGGGTCATCTGCTTGAAGGAGAATTCGTTGCGCATCTCAAGCGCGCGCAGCATGAGGTCGGCAGCCTGCTCTGGGTCCTTGCGCGGAACACCTCGGCCACTATCGAGCATCGCCGCCAGGTTGTGAATGCCCGTCGAATTGCCCTCGGCCGCCGCTTTGCGGTAGAGCGCCACAGCAGTGATGTCGTTGCGTTCGACACCTTTGCCCTGCTGATGCATGAAGCCGAGGTTGACCATGCCGGCGGAATTGCCGAGATCGGCGGCCTGCTTGTACCAAAAGGCGGCCTTGACGGGATCTCCAGCCCCGCCCTCCGCGCTGTTGTACAAAGAGGCGAGGTCCAGCATCGAGGGCACGTGGCCAGCCTCAGCGGCCCGCGTGAGCCAGCGGATCGCCTCCGCCGTATCCTTGCTCACGAGCTTGCCTTGTCCGAGGAAGACGCCCAGCCAGTGCATCGCCTCGTGATTGTCCTTCTCCGCTGCCGCCCTCAGCAGGCGCAGGCCTTCCTGCTCATCCTTGGCCGCCCCGCGGCCTTCGATCAGCGCCACGCCAAGCGCGGTCGTCGCGTTGAGGTTGCCGGCAGACGCGCCCATCCTGTACCAGCGGACCGCCTCTAGGTCGTCGCGCGCCACGCCGATGCCGTTGGCATAGAGCCGGCCCAGACGAAACATGACGTAGGCATTGCCGCCCTCGCCCAATCCGCGCAACGTCCGCAGGAAGTCGCCACCGCTCTCGGCGGTGCGCCACAGTTCCACCTCGACGTCCCTACCCGGCGCCATCGCCGCCAACCGCTGACGCAACTCGCCCACCTGCGTCACGGGGCGGCCGTTGAGGTCGAGGATGATGTCACCCAAAGCGACGCCTGCCTGTGCAGCCGGGCCACCGGCGATCGCTTCGAGGACGAGCACGCCGTTCGCATTGGGCAGGCCGAGCGCGAGCGCCAGCGGCAGTTCGAGCGCATCCATCTGCACGCCAAGCCAACCCTTTTCCGGCTCCCGCGGTTGAGCGCCCAATCTGACGGTCAACTTGACCAGGCGCCCTTGCGGGGCCGATGGGGGGCTGGGCGGGGGTGGCACGGGCGGCGTAACCACCGCAGGAGGCGGCGTCAATGCCGAGGTCCCCGTGCCGGGCGCCGTCGCGCCGGGGCGCGGTGGCATGCGCACGATGTTGATGCCGAATTCAGAAATGCGACTGAGGAGGGCGTTCGCGGGTCGGGCGGGGGGTGCAAGCGCGCGCAAGGCGGCCGCCTGCGCCGGCTGGGCGAGGAGCAGAATGGGGCCGACCAACGCCCAACCAACCGCGACCGCGAGGGGGATGCCGCCGCCGGCGGACAATCTGGGCTCGCAAGGCGCCGCGTTCATTGCAGTGTGCTGCTGAGGGGATCCGTCCTGGGCCGCGGCTCCTCCTTTGGGATCCCCAGCGAAGGACCGGGCGCAACCTCCGGCTTCGGACGGCTGGGCTCCTTGGACGGTCGGGGTGGAACTGGCTCTGTGGCGCTGGTCGACTTGTTTGGATCCGCATGCGCGCCTGCAGCGGGCTTGGGCGCTGGGTTCGCCCTGGCCCCGGACGGAAGTGGTGCTGCGGGCCTCACCACGCTCGGGCGCGGCAGCTTCTCCCCCTCCGCCGGCGGTGCGGCAGAGCGAACGACCGAGGACGGTGTCGACCCCGGTGCCGTGGACTTGGCGGCCGCCGGGCGCGATGGCCCACGCGCCTCGCCCTCGCTCGCGGGAGGTGGATTGGCCGCGGACTTGGCCGGCGAGGGAGGCTGGCCGGCGCCCTCCTGGCCATCGCTGGGCCTGTCGGGTGACGCAGTGGGAGGGGTGGTCTCGCTGGGCGGCGGTTCGGACGTAGATTTTCCCGGCAACGGCTGAGCGGGAACGATGGCGGCCGGAGCCACGTCGGCATCGCCCTTGGCGGGCGTCGAGGGCTGTGCTGCAGAGGGCGGCGGGTTGGAGGGCAACGTTGGCCGCAGGGACGGCACCGCCAACAACAACGCAACGGCGCAAAATACCAAGGCCGCCGCTGCCGCCAACCACACGGCAGCCGCGCGCGTCTTGCCGCCATCGCGCCGCGCTGGCCCACGCCGGCTGACGCCAATGCGGCGGGTGCGCAAATCCGCTTCCTCGTTCGGCTTGGCAAGGGTCGGCGTCGTCACCCCGCGCGCGGCTTCCTGAGCACCGTCGATGCGCACGGCCACCACCGTGGCGTTGTCCTGATCGACGATGCCCTTCTGCGTGACCGCCGCAATCAATGCCTCGGCCATCTCCTCGGGCGTCGACTGACGCAACCGGTAGGCGACATCGGCGATCTCATCGCCCGGCAGCGAGCAGATGCCATCGCTGGCGAGCAACAGCCAATCGCCGGGGCGCAGCTCCAACGGCTCAGCCCGCAGATCGATGAGATCGATTTTGGAGCCTGTCAGCGCCGAGCGCAGCGCGTTGCGGTTGCGGTTGCGTCGCGCCTCCGAGCGCGTGATCTTGTTCTGCCGGGCCTGTTCGTCGAGAAACGACCCCAGCGAGTGGTCGGCGTTGAGGCGGATGACGTCGGGCAGGCGGTAGAGCAAAAGCAAAGAGTCGCCCACGCTTGTCCAGCGCAGGCCCAAGTCGTCGATCCAGGCGGCCACCAGCGTGCATCCCATGCCCTTCAGCGCCGCGTTCTGTTCGACACCTTTGGCCAGCGCCTCGTTGCTGGCCTGCAGGGCGGCCTTCAGGCGCGCCTCAGGCGGGGCGTTTGAGTTGGCGAAGACCTCTGCGAATGTCCGGCAGGCGGTTTGGCCGGCGATCGCCCCGCCGGTGTGGCCTCCCATTCCATCCGCAAGGACCGCCAGCAACCCGCCGCTCTCGGCCCTGGGCGGGACGACGCCCTCGCTCGGCCAGAGGCGAAACGCATCCTCCTGCCCCGAGCGCCCTCCCACGGTGGCGCGGGCGGCACTCGCCAACAGGAGCGTCATGCTTCCTGGACCTCATCCGTCCACGAGAAATCGGGGCCGCAGCAGGGAACGAACAGCAAGGTGGTGCGCCCGATCCGGATCAGGTCGTTGGCCTTGAGCTCCGTCGGGCTAAGCACCGGATGCCCGCCGAGCCGCACCAGGTTCGACTTGCCGCCATGCTGCAGGTAAAAGCAGCGCTGTTCCTCATCGTAGGTGATGAACGCGTGCTCCTCGCGCGAGATGGAATCGTCGCCGAAGCTCAGGCTGACGCGTTGGCTTGCGTCGCGACCGACTGAATTCATACCGACGAACACCGGGCAAAAATTGCCTCTCCCGGGACCCTTTACCACCACCACCCAACCCGCGATGGGATCGCTGTCGACGCTTGTGCCATGAATATATTGTGTCTTGGGTTGTGTCATGCTCATGGTCGGCGTGGACCCCGGCACACCGCCTCCTGCTAGTGATTGCTCATGACCGCTCATGAGACGCGTTCGGCCAATGACGGTACCCGCGGCGATGGGGGCATTTTCCTGCGGGCGCGCTTCCTCCGTTGTCGCATCTGGTCTGGCGCCGTCTTTTCCGGGCGCCGAGCGGTCCACGATGTCCGAGCGCTGAACAACGCGCGTTTTGCGCTCTTCTAGGTCGTCGTCGCCGGATTCCCCATAACCATTGCCTGGATCGCTGCTCATGGCAAGAACCTCTTCGTGCTGACCTTGATTACACCGCGATCCCATTCCGTGCGCTCGGAGCCCACCGCCAGTGCGGCGATCGACCGGCGGGTAAGACTTAGCCCATCGCCTCCGCGTTGGCGCGAAACCGCAGTCGCACTTCGCCCAGCTCCACCAGGTCTCCGTCGTTCAAGTCATGCGATTGTTGCTTGATCTTATTGACGACAACGCCGTTGCCGCCACCGAGGTCGGTGATCACGAAGGTGCGCTTTTCGGCATCGAAATGCAGGACCGCGTGACGACGTGAGATCGAATCGTTGAGCAGGCAAATGTCGTTATCGCGGTGCCGACCAATGCGCACGTTGGTGGTCTGCAGGGGGTAGCGGGAGGCATTGCCATCGAGCATGTCGAGCCAGCCGTAAACGGGTTGCTCGGCCACCGCCTGGAGCCGGTCCTTGCGTGCCGCATAACTGCTGAAGCCGAACAGGGCCAATCCGATCGATCCCAAGCCCAGTGCGATCCCGCTGATGAGGGCCACTGTCTTGTTCTCACGCGCCCAGGCGAACAGCTTCTCATACCAGCTCGTCAGCGGCGCGCCTGGCTCGAGTAGGACAGGAGCCGCGGGCTGAGGCGCGGCCGGCGATGCCGGCACCGTCATGGCATAGTGCGCGCTCTCTGAACGGCCGCCGCCAAAATCGGCCGTCATGGTGACCGTCGTCGGACCGGGTGGCTCGCGCAGGCTGATGGTTGCCGTGCCGCCATTCTCCAGGGCCTCGGCGACGAACTGGGGGCCGATCGTATACCTCTGCGTGGCACCGACCCTGACCTCGCGTCGAAAGCCGCCAGTGTCGTCGGCCAGGCGGCGAATGTTCTGAAACTTGGGTTGCTCGGCCGCTTCCGTCGCGAAGCCGAGCGCGTGAATGATGACGCCGGCTTCCTTGGCGGCCTTCACGACCTGCTCGTGCTCGTAGCTCTGGTCGTCTGAGTTGCCGTCGCCCAAAATGACGAGCGCCTTTCGCTCCGCCTTCTCCTTGGCGAGCTTGGCAATGGCCTCCAGGGCGCCCTTGTAGAGTTGCGTGGGCAAGGCCGCCCCGCGCACCGCCCGCACCTGCTTGTCGAAGTCGCCCTTGCTGCTGCCGAAATCCGCCACCAGGTTGAGATCATTGGCAACGGTGTAGGCGGCGTAGCGGTGCCTGCTGTCCCTGGGCTCGGCGATCCTGACCACAGCGTCCAACATCGGCGTCATGACCGAGCGGCGGCTGGGGTCCATCATTTGGATCACAAACATGACCGCCAAAGTCTGGTTGCGCGGCTCGAATTGCACATCGAGCCGGTCGGTGCGGCCTTTGATGCTGGCCTTGACGCCCTTGAAGGTGACGGCGTCGGTCGCCCACAGGTTGCAGCTCACGGTCGCCAGCGACGGGGAAGGGAGCGCGCGGTCCTCCGCACCGGCAGGAAAAGGACCCGACGCCGTCAGCTGTGGGGCGGAGCACTGGGCCAGCAGCCTCACATCCTGTGCAAAGCCCGCCGTTGGCGCCAGACCGACCAGCAGCAACGCAGTGGCAGTGGTGCCTGCCACACGCCGATGCGGGCGGACCCGAAGCATCAACAACGTCCCCGATTCCCATGAATTCGCTTGCATACTATGCTGGCAAAACGCAGCGTTCAACCCAAGGTCCCGGCTGGTCGTGAGGCGCCCAGCGCACCTATCGCCTATCGACAAACAGCGTGAATTTCAGATTGCCGTTGCCTGCTCTGCCGCGGCGGTAAGGCAGGGTCCCTGCGAGGCTGTGGCGACCTTAAGTCGACCGCACAGAGCCCATTCGGAACGAGCGCGATGAACTACCAGGACCCCTCGATTCTGGCCCCCGGCACAAAGGTCGACCAGTACGTCGTCTCGGGGCTGTTGGGCCGCGGCGGCTTCGGCATCACCTATCTGGTTCATGACGAGGCCCTGCAGAAGGATTTTGCGCTCAAGGAATTCTTCCCCGAAGATCTTGTCGTGCGCGATGGTACGGGCATCCGCTTCACCGCCAAACCCCACAGCGAGAGCGACTACCGCTGGGGTCTCAAGAAGTTCTATGACGAAGCGCGCCTGCTGGCCCAATTCAGCCACAGTAACATCGTCAGCGTGCGACGCGTGTTCGAGCAGAACAACACCGCCTACATGCTGCTTGATTTTGTGCGCGGCAGCACGCTGGAGAAGTGGCTGCAGGGACTTGATTCCCCCGCGACGCAAGAGGAGCTGGACCTGATCGCCACGCCCCTGCTGAGCGCGCTCGAGCTGGTGCACGCCAATCGCGCCTGGCACCTCGACATCTCGCCAGACAATGTGATGATCCGCGCCAGCGACGGGGCACCCATCCTGCTTGACTTCGGCGCCTCCCGGTTCGAGATCAAGC
>JAMXLN010000028.1 GCA_024281145.1 Hyphomicrobiaceae bacterium | reverse complement strand
AGAATGCCGCGTTGCTCTGCTGACGGATAAGCCCAGCAAACGGGCAGTGCATTCGATGATCATGGAGCGGGCCATGCAGGAGCAACAAGGCTGCGAGGACGAGTTCATCGCCGACGTCTACCGCGGCAGGTCAATTGCTATCTTCAACCACCACGGGCGGTGGCTCGTCTACCTCGACCACGTGCTGCAGCACAATATGGCGTTTGCAACAGCCGATCACGCGTTAACGTGGTTGGTTCAGCGGGTCGACCACGGCGTTTCGGCGCGGCTCCATTGAGGCCGCCGGCGCGCTGGCACCAGGGCGCGGGTTTGCAACGAGGGTGAAAGGGAACGTAACTCACCCGCGGGTCGTACGCCCGGTCGCATCAGGAAAATTCGGCACATCTCGTCCTACCGCGCGAGCGATCGCGCCGGGGCTCTGCATGGGTGCGTCCGGCGATACCCATCCCTTGGATTATCGGCTTGCTTGCGAGACGGACACCTGCCGTGGCGGCCGAGTTGGATCTGGCGAAAGCAGCGCAAGGACGCGCTCTACTGAGCCATAAGGTTCCCAGCAAGGACGCGCCATCAAGAGCTCGCGTGTCTACGAACGCGACGAGCTGGCACCTTCAGTCGAGATTTTGCTTGTACTCCCGCTGTACCTCGCTGAGGATGAGCGCATGAGTGCCGACAATTTGCTAAGTCTCGCCCGCGCAACAGTGAACGCAGTACCCACATGCCTGGCCATCACCATGGACAGTAACGGTGACGCCAATGCGAGAGCGATCAATACGTCAAAGCTCACCGACGACTGGACCGTTCGGTTCATGACGGATCGTCGGACGCGCAAAGTCGGCGAGATTGCGCGAACCGGCCGCATGACGCTCGTCTATCATCATCAGGCCGGTGGCGCCTATGTAACGCTGGTCGGCCGAGCGAACATCATAGATGATATCGCCGTCAAACAGGCGATCTGGCAACCAGGGAGCTCTAAATGGCACCCAGGCGGCCCGACCGACCCAAATGTCGTACTCATCGAGTTTGTGGCGGAGCGTATCGAGACGTGGAACACACCTGGGCAGATCGTCCCGGATCCAACCAAGGGTTTATGGGCCACTGTTCTTACGCGTGACGCCAACGGCTGGCGCTGCGCGGGCACGACCCAAGAAGCCCCGTTCAATCCGCGTTAAAAAATGCGCAATTCGTCAGGCCTGATGCCTACCGTGCCAGCATCGCTGCGCGTCCGCGACGATGAGGAAAACAACTCGAACAGTTATGCTCGTATCGGTTAGGCGGGGCAAAGGCCCACCCGTCTCTCTCCCAAGGTCGAGAACCCACCATGACGCTTCGTCTAACCCCTCCCGCGGATGCCGCGGCGCGCCGCAGCGCCAAGCCAGTGGTCGTCTACCCGGTGGGAGCGCTGCCAAAGCCCGATATCACGGCGCTGGAGGCCATACGGCAAAAGATGGTGAAGCAGAACGAGGTCATTGTGCCACCACGCGACGCCCGGACCTTTCGCGTCAAGAGGGGGCAGTTCTTCCGCATCGTCTGTGTGGAGGGCGCACAGGTCGGCGATCTCAATCTGTGGAACTCACACGATCTCATGGAACGCTTCTTCAGCGGGAAAACGCGCGCGCTTCACGCGACGCATGTCAGCACCGGCGATCGGCTGTGGAGCACCCTACCGTATCTCAGGTCCATGGCGACCATTAGCCATGATACGCTCGGTTGGTACGGCTGGGACGAGGACGGCGCGGGTGTCCACGACGTCATTGGCACTCGCTGCGATCCCTATACGAACCGATTGTTGAGCGGCAGCGATTACGATCGCTGCTGCCACTCTAATCTGGCGCGCGCCCTCGCGACAGAGCTGGGGAGCACGCCAGGCGCCGTCGAGCATCACGTCCATGATGTGCTCAACGTCTTCATGTGCACTGGCTTCACGAAGGGCTCGCACCAGTATTTCATGAAAGCAAGCCCCGTGCGGGCTGGAGACTTCATTGAGTTTTTCGCGGAGATTGACCTGCTTGGTGCCTTGTCGGCTTGCCCCGGCGGCGATTGCAGTGCGACCCATTCGAGCGATGCTGCGGCGTGTCATCCTCTCAAGATCGAAATTTTCGAATCTAACCCAGGGTCGATCGCGCATTGGAGCTGGCCGTCGGCGAGTGCCTATCACCGCAGCCATGGCACGCCAGGCGAGGAGACGAGATAGCCCAAGTCGAACAGATGAGATGAGCCAACCCTCCAGAGGAGCCGTGGCGACCGGTGGTGCTCGGGCTTAGCCTACCGCCATCAACTGCCGACGGGGCCTGACGACGTTCTTGAATGAGGCGCTGAGTTCTTTGCACGCCTTGGCCGCGCGGTGGCGAACCGCCCGTTGCCGGGCGCGCGTACCGCTTCCTGCGACTATCTCGGCGCACAAGATCCTTCCACGTGAGACCTCCGCCATCGCTCGCACGGGGTATCCGGTCGCCCGCCGGGACCCAAAACTGTTCAATCCAAAGTTTTTCTCATGGAAGTCATTGGAAAATTAAATTTGCTTTATCATGCAGTGTCGTTGCAATGGCAGCAGCCCTTTCCGGCACGGCCGGAGTGACTGCGCTCAGCTGCCCATTTGACGGTTCGGGCGCAGATCTGTGATCGCGCATTAGAGCGCCAAGGCCTCATCGGCCATGGAGACTATCGGTGCCTAACTCGGAGCAATTCTCTTCGCTGGTCGGCGACATCTACGATGCAGCCATGGAGCCGGCGCTCTGGCCGGGTGTGCTCGCACAGATCGCCTCGTTTGTCGGCGGCTCTGCTGCAGCCTTCTATTCGAAGGACGCAGCCACCAAGACGGGGGACGTGTACTACGATTGCGGTGCGAGCGATCCGCACTTCAAGCGGCTCTACTTCGAAAAGTACATAAAGATCGACCCTACAACGGCGGGACACTGTTTCGCGCCGATCGGCGAGCCGGTGACCACTGCCGACGTACTTGACTACAATGAATTTCTTGCCTCACGCTTCTATAGCGAGTGGGTTCGTCCCCAGGAATTGGTCGACAACGTCAGCGTCGCTCTCGAGAAATCGGCGACGGGGACGGCGCTGCTTGGGGTCTTCCGACACAAGCGGTATGGGCTCGCCGACGACGAGGCGCGTCGGCGCATGCGGCTGATAGCTCCTCATGTGCGCCGTGCAGCCCTGGTCGCTCGGGCGATGGCCCACAAGAGCGCTGAGGCAGCAACCCTGGCCGACACGGTCGACGGACTCAGCGCCGGGGTCTTCCTCGTCGACGCGAGCGGCCGTATCGTTCATGTCAACGCCGCCGGGCAGGCCATACTGGCCCGAGGCACCGTGCTGCGGTCGCTCAACGGGAAGCTCGTTGCAACCGACCCCAATGCAGCGCACATCCTGAGTGATGTTCTTGAGAGATCCGACAGCGGCGACCGCGCCCTAAACATCAGGGCTGTCGCCGTGCCATTGCCGACGCGCGATGGCGAACGCTTTATCGCGCACGTATTGGGTCTGGCATCGGCAGCACGTCGCGGCATTGCAGACGGCTACGCTGCTGTCGCTGCTGTCCTGGTACAGAAGACATCGCTTGAAGCAAAATCGGCCATTGAAGCTATTGCTAGCACGTTCAAGCTGACACCGAGCGAGTTACGCGTCCTGCTCGCGATCGTCGAGCTGACCGGCGTGTCGGAGACAGCCGATGCGCTCGGCGTTGGTCAGGCGACCGTCAAGACGCATTTGCATCGGCTCTTCCGCAAGACGGCCACGACGCGTCAGGCGGAACTCGTCAGGCTCGTGGCCGGCTTCTCCAGTCCACTTGTCGGGTAGCTTGGTTCTGGCCCCACCGTTGCCGGCGCGGACCACATTCTTGGCCCGCATGCCAGACGTCTCACAATTGCTGCCAATCCGCTGCCCGAACCGCCTCGGGTCATCCCTACCCGGTCGTCCAGACCATGTCGGTGGTCTGGGGGATCCGGGTTTGGGGTCCTTGCCCCCTGTGAGAATGACCCCTTGACCATGCCACGGATCTGCCTCGAGGTGTCATCACTGGGGCCAAAGATGGTGTCCGATGCCACGGGCAGCTCACTCGAGGGCATGTTGTCGTCTTGATCGGGCGGCCGGGGGTAAGGATCCTCCCTTAGTTGTTTGAAGTCTCGCCCATAGCGATTGCGCCTAGCTGCGCCCGTGTGCGGAACGGGTATGCTTAGTCCAGTCCAGCGAGATCACCACAGCGGCCGTCGCAGGAGGAGGGATCATGGCCATGTCGAGCGAGCGAAGCAACACAGTGGGCACGCTAGCGCAGACCACGCGCCGCGACTTCTCCGGCGTCGACTACGAGGAGGCCATGCGCCGAGCGCGCGCGATCGTGCCCGTTGTGCGCGAGCGCGCCCAGCGGAGCGAGGACGCCCGCGTGCTCCTGCGCGAGAACGAGCAACTCCTGCACGAGACGGGTTTGTTCCGCTTCCATCAACCCAAGGTATTCGGGGGCATGGAGCTTGAGTTCGTCGCGATCGTCGACATCGCGGCCGAGCTAGCGCGCGGCTGCCCGTCAACCGCCTGGAACGTGGGCAACCTCGCGTGCCATCACTGGATTCTCGGCTACTACGACCCCGAGACCCAGCATGAGGTGTGGGACACCAACCCCGATGCGCTGATTGCAT
>JAMXLN010000027.1 GCA_024281145.1 Hyphomicrobiaceae bacterium | reverse complement strand
CACCACCCTGCCTGCGCATCTGGTGTCGCTCGACCGTCGAAGTCGCAGATCTCGCCGCCCTGACACCCTGGCTCGACTGGGCCTTTGCCGAGTGCAAAGCCGCGCTTGCCGAGGCCGCCTGACGCATGCGGCTGCCCGGTCGCTCGAGCCGCCCAAACCCCGCACTCGCCACCGCGCAACGCCAGCTCGGCCCTCGACAGGTCGCCTACGTCCATTAAGAGGCATATTTCACGCTGCAGCCATAGGGGCGCGCGGTGGTCCGCGATACGGGTTTGCCTTCAGCCAGCTCGGTAAGCGCTGCATCAACGAAGTTCGTGGCGGTCTTGAGGTCTTCCACCCGCGTCGTCGGCCGGTCGTCGATGCCGCCCATGTAGGTCAATGTGCCATCGCCCTCGATGACGTACATGTGCGGGGTGGTTTGTGCGCCAAAGGCACGTCCCACGTCACCCTTGGGATCGAGCAGCACGTGGCTTGGCGCGGCGGCGCGCTGAACGGTGAGCGCGTTGGCCTCCTCGCCGGTGACGTAGCCTTCGGTCCCCGGCGCCGATGAGATGAGCGTCAGCCACACCACGCCCTGCGCCGTCCACTTCTTCTGCAGCATTTGCATATTGTTGGCCCCGTAATGCTTGCGCACGTAGGGGCACTTGTGATTGGTCCACTCAAGCACGATGGTTTTGCCTTTGAAGTCGGCGAGCGAAACGGCCTTGCCGTTACTGTCGGCGAGTGTGAAGGCCGGCGCCGGTTCGCCGATGCGGGCTTGCGGGGCCGAACGGGCAAGGCTCGGCGCGAAAACAACGTGGAGGGCGATAGCGGCTGCCCCGCCGAGGCCGACGGTGAGCACCGTGCGTCGCGCAACAGGCTGCATGGAGTTACTCCTTGGCAGTGATTGGCACAGAAGCGTGCTCCTCGCCCGGTTCGGGGCCCGGTTCGGAAACCTGCCCGACGGCGGCAAGGACTGCAGCCGACGTCAGGATCTGCGGCAACACAGTGGGCGCACCGTCGCCGCTGTAGAGCAGAGAGAGCGGCACGCCGCTGCGGCCATATGGGTGCAAGAGCCGGGTGATCTCGGGATTGCGGCGCGTCCAGTCTCCCATGAGATGGGTGGTGCCTTTGAGCCCGAGGCGGAGGCCCCGTGAGCTTGGATCAGAGCTTGGATCAGGGCCTTGAACCGGGATTGGGTCAGTCCTGCGCCGAATCCGGCGATGAGTCCCTGGCGGCGGGTCTGGCGCCAGTCTCGGCGCCCGTTGTGCCTCGGCACAAGCTTGGGGGTCTTGCTGAGTGAGCACAGGGCCTATGTTGGAAAGGGCGCTTGGCAAGCACAAGTCAACGGCGGTCACGATTGGGTGAATCGCGCTCATACCACCGTCTGGTAGCGCGCGACACAGGTGTCGAGCAGCTCATCGGCGGGCCTTGTCCACCAGGCTTGGGAGAAGATCTCGACCTCCACATAGCCGGCATAGCCCGCCCGCTCGAGAAGGCTGCGGATCTTTTTTAACTCGATGATGCCGTCACCCATCATACCCCGGTCGTTGACGAGATCCCGCGTCGGCACCAGCCAATCACACACGTGATAGGCCAAGAGCCGCTCGCGGCCGGCGCGCGCGATCTGGGCGGTGAGTTTTGGGTCCCACCACGTGTGGTAGACGTCGAGCGCGACACCAAGCGCGCCGCTGCGGCTGGGATCGAGGGCGTCGCAAATATCGAGGGCCTGCTCCAATGTATTGATGCAGGCACGATCGGCCGCTTGCATGGGATGCAGTGGCTCGATGGCGAGCGGCACGCTGAGGCTGCGCGCGTAGTCCAGCGTGGCGGCGATGCCGTCCATCACCTGGGTGCGCGCAAGGCCGATGTTTCGGTGCGCCGGCGTGCCGCAAAGCGCGCCCGGCAGCGCGCCCGCCACCAGCACCAGACAGGACGCACCGAGCGCTTTGGCCTCGTCGACGGCGCGCCGGTTATCCTCGAGCGCGGCCCGCAGGCCGGCCGCGTCGACGGCCGGAAAGAACCCGCCGCGGCAGTAGCCGGTGAGCGCCAACCCCGCATCTTTCACGTGCCTTGCGACTTGCGTGAGGCCCACCGCGTGGACCTGGTCGCGCCAGGGGTCGATGGCGGGAATGCCGCGTCGCGCGCACGCCTCGATGAAGGCTGGCAGGGTCAGCTGGTTGCGTGCGGTTGCCGAGTTGATCGACAAATGCCTGAGGTCACCGGACAGCTCGCGCATCAGGCGATCCCATGCAGGGCTAGGACGCGCACCATTCGTCGCCTGGCCAAATCTGGGTCGCGCAGCAACCCGGCGCGGTCGGCGAGGCGGAAGAGCTGGGCCAGGTGCACGACCGAGCGCGCACTCTGTTGGCCGCCCACCATGACGAAATGGTCTTGGTGGCCGTTGAGGTAGGCCATGAACACCACGCCAGTTTTGTAAAAGCGCGTGGGTGCCTGGAAGATGTGGCGCGACAGCGGCACCGTGGGCGCCAGGATCGCTTCGAAGGTCGCACCGTCGCCTGCGCTCAAGGCCGCAAGCGCAGCGGATGCAGCGGGTGCGATGGCGTCAAAGATGCCGAGCAACGCATCGCTGTAGCCCTCCTCATCGCCGGCGATGAGGAGGGCGTAGTTGAAATCGTCGCCGGTGTACATGCGCACGCCTTTGGCCAGCTGACGTCGCATGACGATCTCCTTGTCCTTATCGAGCAAGGAGATCTTGACGCCGTCGACCTTGGCAGCGTGCGCATTGATGACACCGAGGGCAATTTTCATTGCCGCAAAGTGATCGGCGCTGCCCCAGTAACCCGCAAGCATCGGGTCGAACATCTCCCCGAGCCAGTGGATGATCACGGGCTCGCGCGCCTGCGACAGCACGCGGTCATAGACGCGCTCGTAGTCGGCGGGTGAGCGGGCGCTGCGGGCAAGGGCGCGGCTTGCCATGATGATGAGACGGCCGCCGGCCTTCTCGATGGCCGCCATCTGCTCCTCGTAGGCGCGGATCACCTCGTCGATGGACTGCGCCTGAGTTGCGCGCACTTGCCCCAAGTCAAGCTGATCGGTGCCGCATCCTGCTGCGATCAGCGCCGGCCGGCCTTCGCGTGCCGACCATGCCTTCGACGCGTTCACGGCCCGCGTGATCAACTCAAGCGAGGTGGGCCAATCGAGCCCCATGCCTCGCTGAGCCGTATCCATGGCCTCGGCCACGCCAAGGCCAAGCCCCCACAGGTATTCCCGATAGGCGATCGTGCGGTCCCAATCGAGCGAGCAGTCGATCCAGGGATCGTTGGCGGCGCGTGCATCGGCCACCACGTGGGCGGCCGAGAAGGCGACACGGTTGAAGGTGGCGCTAGCCTTCTGCGGGTGCGCCCGTGGCTCGGACAGCACGAAGGTTTCGAGCGCGCCGGCCGGCGTTGGCAGGTTGATCTTGAGAGAGGAAAGGATCGGTGCATTCATGCGGCGGCTCTTTGCCCTAACATATGAGCTTGCGCCACTCTATGCCGAGACCGGCGACTGCCAAAATCGTTCTTGTTGCCTTCCCGTCAAGAGGATCGCCATGATCGCGCGAGCGCCGCTGGGCGAGATCCTGCGCCACCTTCGCGCCGAGCCGTCGCGCACCTGGTCGGTCATCATCACCGTCTTCGGTGATGCGATCGTGCCACGTGGCGGATCGGTATGGCTCGGCACGCTCGTGCGCTTCTTTGCAGCCCTCGGCAGCAATGACGGCGTCGTGCGTACGGCCATGTCGCGGCTGGCTGCCGATGGTTGGCTGGAGCGCAGCCGCGTCGGTCGCAACAGCTTCTATCACCTTACCGAGAAGGGGCGCGTCACCTTCAGACAGGCGACGGCGCACATCTATGGCCCCCACGCGCGGCGCTGGAACGGCCGCTTCGAGATGCTCCTCATCGGCAACACACGTGAGCGCGAGAGCATGCGTCCACAGTTGCTGACGGCGGGCTTCGGCGCCGTCGCGCCAGGGGTTTGGGTGGCCCCAGCCGGCGCGCCCCTACCGCACTTGACGCGTGAGGTCCTCCACCTCGATGCCGGCTGCGATCTGGCGACCGCGCGCAAGCTGGCAAAGGCATGTTGGCCGCTTGAGCGGACCGCCGCCGCCTACGCGCGCTTTGTCACTTTATTCACTCCGCTCGAGGGCGCGCTCGATGCGGCGATGCCAGCCGCTGAGATCGATGCCTTGGTTGCACGGATCCTGCTCATCCACGAGTATCGTCGCATCATCTTGCGCGATCCCACGCTACCGCTCGAGCTGTTGCCCCCGACCTGGCCGGGCGTGGCGGCGCGCGAGCTCTGCGGCAGGCTTTACCACCGCCTGCTGCCGGCCTCCGAGCGTTGGCTCGACAGGTACGGTCGCAGCGCAGCCGGCAAGCTGCCGACCGCCGGCCCCGAACTTGCCCGGCGTTTCCAAGCCGATGCGTCGTGATACGTTACAGATTTCCTTGACACCATGTAATTTCTGTTACATATTCGGGTGTGCTAGGCCGCCGGGAGGTCCGTCGCCAGGAGGTCCGTCGCCAGGAGGTCCGTCGCCAGGAGCGAGGCTGATCGGGAGGTTCGTCAATGTACGCTCAAGCCCTCGACGCTGTGGGTCAAACCGCCCCTGCAGGCCCGGAGGACGGCGAGCGCGGCCAGCGCTTCCAGAGGCGCGTCGATGCCGAGCAGCGCATCGAGCCCAACGATTGGATGCCGGCGGGCTACCGCAAGACCTTGACCCGGCAAATCTCGCAGCACGCCCACTCCGAAATTGTCGGCATGCTGCCAGAGGGCAACTGGATCACGCGCGCACCCACCTTGCGCCGCAAGGCTGCGCTGCTTGCCAAGATCCAGGACGAATGCGGCCACGGCCTTTATCTCTATGCTGCCGCCGAAACGCTTGGCTGCGCGCGCGAGGAGCTGGTCGAGCAGCTGCTGACGGGCAAAGCCAAGTATTCCTCGATCTTCAACTACCCGACCCTGACATGGGCCGACATCGGCGCCATCGGCTGGCTTGTGGACGGCGCTGCCATCATGAACCAGATCCCGTTGTGCCGCTGCTCCTATGGCCCCTATGCGCGCGCCATGATCCGCATCTGCAAGGAGGAATCGTTCCACCAACGTCAGGGCTATGAGATCATGCTGACGCTGTGCCAGGGCACGCCTCAGCAAAAGGAGATGGCGCAGGACGCACTGAACCGCTGGTGGTGGCCATGCCTCATGATGTTTGGGCCTTCTGACAAGCAAAGCCTGCACTCAGCCGATACCATGAAGTGGAAGATCAAGCGCTTCTCCAACGACGACTTGCGCCAGAAGTTTGTCGACGCCACGGTGCCCCAGGGGCACTACCTGGGACTGAGCTTTCCCGATCCTGACCTCCAGTTCGACGCACACAGCGGTCACTGGCGCTTCGGCGCCATCGATTGGTCGGAGTTCAAACGGGTGCTGGCCGGAGACGGCCCGTGCAACCGCGAGCGCTTGGCCGCGCGCCGCAGGGTGCACGAGGAAGGCGCTTGGGTGCGCGCGGCTGCGCTGGCTCATGCCAAAAAGCGAGCCAAGAACCAGGCGAAGAACGAGGCCGAAAACCCAGCCGAAAACCAGGCCGAAAACCAGGCCGAGAACCCGGCCGAACGCGCGAGCGAGGCTCAGACGACAGGGGAGTAGAATGGCAAGGGCACGGCAGCCCGCGGGCACGCATCTTGCTCAGCTCAATGTCGGCCGGATCCGTTACCCGACCGAGGACCCGCGCATGGCCGAGTTCATGGACGCCCTCGACAGCATCAATGCGCTCGCCGAACGCAGCCCTGGCTTCGTGTGGCGTCTCAAGTCCGACAGTGGCAATGCCACCGATATCAAGGTCACCTCTGACCCCACCTTCCTCGTTAACATGAGCGTGTGGAAGACGGCTGAAGAGCTTCAGCACTTCGTCTGGCAAACGCTGCACAAGCGGTTCTACCAAAGAAAGGCGAACTGGTTTGAGCCCATGCTGGGCCCGCATTTCGTCATGTGGTGGATTGCGGTCAATCACATTCCCACACCTGCGCAAGCGCTGGCGCGGCTTGCATATCTGAGGGATGAGGGTCCCAGCGATTATGCCTTCGGCTGGGAGAGCCTGCCCAATCAAAAACCGTTGCTGCACCAGCGCTGCGCCTGAGTGCAGGTCAAGGAGCTAGAGCCATGTCCGAAGCCCGTTCGCCGTTGTGGGAGGTCTTCATCCGCAGCCGCAATGGCCTCTCCCACAAGCACGTGGGCTCGCTGCACGCGGCCGACGTGACGCTTGCGCTTGAGGCCGCGCGCGACATCTATACCCGGCGCGGAGAAGCCATCTCGATCTGGGTGGTACCATCCAACGCCATCACCGCCTCCGATCCCGCCGACCGCGATCTGCTGTTCGAGCCGGCCAACTCCAAGATCTATCGGCATCCGACCTTCTATGATGTACCCGATGAGGTCGGACACATGTAGGCCCATGCGCGGCCACTCGGAGGCGTCGCTGACCACCACCAGCATCACGGTAGCGGAGACGCCGACGGTGCTCTACGCGCTGCGGCGGGCGGATGACGCCCTCGTCCTCGGTCACCGCCTGTCTGAGTGGTGCGGCCATGCTCCGATGCTGGAAGAGGACATGGCGCTCAGCAACATTGGGCTCGACCTCATCGGCCAGGCGCGCCTGCTCTATACGTATGCCGCCGAGCTCGAAGGCGCCGGCAGGGACGAGGACAGTTACGCCTATCTACGCGATGCTCCCCAATACCGAAACCTGCTGCTCGTCGAGCAGCCCAACGGTGACTTTGCCAAGACCATCGTGCGCCAATTCTTCTATTCCGCCTTTGCCGACCCCTACTGGCGTGCCATGACGGCGTCGCAGGATGCCACCCTCGCCGCTATCGCTGCCAAGGCGGAGAAGGAGAGCGCCTATCATCTGCGCCACACCTGCGAGTGGGTCATCCGCCTCGGCGATGGCACGCAAGAGAGCCACGCGCGGGCCCAGACCGCGGTGGATGAGCTGTGGTCGTTCACGGGCGAGCAGTTCGAGGCAGACGCGACCGAGCGGGAGCTGATCAAGAAGGGTGTCGCCGTCGATCCTGCCAGCCTTAGCAGGGCCTGGTCAGAGACGGTTGGCGGTGTGATCCGCGAGGCGACCTTGCAGGCCCCGGCCTCGACGTGGATGCAGACCGGGGGCCGGAGCGGCCGCCACAGCGAGCACCTCGGCCACCTGTTGAGCGCGTTGCAATACCTGCAGCGGACCTATCCCGGAGCCAAATGGTGACCGGCCCCGC
>JAMXLN010000026.1 GCA_024281145.1 Hyphomicrobiaceae bacterium | reverse complement strand
TGAGGCATGGGACCGGTTGGCGCGCGATCTCGACCTGGGTAAGCTCGAGGCTATGTCGCTGACCCGACCCACTGGGGATGTCGTCGCCCTGGCACCCCAGATCCTCGCCGGCCAGGTGCGCGGGCGCATTGTGCTCGAGATGGAATAGCCGCCCGGGGATCCGACCCTGACGTCGACGGTCGCCAAGAACCTCACCATTCCCCCGGAGGGGCCGCGGCTCACCACAGCGTGCACGGCTTTGCGCTCACTGAGCAGCGCTTGAATTTCGCCGTGCCGCCACAGTCGACCCTTTGCGCCTCCGACTTGCTCCAGAACCGGTACATCCAGCCATAGGTATCCCGCGCCCGCTTGCTCCAGTTGGCAATGGCCTTGTCCTTGGCGCGCTTCTCGCGCGAGGCATCGCTCAGCTGCGCCGCGGAGCGCGCCTGCGCCGCGATCGCTTCCTTGCACGTTTTGGCGTGTGCCGGAGCAAGCGCGACCACGCTGACGCACACGCAGGCGAGGCCAAGCTTTGAAGCGTGGAGCACGAGTGTTCACCCAGCGGGATCTGACGCTGGCGGAGCTTTTAGTTGCGCCAGCAAGACGATGCAATGGCGCGCGTTGCCACGGTTCAGATCGCCAGCGGTCGAACAGGAAAGGTGCGGCCGGCTCACGGATAAGCCCGAACCGCCGCGGCGCGAAGCCATGCCGGACCGCGTCTCAACGAGCTCCCAGCCAACCGACGCCAGCCAGCATGACGCTGGGACGCTTGCAGCGAACCTGCAAAAGAGCGGCCTCGACAGCGCCGCGCCGGAGGCCGCTCACTTAACGCGGGGTGAGATGCCACGTCCCGGCCGCAACCTTGGCAATGGCCTCTCGCTTGGTGGGAATCTCGATGTACTCCACCTTCGCCCAGCGATCGGCGAAGGAGCGGTAGGAGTGGGAGAAGGGGTTGCCGGACTGGCCGGTGGTCTGGATGTAGAGCGAATGCTCAAGGTCCGCGAAGTCGTAGATCGCCCGATAGGTCGAGGCACCACGGTTGGGGAACGGTGGATCGTCCGCAAAGTCCACGATGCCGCGGTTGAGCGTGTAGGTACCGCCGGGGCTCGGCACCTCGACGTTGAAGAAGGAGGCGATGCCGGGGATAAACCCGAACGGACGATGCTCGCCAAAAGCGAAGTGCACAGGGCCCCAACGCCAGCGCGTCGGGTCGGTGCCATGACGGCGCTCAAGCTCCGACAGCGCCGCCCTAAGGGCGCCGGCGATGAGGACATCGCACGTCTCATGCTCTGGCGTCCTGCGGTCGTCGCACCAGTCCCGGCTCACGGCGCGACCCTCCAGCAATCGCGTCAGCGTCAGGGCCCGGGTGGCGAAGAAGCGCTCGAACGCTGCGCCGAGGTCGTCACGATAGATCGCCCGAATCGTCTCGCGCTCCCACGCCATAAAGATGAGCGGCTCAGCGAGATCCGCGCGCATGTTGCCATCCCAACGCTCCAGGCGATCGAGGCTCGCCCGATCCGCGCTGCCCGCGCCCCGGGCGGCCGCGATCATCAGGGGCTTCAATCGCGCGAAGGCGAGCGAGAGCACATCAGCCTGCGCTGCGCGCATGCTGGTGACGTCGTGGGAATCTCGGTCGAGTATCAGCTCCTTGATGCGATTTAGGCGAAATGCCACATCCCAGTCGTAGGTGAGATGATAGGGATAGTCTGGCCCGACGATACTGGCGTTGGCGGTGGCGATGGCGCCCGAGGGTGGGTTCTCCACGCGCGGCAGATCCTCAAACCGCAGATAACCCTTCCAGTCGTAGGTCGCGTCCCAGCCCGGCACCGGCGCGCGGCCTGCCACCTGGTTGCCGGGATCGCGCACCGGCACGCGACCCGGTGCGATCATGCCGATGTTGCCATCGATATCGGCGAGCACCATGCTCTGCATCGGCACCACATACTGGCGCATTCGTTCCATGTAGTCGCGGACGTTACGGATGCTGGGGTCGAATACGCCGGCTGCGATCGTGGTGTCATCGTCGCTCAGCGCCGTCCATTGGAGGGCGGCGACGTAGCCCGGCGCCAAGAGCCCCTCGACGTCGCGATAGCCACCGGGCAGCACAGGTCCATGGCGCGTGCGGCGACGCTCAACGATGCGGACGCCGGCGCCCCTGACGGCGATCGCCATCGGCTCGATCTGAAAGGGACGCCAGCCGTCGGGCGTCAAGTATTGCTTCGGATCGCCCGGGTTGATCTTCTCGATGAAGACGTCTTGCACGTCGGGACCCGTGTTGGTGAAGCCCCACGCCAGGGTGTCGCTGCGGCCGAGCACAACGAGCGGCAGGCCGGCGAGCGTCGCGCCAACGACGTTGATCGCTGCCGTCTTGGGCCGCACCAAAGCAAGGTGCGCGAGGTACCAGGTCGATGGCGCGGTCAAGTGCAGATGCGGATCATTGGCAAGCAGCGGCTTGCCTGAGCGCGTGCGTGCCCCCGAAACAACCCAGTTGTTGGAGGCGCCCCCACCGATCCTAGCTGCCAGCTCATCGCGGGAGGCGTGCTTTGCTACACCCGGGCGTCTCAGTGGGTAGAGCTGGGCCAGCTCCGGCAGCGGCGGAGGAACATCGCCGCTGTCATGGGGCATGAGGTCTTCGATCTCGGCGGAGGTGAGGCCCTCGGCGGCCAGCGCGAGGCGTGTCATTTCATGGTTCAGGTTGGTGCTCAGGTTGAGCGCCATCATTTTGGCGGTGACGAGGCTATCGGCGACCCGCCACGGCTCCGGCGTGTGGCGCAGGAGCAAGAATTCCGGGGGCAGCCGCGGCTCCAAGGGACCAATGTCGCGCGTGAGGAACGCGTTTACACCCCGCGCATAGGCTTCGAGGCTCCTGCGCACCTCGGGCGAGAGGACCGCTTCGGAGCGCTCCGCGTAGCCGTAGAGATCGAGCGTGCGCACGAAGATGTCGAAGCCGAGGGTGCGCTCGCCAAAAATCTCCGACAGGCGACCCTGTCCGGCGCGCCGCGTCAACTCCATCTGCCACAGGCGGTCCTGGGCGTGCAAGAACCCCAAGGCGCTGAAGAGATCGTCAGTCGTTGGCGCAAAAACGTGAGGTACACCTTCGTTGTCGCGCACGATCTCCACCGGCCCTGACAGTCCCGCAACCGCGAGCGTGCCTGAGGCGGAGGGCACGGTATTCCTGAACGCCACATACGCAGCGCCGATGGCAAGGAGAGCGAGCGCCACTACGAGCGCGGCCGCCCACCCGATCCACTGCAGGACCCGCTTCATGCGTGCCGACCGTCTTGGTGTGGTGAGCTCATCATGCCGGTGCTCGCCACACGTCCGTTCCGATGCTCGCTCGAGCATCGCTTGTTGAGGGGTGACCGGGCGTGGATCGGGCCCATCTCTGCCCATCTCTGCCCATCCCTGGCCAATCCCTGGCCCGTTCTTGGCCTATTCTTGACCCATCTCTAACTCGGGCCTGCTCGGTCGTGGATTTGGCCGGCGTCTGCTCGGCGAGCGTGATACGCCCAGTGGTCGCGACCCCCGGCGGTTAAAACAGCACCACGCTGCGGATGCTTGCGCCGGCATGCATCAGATCGAAGCCCTCGTTGATGTCGGTGAGCGGCAAGGTATGCGTGATCATGGGATCGATCTCGATCTTCTTCTCCATGTACCAGTCGACGATTTTCGGCACGTCCGTGCGGCCCCGCGCACCGCCAAAGGCCGTCCCCTTCCACACACGGCCGGTGACGAGCTGAAACGGGCGCGTGGCGATTTCCTGCCCGGCACCGGCAACGCCGATGATCACACTCACGCCCCAGCCCCGGTGGCTCGCCTCCAGCGCTTGACGCATGACCGTGACATTGCCGGTGCAGTCGAAGGTGTAGTCGGCACCGCCAATTTGGTCGGTACCCTTTTTCGTCATGTTGACGATGTGGGCGACGATGTCGCCGCCGATTTCTTTCGGATTGACGAAGTGCGTCATGCCGAAGCGCTCGCCCCATGTCTTCTTCGCCGAATTGACGT
Source organism: Hyphomicrobiaceae bacterium (assembly GCA_024281145.1). Lineage (GTDB taxonomy): Bacteria > Pseudomonadota > Alphaproteobacteria > Rhizobiales > Hyphomicrobiaceae > AWTP1-13. The sequence continues at coordinate 2,262 of JAMXLN010000026.1, read as the reverse complement.
CGACGCCAATGATCATGTCGGCACCGGCAAGTCTAAGTCCCTGGATGACGTTGAGGCCGATGCCACCGAGGCCAAAGACGGCGCATTTGGCGCCGGGCTCAACCTTGGCCGTGTTGAGCACGGCACCGATGCCGGTCGTCACGCCGCAGCCAATGTAGCAAACCTTGTCGAAGGGCGCGTCCTCACGGATCTTGGCCACCGCGATTTCGGGAAGCACCGTGAAATTGGCAAAGGTCGAGGTGCCCATATAGTGGAACAGCTTCTTGCCCGAGAGCGAGAAGCGGCTGGTACCGTCCGGCATCACTCCCTGGCCCTGGGTGGCGCGAATCGCCGTGCAAAGGTTGGTCTTGCGCGACAGACAGGAGGGGCATTGTCGACACTCGGGTGTATAGAGCGGGATGACGTGATCGCCCTTCTTCACGCTCGTCACCCCGGGCCCAACGTCGACCACGATGCCCGCGCCCTCATGTCCCAGGATGGCAGGAAACAATCCTTCGGGGTCTGCCCCGGACAGCGTGAACTCGTCGGTGTGGCAGATGCCAGTGGCCTTGATCTCGACCAGGACTTCGCCGGCCTTCGGACCTTCGAGGTCGACCTCCAGGATCTCAAGCGGTTTAGCCTTTTCGACGGCAACGGCGGCACGGGTTTTCATGCTTGTCGTCCCAGTTTGGAGAGAGCCTTACTCAAGCTTGGCAGCGGCGCTCAGCACCAGCATCGCTCGGGATGGCCCGCAGGCTAGCGAACGATTGCTGCCCTCGGTTCGCGCCGATACTGCACGAACGCGGACTTGACCGCCACCTTGTCATAAAGTACGCGCGCTGTGGCGTTGGTCTCCTGCGTCATCCAGTATGTACGGCTGCAGCCGCGGGCGTCCGCATGCGCATAGACCGCTTCGATGAGGGCTCTGCCGACGCCCTTGCCGCGCTCACGCGGATCGACGAACAGGTCCTCCAGATAACAATACCACCCCTGCGTCCAAGTCGAGCGGTGATAGAGCACGTGGGCAAGGCCCACCGGTCGGTCGGTCGCATCGACGGCGAGGAGTGCGATTGGCAAGCCCTCGCCGCCTTCCAACAATCTTTGCCAGAGGGTGTCGATCACGTCGTCGGGCACGGCCGCCTTATAGAAGTCGATATAGCCCTTGAAGAGAGTTAGCCACACCGGTCGATCCCCCGCCTGCGGTGGGCGCACGCGAATGCTCATGGCTTGCCTCCAATCAGATCCCAGCTCCAGCAGAATTCCTTCACTGAAAGTACTTCACCCGCCAAAGAGACGATTGTCCCACGCACTGCCGAGCTGCCCAAGCCTACCCGCCTGGCCATCGAAAATAGGCATCGCCGGCAAGCGCCAGCGCGAAGGCTGGCGTCGGGCAGATTGAGGACCGCCATGTTTGCGCACGCAGATCTCACATCAACCACAGCGACGCCAGGCCAAGAAAGGCGAAGAACCCCACCACGTCCGTGACGGTCGTCACGAATACGGTGGAAGACACCGCCGGATCAAAGCGCAGGCGCTTCAGCGCCAGCGGGATGAAGATGCCGGCCAACGCCGCCGCCAGCAGATTGATGATCATGGCAGCACCGATCACCGCGCCAAGGTGGTTGGAGCCGAACCAAAAAAAGACGATTGCCCCCATGATGGCGGCAAAGGCGAACCCGTTGATGAGACCTGTGGCCGTCTCGCGCAGCACGACGCGCGTCGTGTTGATGGCACCGAGCTCGCCCGTGGCGAGTGCCCGCACCGCCACCGTCATGGTCTGCGTACCGGCATTACCTCCCATGGAAGCCACGATCGGCATGAGGACCGCAAGGGCCACCATGTGCTCGATGGTCGCGTCGAACTGCTTGATGACAGCGGAGGCTAGGATTGCCGTTGCCAGGTTGACCAGCAGCCACCAGAAACGCGCCGGCACGATCTGCCGCACGCTGTCGGTGATGCGCTCATCGCCGATGCCCGCCAAGCGCCTCAGGTCCTCGTCCGCCTCTTCCTCGATCACCTCCACGACGTCGTCGACGGTAACCACGCCGACGAGGCGCTTGTCGGCGTCCACGACAGGAGCAGATTTGAGATCGTAGCGCTCGAACTGGCGCGCCACCTCTTCCTGGTCCGCCGTCGCCAGCACCGCCTTGCGCCCTTCCTCCATGATGGCGGCAATGGACACCTGCCGCTTGGTGCGCAGAAGCCGGCTCAGATCCACGCTGCCAAGCACATGGTAGGTCGGATCGACCACGTAGATGTCGGAGAAGGTCTCGGGAAGGTCCT
>JAMXLN010000025.1 GCA_024281145.1 Hyphomicrobiaceae bacterium | reverse complement strand
GCTAAGGCACCGAGCTCGACGCTCCTGGGGCGGCCAAGCGACTGGGGTCCGATCGGCCCTCCCCCGGGCCTGGCCTGGCCTTGGGTCGCATTGAGCCTGTTGGGATGGGCATTGCGACCGTGTAGGGGTGCCAAGGGCTCAATCTGAGCGCAGCGCAGGGAAGGGACGACCTATGCAGATTGCCAAAGTGACCGCCATTCCCATGTCGGCGCCCGTTCCTAATGAGAGGCGCCACCGCACCGACCTTGGCACGAAGGTCAAGAGCGACGCGACGCTCATTCGCGTTGAAACCGATAGCGGCCTCACCGGCATCGGCGCGGCGCTCGGCAGTCCGCCCATCGTCGCAGCCATCGTCGAGCACGAGCTGTCGGCCGAGGTCGTCGGTGAGGATCCGATGTTCTCCGAGCGCATCTACGAGAAGATGTACAACGGTTCGCGCAGCACGCCGGCGCTCCAGCGCGGCGTGGCGCAGGCCGATGAGAGCCGGCGCCGCGGCGTCATCATGGAAGCGATTGCTGGCGTCGACATCGCGGTGTGGGATGTGAAGTCGCAGGCGCTCGGTATTCCGCTCTACCAGGCGCTTGGTGCCGTGCGTAGAGCGGTCAGAGGCTATGCGAGCGGGGGTTGGGCACCCGGCGATGCGGCCGAGGCGGAGCTGGCAGGCTATGCCGCCAAGGGTTTCACTGCGGCCAAGATGCGCGTCGTCGGCCGCGACGGCTTCTCGATTGCCAAGTGCGTGCGCCGGGTCGAGGCGGCGCGCCGCGGGCTTGGACGCGACGTCGAGCTGATGGTCGACGCTCACGGTTCCCTCGAGGTCGCGACCGCCATCAAGCTCGCCAGGGAGCTCGAGCCCTTTGACATCGCCTGGTTCGAGGAGCCGGTGTCGCCGGACGATCATGCCGGGCAGGCGGAGGTGCGCCGTTCCACCACCATCCCAATTGCATCGGGGGAACGTGAATTTACCCGCTTCGATTTTCAGGATTTGCTCGAGCGCCGGGCGCTTGACATTGCCCAGCCGGATGTGGCCCGCGCCGGCGGAATGACCGAAATCCGCCGGATCGCCGCGCTGACCTCAGCGCACGGCGTGCGCTTGGCACCGCACGCGTGGGGCAGCGCAGTGCTGTTTGCGGCCAGCATTCACGTGGCCATGGCTGCTCCCAACTGCCACATCCTCGAGGTCTCGCAGGGCTACATGCCGATGATGTGGGAGCTCTTTAACGAGCCGTTCGATATCCGCGACGGCTTGGTGCACGCGCCGGAGCGGCCCGGGCTCGGTTTCACCGTGCGTGCCGATGCGCTTGACAAGTTCCGGTATGTGGCTGGCCCAGAGTTCGAGTTCTAAAGCCGGGTTCGCCTGAGCGTGGGGCTCCGACCCGCAATCACGGCTTCTGCCCCAGGGCCCCGCCGCCGCTCGGCGCGGCATTTGCGCCCTTCACCGCCGGCCCCATCGCCGCCGCCTTGGCCCGCACGTGCGTGAGCAGGGCTTCAGTGGGCCAGCAGTCAACCTTGAGGCCGTTCGCCTTCTGGTAGGCGCCGATCAGCGCGCGGGTATTCATGCCCGCCTTGCCATCGATCTTGGCGACGGCATACCCCAACGCCTGCAGCTTCTCTTGAATGCCCTCGATGCCCCTGCCAGAAAGCTGTTGGATGTCGGCCCACGGTGTGACGAAGGCGCCGCCACCGGCGATGCGATCGCCGAGGTTGCCGACGAACAGCGCGTAGAGATCGGACATGTTGTAGCGCTTGATGACAAGGAAGTTCTCAAGCGCCAGAAATGCAGGGCCATAGGCACCGGCGGGGGTCAGGATGAAGGCCTGCTGATCCAATGCCTGGGGCGGAAAGGCGCCAGCGATGCGCTCCACCCCAAGCCGCATCCATTCCGCCACTGACCGCGTGTTGTCGGGCCCTTCCAGCAGACAAGAAACGTCCTTGGGCAGGCGCACCTCGTAGCCCCAGCTCTGGTTGGGGACCCAACCCTTGGCGCGCAGCTGGTTGGCGGCCGAACCCAGGGCGTCCGGCACTGAGCCCCAGATGTCCGCGCGCCCGTCCCCGTCAAGGTCATAGGCCAGGTTATAGAATTCAGAGGGCATAAACTGCGTAAGGCCCATGGCACCGGCCCAGGAGCCCGTCAGCGTGTCGCGCGTGCGCACGCCATCCTGCAGCATCCTTAGCGCATAGACGAGCTCGCTGCGGAACATGTCCTTGCGGCGACCGAGATAGGCCTGCGTGGCAAGCGCCTTGATGATGTAGTAATTCGACCCGCCGTGTGACCCAAACGCGGTCTCGCGCCCCCAAATGGCGAGGACGAACTGGCGCTGCACGCCGATGTCCTTCTCAATCTTGTTGAGCCAGACGGCGTGCCGTGTCGCGAGGCCTCGACCCTCGGCTGACAGATTGGCAAGGTAGGCGGCGCTCAGATATTGGGCCGGCGTCTTGGTGAACTCAGCCTGCCCCTTCACGTCGCCCCTCCCCGGGAGGACCAAGTCGGGCAGCGCCAAATCCGGTTCGACTCCGCGAAGGGCCGCGTCAAACGTGGCGCGCGACACGCCCGCCGCCTGCGCCTCAGGCCAAATCCCTTCAAGAAATTGGCGAAAGGCGTCGCTCCCCTGAGCGCGAGCCACATCCCCCGTCAGCACGATGGCGGCCAGCAAGGGTAACCAGACGAGCAGGCCAGCCCACCGGCCGGACTGCCGGAAGAGATCCTGATGCAGAGCCCCCAATTTAGGCAATGTGGACCTATCCCCTGCACGCGAGGGGCGCGCGTGGGCGCCCAGCTTGAAGCCAATGGTCGGCTCGGCGTTGATCGCACGCCGACATCGGGCCGACCTCGCCTCGACTACGCTGGGGCGGGCTTTCCCGCAAGCACCATCCCAGCCGTTGCAGCTCGTTTTGCGGCGTCTTGGGCTCACGGCTGCGTGAGCCAATTGCCGCACCGCGCCTGCGTACGGGCTCCCGGGGGCGGCGCCAAAGGCGGTGGGCGCTGGCCTCGACCCCAGGGCCAGCGCCGCCCGCTGATGGACCAATCCAGCGCGATCCTCCCCGTCCGTGGCCGCCGTAAAAGCTGGGTTGCCCGCAAGCGTCGCCACTCCAGACGCGGGGAGGATCTCGCGGCTAGGCAGCGCCGAGGTGCTCAATGTGGCGCGACAGGTGCTCTTCCCAAGCGAGCGCGTGGCGCACGATGGTGTCGAGATCGTCGTGTTCTGGCGTCCATCCAAGCGTTGCCCGGATGCGCTCGGTGGCCGCAATCACGCGGGCGGGATCGCCCGCGCGTCGTGGCCCCCGCCGCACCTCGAAGTCGCGCCCCGCCGCCCGCTTGACCGCTTCGATCACTTCCAGGACGGAAAATCCCCGGCCGTAGCCGCAGTTGAGGACATCGCTGGCACCCCCCACACGCAGATGGTGCAAGGCGGCCATGTGCGCGCGCGCAAGATCGCTGACGTGAATGTAGTCGCGCACGCAGGTGCCGTCGGGTGTTGGATAATCCGTGCCAAACACCTCCAGGTGGCCGCGCTTGCCGAGCGCCGTCTCACAGGCGACCTTGATAAGGTGGGTGGCGCGCGGGGTCGATTGACCGGAGCGCCCCTCGGGGTCCGCCCCCGCCACGTTGAAGTAGCGCAGGGCGACGTAGCGCAAGTCGTGCGCACGGCCAGCATCGGCCAGCATGATTTCCGTCATGCGCTTGGAGGAACCGTAGGGTGATATGGGCGCCAGTGGCCCCTCTTCGGCAACCGGCTGGTCACCCGTCAATCCGTAGACGGCGGCGGTCGACGAGAAGATGAAATGGCGGATGCCGCACTTTACGGCCATTGCCATGAGGGTGCGCGATTTGACCGTGTTGTTCAGGTAGTAGCCCAACGGGTCTACAACCGACTCGGGCACCACGATGGATCCGGCGAAATGAATGATGGCGTCCACTTCTTGGCCGTCGAGCAGGCGCCTGAGGAGATCGGCGTCACCAACGTCGCCGACGGCCAGGGCGACGCCCTTCGGCACCGCAAAGGCAAGGCCGGTGGACAAGTTGTCGAGGATCACCACCTTCTCACCCGCGTCCAGCAGCTTGAGCACCATGTGGCTGCCGATGTAGCCGGCCCCTCCCGTCACCAGAACGCTCATCGAGTCATCCCTTTTTAGGTCACGTGCGTTGTTGGTTGTACTGGCAGCACAGTTGCGGGTCGCGATGCCATCCGGCATTCCTAGCACCGCTGATGCCTACGCTCCGTTAATGGCCTGCCGGCCTTGCGCCCAGATAACTCGAACCTGAGATCCTGACCATGGCAAGAATGACCAAGCGCGTCCGCAAGGCCGTTTTCCCGGTGGCGGGCCTCGGCACCCGTTTTCTGCCAGCCACCAAGGCAGTCCCCAAAGAAATGCTGACGGTGGTCGACCGACCGGTCATTCAACATGTGGTCGACGAGGCCAAGGCGGCGGGCATTGAGCATTTCATCTTTGTCACGGGCCGCAACAAGGCGCCCATCGAAGACCATTTCGACAGCCAGTACGAACTGGAGCGCACGCTATCGGAACGCGGCAAGAGCGAGGAGCTCGCTGCGCTGATGGCTGACCTGCCGCGTCCCGGACAGACGAGTTTCACGCGCCAGCAGGCCCCGCATGGGCTTGGCCACGCGGTTTGGTGCGCGCGCGAGATCGTCGGCGACGAGCCATTCGCGCTGCTGCTTCCCGACATGCTCCACTTCGGCCCCCGCCCATGCCTGTGCGACATGATGGAGGCCTACGCTCTGCACGGCGGCAATCACATCGCGGTCGCGCCGGTGCCAGCGGATCAGACCCACCTTTACGGCATTGTCGGCGTCGAAGACAAAACTGCAAAGGTTTCGCGCGTTACCGGCATGGTCGAAAAACCAAAGCCCGCAGATGCACCATCCAACCTCCACATCAGCGGACGCTACATCCTGCAGCCTGATATCTTCGCGATCCTGGAGCGCGGCGAGCGCGGTGCCGGCGGCGAAATCCAAGTCACGGATGCGATGAAGAACCTCGCCCTTAGTCAACCCTTCTTCGCCGTGCGGTTCGATGGGACGATCTACGACTGTGGCGCAAAGATCGGCTTCCTGTTGGCCAACGTCGCCTACGGGTTGGCGCGCAAAGAGCTGGCGCCGACCTTGCGCTGCGAACTTGCCAGGCTGCTTGACACCTGATCAGGTCGCGGCCTTGCGGCGGGCCGGCGCCTTGGCGCGCGGTGGGGATGCGGTCGACGGGTTCTCGAGCATGCGCTTCAAGTAAGCGACGTTGTTGGCGGTGATACCGACAAGCTCCCATCCCTCTTTACCGGCATCGTCAAGAGCGTCGAGGTCGCTCGCCTTGACCGGCACATTGTTGAGATCGATCTTGCTGTATTCCCACTGGGGCATCCTCAATCTCCATGCAGCCGCATTTCGGCTCGACCGGTTGGGCGCGGGTGAACTGGTTGCGATTGTGCGATCGACCGACCAGCGCAAGCTTCGACGTCTTCAAGGTCCCAAGCGGCGCAAGGACGCTCACGCGTGCTTGGGTGCCGCGCATGAACCCACAGGAGCGCCTTGCAGACCGATCCGGCGCCAGTGCCCCCGCGCGCCGTGAGAGGGGACATGCCCTCAGACCGCGGTCGCGGCATGAGGAGGAGCGGCCTGAAAGCGCCCACGGGCCAGCGGAAAGTGCGGATGCAATCACCCAGCCGGCGCGCCAACGCCTGAGCCCCCTCGGGCCCTTACGCTCGCCCGGGCTCAAGGTTGTACACAAACCGATCGATGCGGCCCTCGACGGCGAGGGTCACGAGTCCAGCCAAGAGATTGCCCATAACACGCGGCGCCTTGGAGATGGAGAAGAGGGACTCGGGCGGCGACAGGGTGGCAACTGGAAGCGTGGCACCCTAGGGTTGCAGCCACTTCCTCGACCAGCAATTCGCGCTAGAAAATTTCCCGTCAAAAGGGACCACCGTGCAAAATCGCCCGAGCGATCTGGCGCGCTGGCCGCTGCGACGCTCCCCTGTTAGTAATGCATGCGCTGCCGATGTGAGGTAGGGCCGCATGAGAAAGATCATCGATGGACAGGGGCGCGTGCGGCACGGCAGTGCGGGCACCAGCACTGCTGTGGAGGACAATGGAGGCGTGGCTCTGCGCCGTCATCGATCCGGGGCAATGGAGGTTCGCTTTAGACCGAACTCCGTCAAGCCGATGGCCGTGTTGAGGGTCGTCAAGATGCTTGAGACATGCGAGCGGGTGGTGCTCGTGCCAGGGTTCGCCAATCGGGACGAGCAGCTGATCAGCCCTTGCGCTGCTGCCATCGAGCGCCTGACCCAAGTGACGAACGAAGCCCAAAGCTCTCGTGCCCATGACTTCCGCTCGCGACGGCACGGGCGCGGCGCTGCCGCTGCCCACGTCGCTTTCGGGCCCGTTCATGAAGCCTGGTGTGCAGCGCGTGGCAGGAGGAACCGCAACCTACTGGAAGCCGTGCGTGATGCCTCGGCTGGTCGCTATCTCGAAGTTGTTCCGCGCGAAGGCGCCGCCAAACTCGTGATGGCAGCGGTGGGCAATGGCTACAGCCTCTATGGCAACGGTTGGAAATCCGTTGCCGTCGGCGGCCTCTTCGAAGATATGCCCGATTTTGAGTATGCATGTT
>JAMXLN010000024.1 GCA_024281145.1 Hyphomicrobiaceae bacterium | reverse complement strand
GTGTAGGCAGCGATCGCTGCGTCGGGGTCCTCGCGGGCGGCCAGCACGTCGCCCAGCATGGTATGGCCACGATAGCGCGCCAATCCAGCATCCGTGCTGCCATTGCCTTGATTGCCGAGCTCGATCTGGCGCCGGAACGCCGCCTCGGCAGATGCCAAGTTGCCGGCGCGCAGGTGCAGGACACCCGCCAACATCTGTGCTTCGGCATTTTCTGGCGCCAGGTCTGCCGCCCTGGCATAGGCAGCCGAAGCATCGGCGATGCCGTCGAGCAAGGAGAGCGCGCCGAGCTGGCGCCAGGAGTTCACCTCGCTGCCGTTGAGCCGCGCCTTGTCGGTGCCCCCGTTCATGCGCTGGCGCAGGAGCTGCCTGGCCCTGGCGCAATGGCCTCCCGCCTCCACCAAAACCGTGCGCGCCACTGCTTCGATGTCACCCTCGAAGGCCTCGCAGGCACCCATGGTGGGCGCGGTGTTGATGCCGTTGGCGAACAGCGAGGCGGGCTCGGACAGGCGCCGGCGCAGCAGATCCTTCAAGCGCGCGGCTTCATCGCGGATGCTTGCCGCCTCGGTCTGAGCGGCGCGACGCTTGCGGCGGTGCCGGAGGGTTGTGCCTGCGGCGAGGACCAAGGCGAGGGCGACGAGAGCGGCGAGAGCCAACACGGATTCCGCCCCGCGATGATTGATCCCAAGCGTCACCTGCCCAAGGAAATCGACGACCCCAAGCCGGAGCCACCCGAACTCCATAGTCCCCCTCCACACCTCCGCGGCCGGCGGCGGATCTTCTACTCAGGCAGCGGGATGAACTCCGTGTCGTCTCCTGGCACGAGCGCGAAGCGCTTCTGGCGCCAATCTTCTTTGGCCTGTTGGATGCGCTCTTTGGAGGACGAGACAAAATTCCACCAGATGTGGCGTGCGCTGTCCATAGGCTCACCACCAAGCAGCATCAACCGTGACTGGGCAGTCGCCAGGATGGAGACGCGGTCCCCTGGCTTGAAGGTGAGCAGTCGGCCCTCGCTGAACGAATCCCCCGCAATGTCGATCTCGCCGGAAGCGACGTAGACGGCGCGCTCGTCGTAGGTGGCATCGAGCGGCAACACTGCACCGGGCGCCAACACGGCTTCAGCGAACAGGGTTTCGTGCGGGAAGGCGACCGGCGAACGGGCACCGTAGGCTTGTCCCATCACCAGGCGGACGCGTTTGCCCTCGCCGCTGATGTGGGGCAGCTCGTCGCTACCGTGATGGACAAAAGCCGGCGCCGTGTCCTCGTGCGACCTGGGCAGCGCCGCCCAGGCCTGGATCCCGAACAGCCGGCGTGTCGTCCGCTTCCGTTCACTTGTCTCGCGCTCGGAATGGACGATGCCGCGTCCGGCGGTCATCAAGTTAACTTCGCCAGGGCGGATCGCCAGCGACGACCCAAGGCTGTCGCGGTGAAACACTTCACCTTCAAACAGGTAGGTGACGGTCGCCAGTCCGATATGCGGATGCGGGCGCACATCGATGCCGCCGCCGATCAGGAACTCGGCCGGTCCCATCTGGTCGAAAAAGATGAAGGGTCCCACCATCTGCTTCTGGACGGCGGGCAGCGCGCGGCGCACCTCAAAGCCGCCGAGGTCGCGCGCTCGCGGCACGATGACGTGCTCGATCGCATCGCAAGAACGCGCATCACCGGGGACAGGATCGTTCGACGGCTGCCAACTCATGGGGCTACATTCGCAAGCGTGGTTTCCTCCCACCAGCACGATCCGGGATTAGATTCTCGCGGAAGCCGCTGAAGCGCAAGCCCCCTTTTTGCGGCCAAGCAAGGGCTGTGCTCTTTCACCTCTGGTTGTGCGTCCCTTTGACGGCATCGCCATCGAGCTTGGTGAACGGCACAAAAGGCACCGGCCGTCCCCCATAGATGTCCGAGCGCTTGACGCCGATTTGGCCACCCACATCGTCTTTGCTCACTTTGAGGATGTGCTGCGCCCCCGGCGGCCCAATGGGGATCACCATGGTGCCGCCGGTCTTGAGTTGCTGCAGCAACGGTGGGGGAATATGGTCGATGCCGCAGGTGACGATGATCTTGTCGAAGGGGGCATTCTCCGGCCACCCATAGTAGCCATCAGCCTGCTTGGTATTGATGACCCGGTATTCGGTATAGCCGCGCCCGATCAGCTCGTCGTATTTGGCGCGCGTGCGCTCGGCCAGCGGCTTGATGATCTCTACGGTCCATACCTTGTCGGTCAGGTTGGAAAGGTAGGCCGACTGATAGCCCGAACCGCTGCCGATCTCGAGCACCTTCTCGCCCATCTTGACATCGATGGTGCTTGTCATGCGACTGACCACGCGCGGACCGGTGATCGTCACTCCAAAGCCGATGCTGTGGTAGTTGACGTCGTAAATGACGCCGCGGTCACTCGGCAGGCAGAACTCGTCGCGCGGGGTGAGCAGGAATGCGCGCTTGTTGCGAGCTTCCCAGAGGTCGACGTGTCCGACCATATTCTGATAGCGCTCGAAGCGCGCCCGCAGGTAGCGCGGATCCTCGCCCCTGTTCTCGACCATCCACCGGATATACGCCACCGCGCTGTCCACGGGCGGGGTCGCCTCCCAACTGTAGGGTTTGGGCACTGTCGCGGGCGCCGCGTGCGCCCGCGGAAAGACTGCACCGGCCGCTGCCGCGGCCGATAAGCGCAAGAATCTGCGTCGCTGCATGTGCCCCTGGCCCCTTCCCGTTGATCCTTGAATTCCGATCGATGCGCTGTCCAACTCTGCCGCAGTCCATGCGCCCGCAAAACGCCCGCGCCGAGCCGGCGCAGACCTAATTAGGATGGGTGAGCCGGCCGAGCAACACCCGGGGCTGCCCCTACGTCCGCCGGGTGTGTAAGTCAGAGCCGAACCGGGCGCCCGGCCCCTTTCCGCCCGGCGGGAAAGTCGCAACATTGTTGAGGTCTCAACTTTCTTGCGCTCGGCCGCTCAGCCCTGGGTTCGATCAGTCGATCGCTTCCACGCCGACGCACGCAATGGCCGATCTCGCGAAGGCGTGGGCCGCCGCGGCCATCGACCCACCAACATCAATACCGCGGCAGGCATCATCTATGACCACCGCCTCGAGACCGCAACGCTGCGCATCCTCCGCCGAGTAGCGCACGCAAACGTCCAAGGCCAAACCGACGAGGAAAACGCGGCTAAACCCGCGCTCGCGCAGATATCCGGCAAGTCCGGTCGGAGTCGCGCGATCGTTCTCATAGAATACCGAATAGGAATCGATCTCGCGACGATAGCCCTTGCGCAACACCAGTTCGGCGTGTGGCACGTCGAGTGCGCCATGGAATTGCGCTCCGGCAGTGCCCTGCACGCAATGGTCCGGCCACAGGACCTGGGGACCATAGGCAAAGCTCACCGTCTCGAACGGCTGCTTTCCCGGATGCGCCGAGGCAAACGACTTGTGCAAGGCGGGGTGCCAGTCCTGCGACAGCACGACGTGGCGGAATCGCTCCCCCAACCGGTTGACGATGGGCACGATTTCGTCGCCCCGCGGCACCGCGAGCTTGCCACCCGGACAGAAGTCGTTCTGCAGGTCCACGATGACCAGCATGTCACTGTCAGTGATCTTGTACCTCATGAGCCTCTCCGTTGGCGTGCGCCCGGCATCCTTGGCGCTTCCGCGCACAACAGGTCCGGGCGGCGCGCGGCCGTGAGGCGTTGGGCTTCGGCGCGACGCCACTCGGCGATGCGCTGGTGATCGCCGGAGAGCAGCACGTCTGGAATAGAGCGGCCCTCCCATTCGCGCGGACGCGTGTAGTGGGGATATTCGAGGAGCCCCCCTTCAAAGCTCTCATCTGCGAGCGAGGCAGTTTGGCCGACAACGCCGGGCAGCAATCGCACCACGGCCTCGATCACCACCATGGCGGCCAGTTCGCCACCCGACAGCACGTAGTCGCCGATGGACACCTCGCGCAAGGTGCGGGCCTCGATGACGCGCTCATCGATGCCCTCGAAGCGGCCGGCCAGCAGCAGTGCGCCGGGACCAGCCGCCAGCTCGCGCGCCAAACTCTGGGTGAGATGCTCGCCACGAGGCGAGAGGTAGAGGCGCGGGAGATTGGGGTTGGCGAGGCTCGCATGATCGATGGCGGCGCCGAGCACATCCGCGCGCAGCACCATGCCGGCGCCTCCGCCCGCGGGCGTGTCGTCGACGGTGTGACGACGACCGAGCCCGAACTGGCGTATGCCGACGGCGTCGAGCGCCCAGATCCCGCGCTGCAAAGCCTCGCCTGCCAGCGAGGCCGCAAGTGGACCTGGAAACAGCTCGGGGTGAAGTGTCACCACCGTCGCCCGCCAGGGCGCGAGTGGCGGCTTGTGGGCGTTCATCGCTGCGGTCCCAACGCGCGCAAGCGCAAACCGTGCTCGATTTCCCGGCGGAAGAGGCCGACCGCAGCGGCGGGATCATCCGCACCGGTGATCGGCCGACCGACCACCAGATGATCAGCTCCCGCGGCGATCGCTTGCCGCGGCGGGCTCACACGCGCTTGATCGCCGGCGTCCGCGCCGGGGAGGCGAATGCCGGGGGTGACGATGGTGCACCTCGCGCCGACGATGGCGCGAACGCGCGCTGCCTCCAGACCCGAGACCACCACGCCATCGCAGCCGGCATCGCACGCGAGCTCGGCGCGGCGCGCCACCAGGTCGGCGGGCTCGGCCGCGATCCCCTGCTGGTTGAGGTCCGCCGCCTCCAAGTTGGTCAGCACGGTCACGCCGAGCACCTTGAGGTCCGTGCCGGCCCGGCCTGCGAGCGCTGCCTTGAGCGTCTTGGCGTCTTGAGCGTGCACCGTGAGGAAGGTGGCGCCCGCGGCCGCCGCGTTGCGCGTTGCCCGCTCGACCGTGGTCTCGATGTCGAGCAGCTTCATGTCGAGAAAAACGTGTTTGCCGGCCTCGGCCAACTCGCGCACGAGAGCCAGCCCGCCCGCCATGACGAGTTCCAGGCCGATCTTGTAGAACGTCACGCCGACTCCCAGCCGGCCGACCAGTCCGCGCGCGGCGTCGACCGTCGGCACGTCAAGGGCCACAATCAGCCGATCGCTCGGTGAAATGTCGCTCGGTGAGATGTCGCTCAATGAGAGAGTGGCCAAGGCACCGTCCTGCCCACAAAGGCGGGCACCCCTGCAACGCTCCGCGTCAAACGATCCACCGCTGGGCGCAGGTCTTGCCCATCGCGGGATGACGTCAGTTGGGCTTGCCCTCGAAGAACTCCTTCATCTTCGAGAAGAAGCCCAACGAGTGCGGCGAGGTCTCCTTGTGACTTTCGCGCTCGAACTCGTCGAGCAGCTCGCGCTGGCGCCGGGTCAGGTTCTTGGGCGTCTCGACCTCGACTTGGATGTACATGTCGCCGGTCACCTTCGAACGCAATACCGGCATGCCCTTGCCCTTGAGCCGAAACTGCTTGCCGGTCTCCGTTCCCTCGGGAATTTTCACGCGTGTCTGGCCGCCATCCACGGTCGGCACATCGATGTGGCCGCCGAGCGCGGCGGCGGTCATGGCGATGGGCACGCGGCAAAAGATGTCGGCGCCATCGCGTTGGAAGAACTCGTGCGGCTTGATCGACAGGAAGATGTAAAGATCGCCGGCCGGGCCGCCGCGCACTCCCGCCTCGCCTTCGCCGGCGAGGCGAATGCGCGTGCCATCCTCCACACCGGCCGGGATGTTCACGGAAAGGGTGCGCTCTTTCACGACGCGACCCGTACCGGTGCAAGAAGCGCACGGATCGTTGATGATCTCGCCGCGCCCCTGACAGGAAGGACAGGTCCGCTCAATGGTGAAGAACCCCTGCGAGGCGCGCACCTTGCCCGCCCCTGAGCAGGTGGGACACGAGGAGGGCTGGGTGCCGGCCTTGGCGCCGCTGCCCGAACATGTCTCGCACGTCACGCTGGTGGGCACGCGAATCTGGGCGGTCTTGCCGGCGAAGGCCTCGGGAAGTGAGATCTCCATGTTGTAGCGCAAATCGGCGCCGCGCTCGCGACCGGAGCGCTGGCTGCGCCCGCGCCGCCCGCCCATGAACTCGCCGAACAGATCGTCGAAGATGTCCGACATTGAGGAGGCAAAGTCGGGGCCGAAACCGTGACCACCGCGCGCGTGCCCATCGAAGGCGGCATGGCCGAATTGGTCATAGGCGGCACGCTTCTGGGGATCACGCAGCGCCTCGTAGGCTTCGTTGAGCTCCTTGAATTTATGCTCGGCGGACTTGTCGCCGGGGTTGCGATCGGGATGGCAGTCCTTGGCGAGCCGGCGGAACGCCGACTTTATCTCCTGCTCGCTCGCCCCCCTGGCAAGCCCCAATGTCTCGTAGTAGTCGCGCTTGGGCATCAGTGGGAATTCCGATGTCGTTGGTCATGCCGCGAGGTTGCCCTCGGCCCCGCGCACACTAAACATGAGCCCTCGCCCCACCGCAACCATGGCGCAAGACGGGTTGCTGGTTGGACGAGGGCCGACATAACGTTCTCCCCCCAGGTGACGGGTGATCAGGCGGATTTCTTCTTGTCGTCCTTGACTTCCTCGAAATCGGCATCGACGACGTTCTCGCCCGTGCCGTCCTTCTTCTGGTCGCCGCCGCCAGCGCCAGCGGCCGCTCCCGGACCCCCGGCACCGCCGGCCTGGCCACCGTAGAGAGCCTCGCCGAGCTTCATGGACGCCTGCGTCAAGGCCGACGTCTTGGTCTTGATGGCCTCGACATTATCGGATTTCAGAACCTCCTTGAGCTCGTTGATGGCGCTCTCCACGCGGCTCTTATCTGCGGCCGATACCTTGTCGCCCACGTCCTTCATCGATTTCTCGGTGGCGTGGATCGTGGCTTCGGCGGCGTTCTTGACCTCAACCGACTCGCGCTTCTTGCGGTCCTCGTCTTTGTAGCGGTCGGCCTCGTCCATCATCCTCTTGATCTCGGCCTCACTTAAGCCACCGGATGCCTGGATGCGGATCGACTGTTCCTTGGCAGTCGCCTTGTCCTTGGCAGACACGTGCACGATGCCGTTGGCGTCGATATCGAAGGTGACCTCAATCTGCGGGACCCCGCGCGGCGCCGGGGGAATGCCGACGAGATCGAACTGGCCGAGCAGCTTGTTGTCGGCCGCCATCTCGCGCTCACCTTGCGAGACACGGATGGTGACCGCATTTTGGCCATCCTCGGCGGTGGAGAACACCTGTCTCTTCTTGGTGGGGATCGTCGTGTTGCGGTCGATGAGACGGGTGAATACCCCGCCCAGCGTCTCGATACCGAGCGACAGCGGCGTCACGTCAAGCAGCAGCACGTCCTTGACGTCGCCCTTGAGCACGCCGGCCTGAATGGCAGCACCAACCGCCACCACCTCGTCTGGATTGACGCCCTT
>JAMXLN010000023.1 GCA_024281145.1 Hyphomicrobiaceae bacterium | reverse complement strand
TGCGCGTACGCCAAGCATTGGCCGCCACCATCGACAAGGACGCTCTGGTGGAACTCGTGCTGTTCGGCCAGGGCGCACCAACGCACAGCCCCATTCCGCCAAGCCATCCCTATTTCAACACAGAGCTGGGTTTCAGGAAGCCGGACATCGCCAAGGCCAAGAAGCTCCTCGCCGAGGCTGGTTTGCCTGACGGATTCGAGGTGACCATGCAGGTGCCACAAGAGCGCGAGCAGCGCGTGCGACTCGGCGTTGCCGTGCGCGACATGGCCAAGGCCGCCGGCATACGCATCAACGTCGAGCGCGTGCCCTTCGCCTCTTATGCGGCCAATGTCGCGGGCAAGGCGCAGATGTACGTCGACGGCTACTTCGCTCGGCCGACCATCGACACCGCGCTCTACCCCTTCTACCACTCGACTGGCAGCTGGAACCGTCAGCTGTGGCTCTACGCCAACCCGCGCGTCGACGAGTTGCTCGACCTTGCTCGCAGGACCAACGACGAGGCCAAGCGCAAGGCGATTTTCTTCGAGTTCCAGAAGGTGGTGGACGAAACGGTGCCGAGCATCATCGCCTACGCGGCCCTGCATGCCAACGGCGTGCGCAAAGAGGTGGAGGGTTTTCACACCACGCCGATGCAGTGGTTGGAGCTCAAAGAGGTGAGCGTCAAGCGCTGAGGCACAATCGCTTTGCTGCGTCCCCTCACGCCGAGCCCACTCATTGCCTCCAGCGGCAACCTCTCGGATGGGGCAGCGAAATTGACCAGCGCAAATGGACCGACGCGATCGAGCGCGGAATTGAGTAGCAAGGGGAGCGAGTAGCGGGTCATGCTGCCATACGTGATCCAGCGACTGGCTCTGGTCGTCGTGGTCCTGGTGGCCGTTTCGATGCTGGTGTTCGCCATCACGGCGATCCTGCCGGGCAGCGTGGCGCATCTGATCCTCGGGCCGTTCGCGGCACCCGAGCAGGTCAAGACGCTGGAACTGAAACTCGGGCTCGCCGATCCGCTGTGGCTCCAGTATTGGCGATGGGCCTCGCGCCTCCTGGCCGGTGACTTCGGTCGCTCGCTGTTGATGGACCGTCCGGTTTACCCGCTGATTGCCGAGGCCTTTGCCCGTTCGCTGACCCTAGCGCTCACCTCGTTCGTGCTCATCGCCCTGATCGGAGTGGGTCTCGGCGTGATTGCCGCGCTCAGCCACAACGGCCCGCTCGACCACGCCGTTTCCGTCGGAACCTACCTTGGCATCGCCGTGCCGGAGTTTTTCTGGGCCATCGTCGTCATTTTGGTGTTCTCCGCGACGCTTGGTTGGTTGCCGGCCTCGGGCTACGAGCCGCTCTCGGCGGGGTTCTGGATCTGGGTCCAGCACCTCATCGCGCCCACCATGACGCTGGTGTTCGCCCATCTTGCGCATGTATCGCGCCTCACCCGCTCGAGCATGATCGAGGTGCTGCGCAGTCCCTATGTCGTCGCCGCTCGGGCCAAGGGATTGCCAGAACGCACGGTCGTGTTGCGCCATGGACTGCGTAACGCGCTGCTTCCGAGCATTACGGTATTGGCGCTCGACATCGGTCGACTGATGGGAGGCATCGTCGTGATCGAAACCGTCTTCGCCTATCCAGGCCTCGGGCGGCTCTTGGTTTTCTCCGTGCAGTCACGCGATCTCCCCACACTGCAGGCCGCCATCCTCGTGGTCGCCGCCGTTTACGCCCTCGCCAATCTGGCCGCAGATCTGCTCTATGCGTGGCTCAATCCGAGAATCCGCTATGGCCGCAACGTCGCCTGACGCACGGGCAGCGAGCGAGCGGCGCCGGTGGCCACTGCAGCTCAAAGTGGGCCTCGTTATTGTCGGCGGCATCGCCGTGCTGGCGGCGCTTGCCCCTTGGATCGCGCCGCACCCGTGGGACACGGTGTCGATCCGCACTCGCTTTCAACCGCCCAACACGGTCTATTGGCTCGGCACCGACGAGTACGGTCGCGATGTGCTGAGCCGGCTGCTGATGGGCGCCCGCCTTTCGCTGGCAATGGGCGTGGGCGCCATGCTCTTCGCGGTCGCGTTGGGCGTGCCGCTGGGATTGGCGGCTGGCTACTTCCGCGGCTGGGTGGACGAACTCCTGATGCGCGCCGCCGACGTGCTGATGGCCATCCCGGCCATCCTGCTGGGTCTCTTGGTGCTCGCGCTGACGCCGCCGGCCCCCTGGAAGACGGCACTCGCGGTGGGTTTCGTCTATATCCCGCTCATCGCCCGGGTGGCGCGCAGCGTGACGCTCGGGCTCGCTGGCGAGGATTTCGTGCAAGCCGCGCGCGCCCGCGCCGAGAGCGCAAGCTATATCCTCTTCCAGGAGATTCTGCCCAACGCCTGGCCGCCGCTCATCGTGGAAGCGAGCCTGCGGGTCACCTATGCGATCCTGCTGGGCTCCGCGCTCAGCTTCTTAGGGCTCGGCGCCCAGCCGCCGAGCTCCGACTGGGGACTGATGATCGCCGAGGCGCGCGAGTTCATCGATCGCGCGCCCTGGATCGCCTTGGCACCGGGCCTCGCCATGTGCCTGCTTGTCATCGGCATCAACCTCTTCGGCGATGGGCTGCGCGAGCGACTGGATCCGCGCCTGGAGCGCCGGCCCGGCCAAGGCCTGACGCCATGACGCTCAACGTGCAAGGGCTCACCGTCCACTACCGGACCCCCGGCGGCGACGTGCTGGCGCTGGCCGATGTCTCCCTCGCGGTGGCGCCGCACCGAACGCTGGCCGTGGTCGGCGAATCTGGCTCGGGCAAGAGCACCTTGGCACTGGCCATCATGGGGCTGCTGCCGGACGCAGCGCACGTCACGGCCGGACACGTGCTGTTCCAAGGCCGCGACGTCCTCAGGCTCGACCGCGAAGGCCGGCGCAAGCTGCGCGGCAGGGGTGTGGCGCTGGTGTTCCAGGATCCCTTCTCGGTTCTCAATCCGTCCCTGCGGGTCGGTGCGCAAATCGGCGAGGGTCTCGTCGCTCACCGCGGATTGACGCGCGCGGCGGCGCTCGCGCGCGCCATCGATTTGTTGGCCGAGGTCGGCATCGCGGACGCACGTGCCGTGGCCGACGCCTACCCGCACGAGCTGTCGGGTGGCATGCGGCAACGTGCGCTGATCGCCGGCGCGCTTGCCGCCGAGCCACGCCTGCTCATCCTCGACGAGCCAACGACCGCGCTCGATATCACCATCGAAGCGCAAATCCTCGATCTCCTGGAGGAACTGCAGAGGCAGCGCGGGCTCGCCATGCTCTTCATCAGCCACAACCTTGGCGTCGTGCGTCGAATCGCAGATGAAATCGCAGTGCTTTATGCCGGCCAGGTGGTGGAACGGGGACCGACCCGCGAGGTTCTTGCCCGACCCCTCCATCCCTACACCAAAGGCCTCGTCGCGGCCGTCCCGCGCCTTGGCGCCAAGCGCGAACGCCTGGCCTCGATTCCCGGTCGATTGCCCGATCTGCGCGATGCCATCGCCGGGTGCCGCTTCCAACCGCGCTGCCCCTATGCAGTTGAGGCCTGCGCCGCCGCTCAGCCGCTGCGACCCGTTGGGCACCGGTTGCTCCGCTGCCACCGTGCCGGTGACCTTTCCGGCGCGCGATGGCCTACCGCCGTTGAGCAACCCCATCGGGCGGTCGCTAAGCCGCCATCCGGTGCACCGGTGGTGGCGGCAAGCGACCTTGCCAAGACCTTCACGCTGTCGCACGGCCTCGCCGCGTTTGCCCTTGAAGGTTGGCGGCCGCGCTACCAACCAACGCACATCCGTGCCGTCGATGGCGTTACTCTGACAATCGCGGCAGGAGAGGTGGTGGGGCTCGTCGGCGAATCGGGCTCGGGCAAGTCGACCCTGGGCCAGCTGATCCTGCGTCTGAAGGATCCCGATCGCGGCACGGTCCAAATCGCCGGCGAGGACGTGACGCGCCAACCGCAGAGCACGCTAACCGTCATGCGGCGCACGGCGCAGATCGTCTTCCAAAACGTCGATTCCTCGCTCAACCCGCGCAAGACCGTGGGCAAGATCGTCGGCCGACCCCTGCAGCGCTTCGCGATCCTGCCGCCGGATGAGGTGGCCTCCCGCGTGAAGGCGCTGCTCGATCTCGTTCGCCTGCCCGCGCACTATGCCGGGCGCTATCCCCACCAGCTCTCCGGCGGCGAGAAGCAGCGCGTCGGCATCGCGCGAGCCCTCGCCACCAATCCAGCCTTCATCGTCTGCGACGAGCCGGTTTCGGCCCTCGATGTGTCGGTGCAGGCCGCCATCGTCAACCTATTGGCCGATCTCAAGGACGATCTGAGCGTCGCCTATCTCTTCATCTCGCACGACATCTCGGTGGTTGCGCATCTGGCCGACCGCATTGCCGTCATGTACCGAGGTCGCATTATCGAGGAAGGTCCCGCCAACGAGGTGACACGCGAGCCGCTCCATCCCTACACGCAGGCGCTGCTCTCGGCCGTACCGACCTTGGAGGCAACTCCCAGTGCGCGGATCCGGCTTGCATTGGAGCCGCGGCGCGGCGTGGACAGCAAGGGCTGCGTGTTCGCAGGTCGCTGCCACCGCCGGGTCGGCGAGATCTGCGATCGGGAGGAACCGCCCGTTCGCCAGGTGAGCCCGGCGCACAGGGCGGCCTGCCATCGCATCGGCAGCCCCGAAGCGACGGCATGAGGCCAGAGCATCGGCACCGCTCCCCGACCTTACGCAGGGCGCGCATGCGATCCCGCACGGGGCCTTGGTCTCGCCCGCGATGCTAATCGAAATAGCCGGCGCGCACGGCCGCGCCGATCAAGTTGACGATCAGGCGGCCGGCCGTGATGCAGGTGATCCGGTTGATGTCCGTGCGCGGTGTGATCTCGACGACGTCCATGCCCACCACGCGGCCCTTTGCCACCAGCCCATGCACCAAGCGGCGAGCCTGAGCAAAGCTCACGCCGCCTGGCATTGGTGCCGCGACGGCGGGCGCGATCGCACAATCCATGCCGTCCATATCAACGGTGAGATAGTAACGGCCGCCATCTGGAATGAGACGCAGGACGGCATCCATCCCAACCTCATGCAGCTCATGCGCCGGGATGAGGTGGGCACCCCAGGTCCTCGCCGCGTCAACCTCCTCCTGACGCGCGCTGCCGGTGGCGCTGAGGCCGATCTGAAAGATTTGTTCGATGTGCTGCATTTCTGAGGCGCGACGCATCGGGCTCGAGAGGCCGTCCTTGATCCCGTTGACCTCATCGCGCCAGTCGAGATGCTGGTCGATCTGGATGAGCGTGATTGGCCCACGTCCCTCGAAGGCGCGCAGGACGGGAATCGATATTGCATGGTCGCCGCCGAGCACGATCGGCAGCGCTCCGGAGCCGACAATTTTGCGCACCACCTGCTCGGCGCGCGCCACGTGCGCCTGAAGATCGTGGACGTCGGCGCGCACGTCCCCGCAATCCACGGCGCGGATCGGCTTGCCTGCATAGAGCGGGCCACCGAGATCGAAATCGTAGCGCTCCAGGCTGCGCACCATGCGGTCCGTGGCTTGCCGCATGGCGGAGGGCATGGTGCTCTGGTCGTTGGAGATTTCGCCAACCGTATAGGCCGAGCCAAAGGGAATGCCGAGGAAGGCAATGTCGGCGTTGAGATGCTCAAGATCGCTCGCAAGCTCAGAGAATAAGAAGGTGGTTTGGCCGTGCATCGGGGCCGTTGTCAGCGGCTGAGCGCTTCCCATGGATTGTCGTTCCTCGTCCTGGTCACGGGGCATGCGGCGAACCACAAAGGGTGGGGCACGGGAGCGCGAGCACGCGGCTTCGCCTCAAGCGATCACCCCTCAACGCCACGGGTCGGCCTGCAACGTCTCGAACAGGGCGCGTGCGCCCTGTGGTTCTCCACCCTTCGGGCCCAGCGCCTTGGCAGATTGTCGCCAGCCGTAGATGTCGAGGTGGGCATAGCGCTGGGCCCGTCTGACGAAGCGGCGCAGGAACAGGGCCGCCGTAACGGAGCCCGCGAACGGCTGCTCGCTCACGTTGTTGATGTCGGCGACGCTGCTGTCCAGATTGGCATCGTAGGGGCGCCAAAACGGCATGCGCCACACGGGATCGCCGATGCGGTTGCCGGCGGCAACGATGGCCTCAGCAAAGGCGTCGTGGTCGCAATAAAGGGGTGGGAGGTCGGGCCCCAACGCCACGCGCGCGGCCCCGGTCAGAGTCGCGAAGCTGACGAGCGCATCGGGTCGTGCTTCGTCGGCGAGGGCCAGCGCGTCTGCAAGCACGAGCCGACCTTCTGCGTCGGTATTGCCGATCTCGACGGTCTTGCCCGCCCGGGATGTCAGCACGTCGCCGGGACGAAATGCGTTGCCGGCAATGCTGTTTTCTGCTGCCGGGATCAGGACGCGCAGGCGCACGTCCAGCCTCGCAGCCATCACCATCTGCGCCGCGGCGAGGGCGCTGGCGGCGCCGCCCATGTCCTTTTTCATCAGCACCATGCCGCTCGCCGGCTTGATGTCGAGCCCGCCAGTGTCGAACGCGATGCCCTTGCCGATAAGCGTGATCTGGCGGCTGCCGGAGCGGCCCCAGACGAGGTCGATGAGCCGCGGGGCGCGCGGGCTCGCCCGACCGACGGCATGAATGAGGGGGAAGTTGTTCGCCAAGAGATCGTCGCCGACGACGCTTGCGACCTCGGCACCCCAAACCTTGGCGAGCTGCCGCGCGGCATCCTCCAGCTCCTGCGGCCCCATGTCGTTCGCCGGGGTGTTGATGAGATCGCGCCCGAACCAGACCGCATCCACCAAAGCCAGGACGCGCGGATGATTGACCCCGCGCGGTGTCTTCAGTTGCGCCAGCTGGTCGGCCGCGGCCGACTTGTAACGCCGGAAGCGATAGGCACCGAGCCCCCAGGCGACGGCTGCGAGTTCAGGCTCGGCAAGGTCGTCGTCGGCCAGATGATAGCAGGCCGGCGGCAAGGCGCTCGCCAAGAGGCCGAGGGCGAGCTCCGGCTTGTCCATGGCACCGCCCGCGCCGGCCTCGCCGAGACCGAGCACGGCGCCGGCGAGCGCGCCATCAGGCCCAGGCAGCAGCACATGCTTGCGTGCGGCCCCCTTGAACCCCAGTGCATCGAGCCAGGCGCGCTGCGCATCGCTGAGCGGCGCTTCGGTCGTCCATCGATCGTTGCGAGCGAACCAAACCGGCACGGACTTGCGCTTGGCGTCTGGCGGCAACAGCACGGCGGCCGCGCCCTGCACTGGCTTGGGTTTTTCTCGCGTGACCATGGCCGTCAGCTCACGCCTCGAGCTCGACGAGCGCCTGCCCCTCGGCCACAAGGCTTTTCTCCTCCACCAGCCATCTGCCAACGCGACCCGACTGTTCAGCGCTCACGGGTATATGCATCTTCATGGACTCGACGATGGCGATCTCGGTGTCGGCCTCGATCCGGTCGCCGGCCTCGACCAGTCGGCTCAGCAGCTGCCCGGCGACGGGCGAGTTGATGTGACGTTTCATCGGTAACGGCGCCCCTGCTCATCCCTCGTGAGAGCACCACGCCGCGGCGTTGAGCGCAAGCACAAGAGGCGCCATCGGGCCGGCACCCCGTGACTTTCCACGTCCGCCCAACTTGGCGGGATTGGGAGTGCCCAGCGACCAGCGCCGGGGCAAGGCGTGCGGCTCAGGCCGCCACGTGCGCGTCAGCGGGATCGCGCAGCACGTAGCCGCGACCCCAGACGGTTTCGATATAGTGCTGGCCGCCGGTGGCCGCCTGCAGCTTCTTTCTCAACTTGCAGATGAAGACATCGATGATTTTGAGCTCGGGCTCGTCCATGCCGCCATAAAGATGATTGAGGAACATCTCCTTGGTGAGCGTCGTGCCCTTGCGCAGCGAGAGCAACTCCAGCATCTGGTATTCTTTGCTCGTGAGGTGCACGCGTTGACCATTCACCTCCACCGTTTTGGTATCGAGGTTTACTTTGAGTTCGCCGGTCTCGATCACCGATTGCGCGTGCCCCTTTGAGCGGCGGACGATGGCATGGATGCGGGCCACGAGCTCGTCCTTATGGAAGGGCTTGGTCATGTAATCGTCGGCACCGAAGCCGAGACCTCGCACTTTATCCTCGATACCCGCCAACCCAGAAAGGATAAGGATGGGCGTTTGCACCTTGCTGACCCGCAGCGTCTTGAGAACCTCATACCCGCTCATGTCCGGCAAATTGAGGTCGAGCAGGATGATGTCGTAATCGTAGAGCTTGCCGAGATCTACGCCCTCCTCCCCCAGATCGGTGGTGTATACATTGAAGCCCTCGGACTGGAGCATTAGCTCGATGCTCTGCGCCGTAGCGCTGTCGTCCTCAATCAAAAGGACTCGCATTGTGTTCCTCTCTTCCAGACCCCAGTGCGGAGCCCGCTGCCCGATGCTTGAGGAGGCTTCCGACGGTCCGACCGCTAAGCCATTGTTAGCAAGTTAGTCGCCAGAGGTTAACAAAACCTAATTTTGCCTTACAAACACGCGCGTTTCTGAACACTCGCCGGACACCAGCTCTCTCGCCCAGACCGACCACCAGACCACCACCAGACCGCCATCAGACTGGCCACCCGAGCAACCACCAGGACTGCTCACCCACAAGATCCGCCTCGATGACCGCGGGCTTGTTCATCCGACCTGTTATCGCTCCGACCCGTCGTTGCCCATCAAACCCGTTGCCCATCAAACCCGTTACCGATCACACCCGTCGCCCATCAACCCCACGGGTACCCGTCGGACCCCCGGGCACCCCGTTCCGGCATTGCTCTCTGGGATGCTTTCCGGGATGCCATTGGCCCGCAGGATGTCCGACGCCTGCCCAACACACTCAAGCACCGCAACCCCCGCCACTTCCGACATGCACCGGTGCGCCTCATGCTGGTTTTTGTGTAGCTGATTTGCGGTGCGCCCCCTAGGGGGGTCGAGAGAGAAATTAGACGCCGCGCCGCTCGTCCGACACGAACGCTTTTGCGCGTTGCTTTACCGCAACTTAATCGCTTTATATAAAGTTGGACAAGCCAAGCGACCTGCCGGTGAAGACCTCGGCACCGGCGGTCGGACCCGCGGGGGTTGGAAGCAAACCGTGGTCGGAGGAATTGTCTGGCATGTGGCTTGCTTAATTGGTGGTCGGCCACTGTTTCTAGCAACATTCTGGGACGCGTAAACCAAGAGAAATCACCCGTTCGAACAGGTTGGGGGTATCGAACAATGAAGCCACGTGACACTGCACTGCGACTGAGGCGATTCGAGGCAAGCGAGAAAGCTCGCAAAGTTGCCTCGATCGAGACGATGATCCTCGACTTCGAGCACATGGCCAGCGATCTTGCACGGCAAATCGCGGCCGAGGAGGAGCGCACGGGCGTGAGGGATTCGGCGCACTTCGCCTACTCCACCTTCGCCAAGGCGGCGAGCTTGCGGCGCGCCAACCTGCTCACCTCCGTCGCCGATTTGAGGTCGAAGCTCGAGGCTGCGCGACAGGAGCACGCGAGCGCGGTGGTGGAACTGAGAAAGCTTGAGCCGATCGAGAGCCGCGACGCCGACCGGCACCTGCGCAAGACGGACACCAGCAGTCACGTCATCGGCTGATGGACCCTGGCGCGGCCGCGCGCTGCCAACGCGCGCGGCTGGCGTTGGCTGCTGGCCTCGGCTGCTACAGGGATGATCGAGGGCGCAGCCTCGACCATTTCAATCGGATAGGATGGGGTGGGAGCGCTCGGACCCGACGCGCGGGCGAACCGCGCGCCAATGCTATCCCCGGGGTCGACGCACCCCCAGTTCGACGCGGCCCACAAGAAAGGACGCTCGCGGATTAAATACGGCGCGCCGGCGGCAGGGCACGCCAACTCAAGGTCTCTCAGTCGCGGTAGTCCTGGATGCGCGTGGCGCGCAGGCCCGGCAGGCCATAGCGGTCGATCGAGCGTTGCCACGACAGGAACTCGTCCACGGTCAACGTGTAGCGTTCGCATGCCTCCTCAAGGCTGAGAAGGCCGCCGCGCACGGCTGCCACCACCTCCGCCTTGCGGCGTATGACCCAGCGCTTGGTATCCTTGGGCGGAAGATCGGCCACAGTCAGCGGACTGCCATCCGGCCCGATGACATAGCGAACCCGCGCCCTGTACTGTTGTTCGGTCATGATACTCGCAACTCTTTTTCTGACCTGCGCACGACACTAGACGAGCGCAATTAAAAGCGACCTAAGTGACGCGGTAAATACTGCAACAACCGCTGCGCCGTTATTTGCTGACACATTGGTTAATTTCGACGGTTTCTTGGTTAATGCTGACCGTCCCTTCACCTCTGCGAGCGCTAACGCGGCCTCGGGCGACCAGAGCTGTACCGACCCGGCACACCCGTTGCCGAACGCGAACGGATTGGGCCCAGATGCCCCCTGCGGTACTTTCGGCCTTGATTGCGCCGTTACACGCCGCCATATTGCCGCCGCCGACAGGGAAGGGCAGAGTGCTGGTATCTTGGTTAATGTGCTGTCAGCCAACACGTGCCCATGGCCCCTACCCCCGTAGCGATGTCTGATCAACCGATCTCTGACGGGGTCGGGCCTCCCCGGCGCGCCGGCGCGCGCCGCCCGCGGCGCGTGGTGGTGGCCATGTCAGGGGGCGTGGACTCCTCGGTCGTCGCCGCGTTGCTCAAGCAACAAGGTTGCGACGTCATCGGCGTCACCCTCCAGCTCTACGATCATGGTGAGGCCGTCGGCCGGCGTGGTAGCTGCTGTGCGGGCCAGGACATCTACGACGCCCGCCGCGTCGCCGACCGGCTTGGCATCGCCCACTACGTGCTCGATTACGAGCAGCGCTTTCGGGCGACCGTCATGCAGTCTTTCGTTGACAGCTATGCGGCGGGGCGGACGCCAATCCCGTGCGTGGCGTGCAACCAGCAGATCAAGTTCCACGAATTGCTCGCGACCGCCCGCGAGCTGGAGGCCGATGCCCTCGCCACCGGCCACTACATCGAGCTGCGAGAGGGGCCCGTCGGCCCCGAGCTCTACCGTGCCC
>JAMXLN010000022.1 GCA_024281145.1 Hyphomicrobiaceae bacterium | reverse complement strand
TTAGGGACGGGCGCCGACATGGGTATGGCGGTCACTTTGGCAATCTTCATAGCTCGTCCCTTCCCGGCGTTGCGCTCAGAATGAGCCTTCACGCGGTCGCAAAGTCATCGCCACAGGCTCAACGCGACCCAAGGCCAAGGCCGAGGAGGGCCGTGCGACCCCCAGTCGCTTGGCCGCCCCAGGAGCGTCGAGCTCGATGCCTTAACACGCAGGCTCAAAGCGGCCTATGCCTTCATGTCAACGCCTTGTCGTGACAGAGAAACTGCCGCATGGTGCGGTAGGATTCGACGGCGGCAGGCTGCGGCCGCCGGTTCGAGAATAGGGCTCCCCGGTCCTGGGGCGGTAGGCACATGCGCGCGCTCGGCGCCAAGCTTGCGGTCATGATCGTGCTGTTGGCGCTCGCGCCGGCATTGCCGGGGGCTGCCCAGGAGGAGCCCACGGGCACGAGCTACATCACGCCATTTCCAGAAGGGGACGTCTATAAGCTGCAGGCCTACGGCGACCCATTCGCTGAGGGCCTGCTCGGCGGGCTCACGGAGGCCTTCGCGGGTGACACCCGCCTCGACCTAGCGCGCCGGCATCGCGCGTTGGCAGGCCTCGCCCGGGCTGAGTTCGACGACGAGATGAAGGCCGAGGAGGCCAGCAAAGACACCTACCACATTGGTGTGGTGATGCTGGGCTTTTGGGACCGCATTCATATGCGCATTTCGCCCAGGGATCGCCTGGTGCTCGGCTCGAGCGAATGGCGAGAGGAATATGGCAAGCGCGTCGATCGCCTGATCAAGACGCTCAAGCGCAAGGGGATGGCGCTCTACTGGGTCGGCCTGCCGATCATGCGCCGCTCCGATGTGAACGAGACCGCTCAAGCCATGAACGACATCGTCCGCGAGAGGGCCTACCTCAACGGCATCAAATTCATCGACATTCAGGCGCAGTTCGCCGATGAGAGTGGCAATTACGCGCCCTATGGACCCGATATCACCGGCAAGCAGCGGTTGCTGCGCGAGGCGGACGGGATGCTGTTCACAGCTGCCGGCAATCGCAAGCTGGCGCTGTTTGTGGAACAAGAGATCAAGCGCGATCTCAATCTGGCCAAGAACGACCGCGCGATCCCGCTTGCCGGCAACGAGGCCGAGCAAAAGCGCCTCGCCGCGCTCAGGCCTCGCCCCGCAAGCGAGGCTGGCACGGGCTGGAAAGGCACGGTTGCGCCTGCCAACGACGGCAAGTCGGCTTCGCCAAGGACGGCGGCCAGCGCCCGGGAGGCGCCGGTGGCCGACACCTCCAACGATCAGAAGGCCGATAATGGCCGCATCACCTTGAAGAGCATCGGTGCCGGTGGTCGGGAAGAGGCGGTCACGGTGGATATCCCGCGACCCGCCATCCCCTCCGCGGTGGTCGCCCTCGTGACACGCAAGGAGTCAAGCGACCGCCCATCCCAGATGGGCGACGTGGTCGCAGACGATGTGGGCGACGGGTTGGTGGTGCTGAGCTCGATCACCCCAGCGACGACCATCGGTCCTGGCCCCAATCGACGCCTGGCGCCGAGCCTTAGTCCCTATTATCAGGTGTTGATCAAGGGCGAGCGGCCCACCCCCAAGCCCGGCCGCGCCGACGACTTCGCCTGGCCCCGGCCAGAGCCGGAGCTCGGGATGGACCCGGCGGGTGCGACCGGCAAACGCCCAACGCGACAGACGCGACCTGCCACGCCGCGCAGTTGATGCCCGCCAAGACGCCCGACCGCAGAGGTGGCCATGAGCGATGATGCAGCCGTATTGGCGGAGGGGCGGATCACGAGCGAGCGGATCGGCCATACGTTCGCCATCGGCATAGATCGGCCAAGCAAGCTCAACGGGTTCTCGCCCAAGATGCTGGTCGAGTTGGCGGAAGCCTTCACGAGCCTGGAGCGCGACGAGGCGGCTTGGGTGGGCGTGCTCTATGCGCACGGAGCCAATTTCACGGCCGGACTTGAGCTCGACAAGGTGGCCCCGATCATGCGCGAGCGCGGCGGGGTGTTTCCCCCCGGCAGCATCGATCCCCTCTCTCTCAGGCCGCCGATCCGCAGCAAGCCGCTGGTCTGCGCGGTGCAGGGGATCTGCTTCACGCTCGGCATCGAGTTGATGTTGGCTGCCGACATCGTGGTGGCTGCCGACGACTGCCGCTTCGCGCAAATCGAAATCGCGCGCGGGATCATGCCCGCGGGTGGGGCAACCGTGCGGATGGTGGAGCGCGCCGGCTGGGGAAATGCACAGCGCTACCTGCTGACCGCAGCAGAGTTCGGCGCCAGCGAAGCCTTCCGGTTGGGTCTGGTGCAGGAGGTCGTCCCCGCGGGCCGTCAGAAGGATCGGGCCATGGAGATCGCCGGTGTCATCGCCGAGCAGGCACCGCTCGCCGTGCGCGCATCGCTCGCCTCGTCGCGGATTGCCATCGCCAGTGGCCCCGAGGCCGCCTTCCGCGAATTGAAAGCCCAGCAGGCTCAGCTCTTGGCAACCGCGGACGCCGCCGAGGGGGTCCGATCGTTCATCGAGCGGCGTCGGGCGCGGTTCACCGGACGGTGAGGTTGCGCGCCAGCGCTCGGACGGCGCTCTTGCAGGCATGCGCGCCTACCGGCTCAGTGCAGGCGCGATCGCACTTTGGGTTTGTCGACTTTGCGCTGCAACCAATTTACCGCCGCTTCCGGCGTTTCGAACTGCATGCGCTGCTGGAGGACATGGTCGAGATAGACGAGCCAGCGGCCACCATGGTTGAGGATGGCGATGGCGTGCCCGCGATAGGTGTCAGACCAAAATCCCTCCGAAATGGGGGGTGCCATGACTTTGCCTCGTGATCATCCGTGACGCTCACTTTTGTCGGAGCTTACTGATCGCGAAACGCAGTGCTGCACATGGTGTTCCGGTTTGCTTGCGTTGCAAAGCGCAAGTTTGTGTGTGAACGTTGTAGGAGGCGGGGCGCGTCCAGACTGCAACACTTGCGAAGGCGCTCCCTTTCCCCCGATTTGAGGTGCATCCGGCCAGAGCGAAGGCGTGTGCTAACGTTCGGGTCGCCTGCGAAATGGCTACGAGCCTGATCCGAAGGAGTGAGCCTTGGCCGCCAGCATCGATGCTGCCATCAATTTCGACGACCTGCGACGCTTGGCAAAGCGTCGGCTGCCGAAGATCGCCTACGACTTCATCGAGGGCGGCCTGGAGGACGAGGCGGGGATCGTGCGAAATGCCAGCGTCTTTGAACACTACGGACTGGTGCCGCGCTATTGCGTCGATGTGACGATACGCGACCAGAGCGCCACCGTATTCGGCAAGACCTACTCAAGCCCGGTCGGGATCGCTCCTACCGGGCTCATCGGCTTGTTCAGACACGGCGGCGACATGATGTTGGCGCAGGCGGCGAAGTCCGCCAATGTGCCCTTCATCATGTCCGCCACCGGAACCGGTCTCATCGAGGACCTTGGCCGAATTGCTCCCGAGCACGGCTGGTTCCAGCTCTACGTGGCAAAGGACCGCGGGATTTCCGAGGACATGATTCGCCGTGCGCGCGAGGCCGGTCTCTCCACCCTCGTCCTGACGCTCGACGTGCCCATCAACTCCAAGCGGGAGCGCAACATCCGCAACGGCTTCGTGCGGCCATTGAAGCTCACTCTCAAAACAAA
>JAMXLN010000021.1 GCA_024281145.1 Hyphomicrobiaceae bacterium | reverse complement strand
CCGGCTTGGGGGCTGATGCTCTCGGGCGCGAGCGCCGACTTCTACCAAACCGCGCCGTGGATGATCGTGTTTCCCGGCGTCGCCATCACGCTCGCCGTCTTTGCCTTCAATCTCTTCGGCGACAGTTTGCGCGACTGGCTCGATCCGAAGCTCAAGAGTTAAGGCTCCCTCGGTGCCAGGGGACGGCTCTTTCTAGACGCCCAGCGCCCTGCGCACCGCGAACACCTCCATGATGCGCGCGCCCTTGTGTGGGCCATCGCACACGAATTGCCAGCGGCCCTCGCTATAGGTGTCACACAGCTTCACGCCCTTGATCAGCACCCAATGGCCCTCCTTGCCCTTGTGGATGGCCAGAATGTAGTGGATCCAGGCGTTGCGCGGCTTCTGCATCCACGACCACAGTGATGGTCGCTCCTTGCGAGGCAGCCGCATGTAGCTCTCGGTGAGCTCCATATTGTAGCCGAAATGGGCGAGCGCCCCAGCTACCTCTTCAGCGTCCGTGCCACGCACCGCAGGCTTGCGGGTGGGCGAGACATCGCGCACGGCGCGGATCTCCTGCTCTACCCGGCTCACCGAATATCCGGTAATGGCAGAGAGCACGATGGGCCCGCAGAAGGCAGCTCGGCCGGTGTCGTTGCGTGCCTCGTTGAGGCTCGACGTAAGCCGCGCCGCGCCGTCGTCGAGGAATGACATGGAAGACGTCCCCGAAAGCCAAATCGGTTGGTTAAGCGAATCTTTCCACGCCCCCCTTAACGAAAGGTTTATTTAACCGTTGCCAACGCCAGCCGTGCGCCGCTCCCTGGGCTTAGCAAAGGAGCCGCGCAGACGGGCTTCCGGCAGCCGCTCCCCTCCGGGTTGGCTCTGCTCGCGCCTTGCCGGGGCAGCCTGGGACGAGGTTACGCGTTCGTAATTTTTGGTTACGCATTCGTAATTTTGGTCCCTGGAGGATCTCTGGCTAAGGTCGCGCCCTCGATGCCAACGGCTGGCCCGGTGGCCCATCACTGTCTCAGGTGGCCAATGCACGCAATGCCGCGCCAATGGAATAACTGCGGACTGGCTCTTCTGCTGGCGCTCGCCATCGGCGCCACCAGTGCGGGCCCGGCCGTGGCGCAAACTCCCGCAGGGCGTGGCGCTGCTCCCGCACAAGGCTCCGCCTCGGCGACCGAGAAGGCGGACCTCTCGCGCCTTTTTCCGCCCGCTGCCGTATCGCGACACACGCTCGTTCGGGACGACAAGCCCATCCCCTACACGGCAACCGCCGGCACTTTGCCGCTCCTCGGCGCTAAGGGTGAGATCAGCGCCCGCATTTTCTCCGTCGCCTACGCCAGTGATGAGAAAGCCGCCGATCGCCCGATAACGTTTGTGTTCAACGGCGGACCAGGCGCCAGCTCGGCGTATCTACATCTGGGCGCGATGGGGCCACGCACCATCAACTTCTCGGCCAACGGTGCCGCCGCAGTGCAGCCCGTCGAACTCGTCGACAACCCCGATACCTGGCTCGACTTCACCGACCTCGTATTCGTGGATCCGGTGGCCACCGGCTACAGTCGCAGCGCAGCCGGCACGGACGAAGCCGACAAAGCCTTTTTCGGCGTCGACAAAGATGCCGATGCGATGGCGGATTTTGTGCGCCTTGCACTCACCCGGATGGGACGCGCGCTGTCACCGGTATTCCTCGCCGGCGAGAGCTACGGTGGGTTTCGGGTGGCGCTGCTCGCACATCGACTGGCGGCCGCCGGCACGGCGGTCAAGGGTGTGGTTATGATCTCACCGGCGCTGGAGTTTTCCATGTTGCGCGGCAACCCGTATGCGCAGCTGCCGCTCGCGCTGGCGCTCCCTTCGATTGCCGCAACCCATCTGGAGCGTCGCGACGGCGCGGAAGGCTCGCTCGATATCCTGCCGGAGATCGAGCACTTCGCGCGCTCAACCTATCTCGTGCACCTTGCGGCAGGCAAAAAGCCCGACGCGGAGATCGACCGCACCCTGGCGCGCTATACGGGACTGGCCGCCGAGACCATCCGCAGCCACTTGAGCCGGGTATCGATGCGCACCTTCACCCACGAATACGAAGCGCAGGGTGACCGCGTGCTCAGCCGCTACGACGGCACGGTTAGCGTCCCGGTGCCGCGCCGCGGCGACATCCACTTCGATCCGATTCTCGATGCTGCCGTCACCGCGCTGACGCCAGCCTTCACCCACTATGCCAGCGCCGAGCTCGGCTATCATACCGACCTCGAATACCACCTGCTCAATCGCAGTGTGAGCGGCCGTTGGGACTTTGGCACCTCGCCGACGCACCAGGGTTTTGCCGGGGCACTCGGAGAGTTGCAGATGGCACGCGCCCAAAACCCGGCGCTGGGCGCGCTCATCGCTCACGGGTATACGGACCTCGTCACCCCCTATGCGGTCTCACAATACCTGGTCGATCAGCTCTCCCCGCTCGAGGGCGCGCGGCCCGTGGAGGTCAAGCTCTACCGTGGAGGACACATGATGTACCTGCGCCCCTCTTCTCGCCGCGCCTTCACCCAAGACGTTCGCAGCTTCTATCGCGGCGTGCTGAAAGGGCCGTGATGGCGAACCCGCTCAATCGAGCCCGAGCTGCTTGACGCCGAGGTTGCGGAAGAGCGCCTTCAGGATGCCTTCATCCTTGGCCATCGACGGCGTCTCGTTCTTGACGTAATCGAACACCTTGCCATCCTTGAGCCCGTACTGGGCAACGTGGTCGACCGACCCGTGCGGGCTGAAGTAGACCGCCACCACCCGACGGTCCTTCTCTTTCGAGGCAAAGAACGCGGTTTGACCCTCCACGCTGGAGATGTAGTAGTAGGCTGTGCCCGTGCCGACCGACGCCGTCGTGGTGGGCGTGCCGAGGCTGGTCTTGACCTGCTCGGCGCTCATGCCAGGAGAGATTTGCGCCAGGTCGTTTTCCTGGAAGAGGTGGCCGTGCTTGGTGATCGTCTCCGCACACCCCGTGCACAGGATCGCAACCAGACCCGCAAGCGCTAGGCTGCGCCACGGTGCGCGCCCCAGAACCGCAAACGCAACGGTTCGTGATCGACCCGCCTCGTGTGCGCTACAAACACGCCGCATGGTTTGCCGCGTTCCCCGAGAATCGCTCGTGCTCAAGCACTGCCATTGGGCTAGCGCAATGGCCGCCGATTGGCAACGCGCCCCGTCCCCCGACGCCCATTTCGCGACCCTACCGCGTCAGCACCCCCCGCCAGACCAAGGAAGACAACCCAGATGCTCGCCTGGCTGAAGAGCGGTCGCGAACGCCGGCAAGTTGCACGCTCACTTTATGGCTCGAGTGTGACCGCGGCCCGGGCAGCCGTCTTCTATGCCGAATGGGGTGTGCCCGATTCGCTGGCAGGCCGCTTCGAAATGGTCGCCCTGCACGTGGCCCTGCTCCTGCACCGGCTCGCCGCGGTGAGCCCGCCCGACCGGCGGCTCAGTGTTGCCCTCACGGAAGCCTTCGTGGCCGACCTGGACGACAGCATGCGCGAGCTGACGTTCGGCGATCTGGCAGTGCCTCGCGAAATCAAGCGCGCGACGGCTGCGCTCTTTGACCGCCATGGCGCCTATCTTGCGGCATTGGCGGGGAGTTCCGATATGTCTTTCAGCGATGCCCTGAAGGCGCAGCTGGGCTATCTCGGTGGCGGGCCGCTCAACAGCCGCCGGCTCTCGGATTATGTGCAGAGGTGCACGAGCGCCCTTGACGCGCAGCCGACAGCGCAGATCCTTGCGGGGAGCGTCGAATGGCCCGACCCCGGAGCGACATGAACCCTTTGGGGGGAACGTCCTGCTCGACCTCTCTTGCGTGACCTCTTTTGCCGGCCTTGACGGATGACGCACACCATCACCACGACTGAGCTCGCCTGGGACCACGCGGTGCGCGACGTGCCTCAGTCGGGGGCCACAGGCACGCGCGATGCCAGCCCCGACGAACTTGCCACCGTCGCCCGCGCGCTCGACCTCATCGCCTGCACCCGCCTACGGGTCGAATACGCCATCTATCCGATGCCGGGCGGGCGCTACCGGCTCTCGGGTCGGCTCCACGCCCAGGTGAGCCAGACCTGTGTCGTCACGCTCGACCCGATTGAGGGGACGCTTGAGGAAAGCTTCGAGGCCACGTTTTGGCCGCGCGAAGCCATGCCGGTACCCGAGAGCGGGGAGCTCGCCATCGACGATGCGCCAGAACCGGAGCCGATCGTCGCAGGCCAAATTGCGGTTGGCCGTGTCGCCTTCGAGAGCCTCGCCGCAGCCCTTGAGCCCTATCCACGCAAGCCCGGGGCCATTCTCGACTGGCGGCCGCCCGTGCCCGCCGAGGCAGCCCCAACCGACGCTGCGGGTCCCTTTGCGGCACTGGCCGCTCTCAAGAGCAAGGGCTGAGGGCGTGCGCACCGCTGCCGGTGTGGCGCGCGCATGCGGCCGAGACTCTGGCGGCCGAGAATCTGGTTGTCTCGCAGCCCCAACCGGCTATGGTCGAAACGTCTTTGGGGGCGACCGCGGATGAAACCGGGGCCCGCCGGGCCAGCGGTCGGGCCTGTCGAGCCACGGCGGCGGACAAGGAAGCATGCCAGCACCGCGGACCATTTCGCTTGACGCCATGGGAGGCGACGCGGGTCCTGCCGTGGTGGTGCCCGGCGCCGCCATTGCGCTCGAACGCCATCCCGGCCTGCGCTTTCTCCTCTTTGGGAATGCAGCCCGCATCAATCCGCACTTGGAGGCCCATCCCGCGCTCGTTGAGCGCTCGCGCATTGTCCACACGGATGCGGTGGTGGAGATGCGCGACAAGCCGAGCCAGGCTTTGCGCCGTGGTCGCAGCTCCAGCCTCTGGCTGTCCCTTGAGGCCGTGCAAAAGGGCGATGCCGATTTCATGGTTTCGGCCGGCAATACCGGCGCGCTGATGGCCATGGCCAAGCTCGTCCTGACGACCATGCGTGGCATCGACCGCCCGGCGATCGCTGGCCAATGGCCCACGCTCCGCGGCACCTGCATTGTCCTGGACCTCGGTGCCAACATTGGCGCCACCGCCGGGCAGCTCACGGAGTTCGCCATGATGGGCGCAGCGATGGCGCGCGCCATCCTGCACATCGAGCGGCCGCGGGTGGGTTTGCTCAACATCGGCGTAGAGGAGATCAAGGGCATCGAGGAGGTCAGGCAGGCCAATGCCTGGCTCAAGGAAAACGAGTTTGGCATTGAGTATTGCGGGTTCGTGGAGGGCGACCAGATCGGCCAGGGGATTGCCGATGTCATCGTCGTCGAGGGCTTCGCCGGCAACATCGCGCTCAAGACGGCTGAGGGCACGGCCAAGCAGATGGCGGCGTGGATCCGCGAAGCCTTCTCCAGCTCGCCCACCGCCAAGCTGGGAGGGCTATTGGCGCAGACCGGGCTGCGCGCGCTGAAGGACCGCATGGATCCTCGCCGCTTCAACGGTGGGCCATTTCTCGGCCTCAACGGCATCGCCATCAAGAGCCACGGAGGCACCGACGCCCTCGGCTTTGCCAGCGCCATCGAAGTCGGCCACGAAATGGCCGAGAGCCGCGTCATCGAGCGGCTGTCCTCCGACCTCGATGCGCTCCACGGCAAGCTCGGCGAACCGCAACGGGTCCGCGGCTCGTCATGAGGCTCCCAAGACGACAAACCCTTTGCCATTGCGGGCGGGTCGGTCCCGCCTTGCGCGCCAGTGTGAGGTGAGACGTGGCATTCATTCGATCCGTGATCCGCGGGGTCGGCGCCCACCTGCCCAAGCGCATCTTGAGCAACGATGACCTCGCCCGTCTCGTCGATACCTCCGACGCCTGGATCCGCGAGCGCACTGGCATCGTGCAGCGTCACATCGCCGAAGAGGGCGAGCTCACGTCGGATTTGGGGATCGCGGCTGCCCGCCAAGCGCTCGTGCGCGCCGCCATCGATCCCATCGATATCGATCTCGTCGTGTGCGCCACCTCGACTCCCGATCGCACGTTTCCGGCGACGGCGGTGCGCATCCAATCCGGCCTCGGCGTATCCAAAGGCGCGGCCTTCGACGTGCAGGCCGTTTGCTCGGGCTTCGTCTACGCCTTGTCGATCGCCGACAACTTCCTCAAGGCCGGACAATTCAAGCGCGCAGTGGTGGTCGGTGCAGAAACCTTCTCGCGCATCCTCGACTGGAAGGATCGCAGCACCTGCGTGCTGTTTGGCGATGGCGCCGGTGCCGTGGTGCTGGAAGCCCAGGCACAGCATGGCAACCGTGAAGAGCGGGGCATTCTCGCCACGCGGATCCGTTCCGATGGCCGCTTTGAGGAACTGCTCTACGTCGATGGTGGGCCGGGCTCCACCAAGACCACCGGCCATCTGCGCATGAACGGGCGCGAAGTCTTCCGCCACGCCGTGCAGAAGATCTCAGGCGTGATCGAGGAGACGCTGGTGATGACCGGTTATGCCCCCGATGAGATCGATCTCTACGTGCCACACCAGGCCAACAAGCGCATCCTCGACGGCATCGCACAGCGTCTTGGCATCCGCCCAGATAAGGTCGTCTACACCTTGGCCAAGCACGGCAACACGTCAGCGGCCTCCATCCCGCTCGCCCTCAACCAGGCGCTCGAGGATCACCGCTTGACCGAGGGGCGGCTGGTGTTGATGGAGGCCATGGGCGGGGGTCTCACCTGGGGCGCCGCGCTGGCGCGTTGGTAAAAGTCCACAGCGTTCGATTTAAGTGTGCAATTTCAGCCTGTTGTTATTGACCCCGGAAAATGCGGCCATTAGCATCGAGGATGGTAGGGTGCTGCTGGGGAGGGGCGGAATACCATGGGTGGTAAAACGCTGACGCGTGCAGATCTCGCAGAGGCGGTAGTCCAGAAAGTCGGACTACCTCGCAATGAATCCCAAGAACTGGTTGAGCTGATCTTGCGCGAGATTTCGGGCAGCTTAGCAACGGGAAAGTCCGTTAAACTTTCCTCCTTTGGCTCCTTCGGCATCCGCAAGAAGGGCGAGCGGGTCGGCCGCAATCCCAAGACCGGTCAGGAAGTGCCCATTACGCCGCGGCGCGTGCTGGTGTTCCGGCCGAGCAACATCATGAAGCAGCGCATCAATGCCGGCCTGTTCCGGCGCAATGCGGCGGAATAGTCCGCGACTTGCAGCGGGGGAAGTGCCTTGTCGAAGGCAGCGGAAGCCTTTCGCAACATCAGCGAAGTGGCGCAGGAGCTGGGCGTCAAGAAGCACGTGCTGCGCTTCTGGGAGGTCAAGTTCCCGCAGATTAAACCCATGAAGCGCGGGGGCGGACGACGCCTCTACCGGCCGGCCGATGTCGAGCTGTTGAAGGCCATTCGCAATCTCTTGCAGAACGCAGGCTACAAGATCGAGGGCGTCCAGCGTTTGCTGCGCGAACAAGGCATCGAACAGGTCAAATTGGCAGGTGCCGGCTGCGCGGCCGGCGCCACCCGCCCGGACCGGACCCGACGACCGGCGCAGCCTGCCCTCGACACGGCCCCATCGGTTCGCCTCAGCGCCGCCGAGTTCGGGGTACTGCGCAGCATCGCCGCAGAACTCGATACCTGCCGGACCATGCTGGCCGGGGTCGTTGCGGTCGTCACCCCAGATGCCCACGAGCGGGTCGCCTGAGCTGGCAACGCCGGCTCGCCCGGTGTAAGGGGACGGGCGCCCTTTTGTGCCGGGTCTCACCGTCGCTGCCCAGATGTCCCTGCCATCCTCCCATAACCTCCTCACCGACTTGGCCGGCGTGCGCGTCGGCCACGCCCATGACGCTCGTCTTGCCAGCGGCGTGACGGCCATTGTCTTCGATACCCCCAACGTCGCCTCGGCGGTCACGCACGGTGGCGCCCCGGGTGCCCGGGATACGACGCTGCTGGAACCGGAGATGACGGTGCGGGGCGTCGATGCCGTGCTGCTCTCGGGCGGCTCGGTGTTCGGCCTCGACGCCCCCGGCGGGGCCATCTCGCTCCTGCGCCAGCAGGGGCGCGGCATCACCATCGGCGCCATCAATGTCCCCATCGCCGTTGCGGCCATTGTCTTCGATCTCATGAACGGGGGAGACAAAAATTGGGGCCGCATGCCCCCCTAT
>JAMXLN010000020.1 GCA_024281145.1 Hyphomicrobiaceae bacterium | reverse complement strand
GGCACCGACCGCCACCACCTCGTCGGGGTTGACGCCCTTGTGCGGCTCCTTGCCGAACAGCTCCTTGACGATTTGCTGCACTTTGGGCATCCGCGTCATGCCGCCAACGAGCACCACTTCATTGATGTCGGCGGCCTTGAGCCCGGCGTCTTTCAGCGCCTGATGGCAGGGTCCCCTGGTCCTCTCGATCAGGTCGTCGACCAGGCTCTCGAGCTTGGCGCGGGTGAGCTTCATCGTCAGATGCAGCGGCGACTGCGTCTGCGGGTTCATCGAGATGAACGGCAGGTTGATCTCGGTCTGCTGCGAGGAAGAAAGCTCGATCTTGGCCTTCTCTGAGGCCTCCTTCAGGCGCTGTAGGGCCAGCTTGTCGCCGCGCAGATCGATCTGATTTTCCTTCTTGAACTCGTTGGCGAGATACTCAACGAGGCGCATGTCGAAATCCTCGCCGCCGAGGAAGGTGTCGCCGTTGGTCGACTTGACCTCGAACACGCCGTCGCCGATCTCGAGAATGGAAATGTCAAACGTGCCACCCCCCAGATCGTAGACCGCGATGGTCTTGGAATCTCGCTTCTTGTCGAGGCCGTAGGCCAGCGCCGCCGCCGTTGGCTCGTTGATAATGCGCAACACTTCAAGGCCCGCGATCTTGCCGGCGTCCTTGGTGGCCTGGCGCTGGGCATCATTGAAGTAAGCGGGAACGGTGATGACGGCCTGGGTGACAGCCTCGCCCAGCTTGGCTTCGGCGGTCTCTTTCATCTTCTGAAGAATGTAGGCGGAAATCTGCGCCGGCGAGTATTGCTTGCCATGAGCCTCGACCCAGGCGTCGCCGTTCGGACCCTTCACGATATTGTAGGGAACGAGCTTCTTGTCCTTCTCAACCATCGGGTCGTCGTAGCGCCGGCCGATCAGGCGCTTGATGGCAAAGAAAGTGTTCATAGGGTTCGTCACGGCTTGCCGCTTGGCGGGCAGGCCGGTGAGCCTCTCCCCGTCCTCGGTGAACGCAACGATAGAGGGCGTCGTGTTCGCCCCCTCGGCGTTCTCAAGAACTTTGGGTTTGCTCCCCTCCATGACCGCCACGCACGAGTTGGTGGTGCCGAGGTCGATGCCGATGACTTTGGCCATTTCGTCAATCCTCTCCTTTGCGGCAGACCGCTCGAGCCCAAAGCTTGGCGCCCGGCTGCCCGAGGTCTCCAAACGACCCGCAGGCAACGGTCCCCTAGAGCTGCGCTTGGTATGCCGGTTTATATAGTGGGGGTGGAAATGGGCTGCAACGGGCCGAGTGCAACTGAGACGCGGGGCAAAGATGGAACGCTGTTGATGGGATGTGGAAAGGCCACGGGGGCGTGAGGCGACGGCTTCGGGCGCCTCTTCGCGCTTTGGCGCGCCACCGACCAGGCGCGACTTCACGCGCAAATGGCCGTGGTGGCGCTTGCTAGTCCGCCTTTTAGGCAAGCTGCCATCGCTCCGGGCATCCCGTGCTCGCAGCCCGTGATCGACCATGGCCCGTGATCGACCATGGCCCGTGATCGACCATGGCAAGAAAAAAACTTTCCACGGGAGGTCGTATCGGGCCGGAGCGGAGGCCACCCGAGCCGGGACCGCCCCACCCCATCCAGCCCTCGCGATCCCTGCCAAGGTCCCCGGGGGCGCCAGCCGCCACGGACGCGGACCGGCGGCACTGGCGGTTTTACCAGGCGCTGGTGATGGCGGGTCCATGCGTTCTCGCGGCCCGCGACCGCGACAAACCCAAGACGGCGGTTGATCCTCCAGTCTGCGACCAAGAAGCCCTTCGGCCGGGCGGCACCCATCGCCGCGGGGCCAGCCCAGCCGTCGCAGCCATCCCCCTCGCGCGTTTGGACCCCTGGCAGCGCTCGCTCAAGGAGAGTGCCGGTGGGTGCGGAAGGCCCCGGATCACAAGCGGACAACACGGGGCGCGCAAGGGTCTATCGCGTGCATGTGCGCCGGTTTAGTGTTGCAATCCTTGCAGGGGACTTCTGGGCAAGGATGGAAGCACCATGCAGCAGCCACTTTCCATCACCGTCTATTCCGATGTCATCTGCCCCTGGTGCTACGTCGGCAAGCGCCGGCTGGAGGCGGCGCTCGCCGAGCCCGGCATGCCCGCGCCCGTGCGCCTCGCGTGGCGTCCTTTCGAGCTCAACCCGGACATGCCGGCTGAAGGCGTCGAACGCAAGGTCTATCGGGCCCGCAAGTTCGGCGCGGCGCGCAGCGCGGAGCTTGACGCGCGCATGCTGGCCATCGGCCGCGAGGTCGGCATCGCGTTCGCCTTCGACCACATGGAGCGCACTCCCAACACGCGCCTCGCACACCGCCTGATTTGGGAGGCGGACCGGCAGGGCCGGCAGGAAGCGGTCGTGGATCAACTGTTCGCCGCCTATTTTGAGCAAGGCCTTGATATCGGGCGTGCGGACGTGCTGGCGCAAATCGCCGCCGCGACCGGCCTGGAGGCCAGTGGCACCGCGCAGGCGCTTGCGGGCTCAGAGAGCCTCCAAGCCGTGAGCGGCCTTGAGCAACAGGGATACGCCATGGGGATCCAGGGCGTTCCCTTCTTCGTGCTGCTTGGCAAGTATGCCGTCGAGGGCGCTCAACCACCCGCGTTCTGGCGCGAGGCGCTGCCCAAGATCGCGGCCGAGGCGGTGCAAGCGCACGGGACGGCGTGACGGGGTTTGACCGCTCAGCCCGATGGCGGGTTCTCATTGGCAGGCGGGGCTGGCGTCGGGCCCGGTGACCCCTCAGGTCCCGGTGCCGGCTTGGGCCCGCCTTTGGCCACGGCCACCATGGCCGGACGCAGCACGCGATCCTCGATCATGAAACCTGCCTGAAAGACCTGTACGATGGTGCCGCTCGGAACGTCGCTGCGCGCAATCTCCATCACGGCCTGGTGCAGGTGCGGGTTGAAGATCTCGTTCAGGGGCTGGACGCGGCGAATGCGATAGCACTCTAGCACATTGAGGTGCTCGCGCTAGGTCATGGTCACGCCTTCCAGGAAGCTCTTGAGCGCGCTGTCCTGGTCGGCGGCACCCGGCGGCACGGCGTCGATGGCGCGTTGGAAGTTGTCGCCGACGTTGACGATTTCCCGCGCCAATCGCGTGATCGCGTACTTGGCGGTATCCTCCCTCTCGCGCTCCGCGCGCTTGCGGATGTTCTCCACCTCAGCATGCGCTCTAAGGAGCCGGTCCTTGAGGTCGGCCGCCTCGGCCTCGAGGGCGGCGATAACCTCATGGGGAGCGCGCTCTCCAGCACCGCTCTGGGATGGCGTACTCGGCGCACCAGGCGCGCCTTCGCCGGGAGTACACGGTTGATCTGCAGACTGGTTTTGCGGTCTGTCGCCCATCTCATCGGTTCCGCGATGTTGGTCGCCGTCGGGTGGATTGCTTGAGCTTGGAAATCAGTGGCCCGCGGCAACCCCTCGCTGCTGTTGCCCGATATCAGGCAGCGGGCGCAAAAAATCAAGTGAGCAGGCGCCCAATGAGTTTGGCCGTAAAATCCACCATCGGGATGATGCGGGCGTAGTTGAGGCGGGTCGGTCCGATGACGCCAAGCACGCCCACCACCTTGCGCTGCGGGTCCTCAAATGGGGCGACGATGAGCGCAGATCC
The DNA here is from genome assembly GCA_024281145.1 of Hyphomicrobiaceae bacterium. Lineage (GTDB taxonomy): Bacteria > Pseudomonadota > Alphaproteobacteria > Rhizobiales > Hyphomicrobiaceae > AWTP1-13. The sequence continues at coordinate 13,051 of JAMXLN010000020.1, read as the reverse complement.
CGATAATGAGAACAGCTTGTTCTCCGAACCAATGAAGATATGCACACCCTCCCCCCCCTCGGCGAGGCCCAGGAGCTGGACGAGGTCCTGCTTGGTCTCAAGGTCGGCAAAGAGCTGGCGAATGCGCTCCAGGTTTTCCAGGCCATCGACGTCTTTGAGCAGGTTGGCCTGCCCGCGCACGATCAGGCTCTTCTGCTCGTCCAAGGCACCGGACCAGGTCGCGATGCCAGCCTCGATGACCTTCTGCGTGAGCCGGTCGAGCTCGGCCTTGGCGGTCGCGAGCTCTCGCTCGAGCGTGACGCGCGCCTGGTGCAAGGTCAGGCCGCGGATGTGAGCATTGAGATAGTTGGCAGCCTCGATCAGGCTCGACGTCGGCAGCCCGGCTGGCAGCTCGATCACGCGGTTCTCGACGTTCTGGTCGTCCCCAACCAGGATCACCAGGGCCTTGCCGGGCTCGAGCGGCACGAAGTCGATGTGCTTGACGCGGCTCACCTGCTTTTCGGCAAGCACCACGCCCGCGCAATGCGACAAGCCGGAGATCATGTCGCCGGCCTCATTGAGCACCTGCTGGAGGGATTGCTCGCGCTTGATCCTGAGCTGCGCCTCGATATGGCGCCGCTCATCGTCGGTCAGATCGCCGATCTCGAGCAGACCGTCGACAAACATTCTGAGGCCCGCCTCGGTAGGGAGACGGCCCGCCGAAGTGTGGCGAGCATAGATCAGCCCCAAATGTTCGAGGTCCGACATGACGTTGCGGATGGAGGCCGGCGACAGCGTCATGGGCAGCTGGCGCGAGAGATTGCGCGAGCCCACGGCATCGCCGGTCGCCAGGTAGGTCTCGACAATGTGGCGGAAAATGGTGCGCGAGCGTTCGTTGAGCTTCTGCAGCTCAGACAGCGTGCCCGGTATCCCCGGACGGTTGAAGGGCTTGTCGGCGTTCATGGGTCAGAGCGTGTGATGCTTCACGCCACTGAATCTAGGTGGGCGGACTGGGATCCGTCAAACGCCTCGCCTTTTGCGGTTGCTGGCCGGCCCCTGCTCGCCTAGGGTGCCCGGCACCCTTGCACCCAACGACAGCAGCATTCCCATGCGTCCCTCCAAACGCAAGCCCGACGAGCTTCGCCGCGTCTCGATCGAGCGCGCCGTGTCGATGCATGCCGAAGGCTCGTGCCTCATCAAGTTTGGCAACACCCACGTCAACTGCACGGCAAGCCTGGAGGAGCGCATGCCGCCGTGGCTCAAGGGCCAGGGGCGGGGCTGGGTGACAGCCGAGTACGGCATGCTGCCGCGCGCCACCACCGAGCGCACGCGGCGCGAGGCGACCGTGGGCCACCCGTCCGGGCGAACGCAGGAGATCCAGCGTCTGATTGGCCGCGCCCTGCGCGCCGTCGTCGACCTACCCAAGCTCGGAGAGCGCCAGATCTCCATTGATTGCGACGTGATCCAGGCGGATGGCGGCACGCGGACGGCGGCCATCACGGGAGCCTGGGTGGCTCTGCACGACTGCTTCAAGTGGATGCAAGCCCGCGACATGATCAAGGAAGGCGTGCTGCGCGACCACGTTGCCGCCGTCTCCTGCGGGCTCTATCGCGGCGTGCCGGTGCTCGATCTCGACTATGCGGAGGACTCCAATGCCGACGCCGACGCCAACTTCGTGATGACCGGCTCGGGTGGTATCGTCGAGGTGCAGGGCACGGCCGAGACCGTGCCCTTCTCGCAGGAGAGTTTCGACCAACTGATGGCGCTCGCCAAGAAGGGCATCGCCGAATTGGTCCAACTGCAGAAGCTGACCGTGGCATAGTCCGACCTTGGTCCAGCTGACTTTTTCGCTGAGTGGAGGGAAGCTCGCTCGACCCCTAGGGGGTTATGGCCCATGATCCCGACCGGCATTCTCGAGACCGTGCTCTACGCCAAGGACCTCGCCGCGGCGGAGAGCTTTTACCGCAACGTCCTGGGGCTTGCGCCTTTCGCCAAGCTCGAGAGGCGCCATCTCTTCTACCGCTGCGGCGATCAGGTGCTGCTGATCTTCAATCCGGATGCCACCAAAGTGCCGCCCGCCCCGGACGCGCTGCCCGTACCACCCCACGGCATGGACGGCGAGGGCCACGTGTGTTTCCGCGCGACGGCGGCCGAGATCGACAGCTGGCGCAGCGCGCTGGTGGCCAAGGGCGTGGCGATTGAGGCAGACTTTGAGTGGCCGGGTGGCGGGCGCTCGATCTATTTTCGCGACCCGGCCGGCAATTGCCTGGAGTTTGCTGAGCCGCGCATATGGAAACTCACGTGACGCGTCGTCTGCCGCCTGGCGCCCGCCTGGTGGTGGCAAGCCACAATCGCGGCAAGGTGCACGAGATTTTCGACCTGGTGGCGCCATATGGGCTCAGCGTCGTCTCGGCCGCCGAACTGGGCCTGGCTGAGCCGGAGGAGACAGGCTCCACCTTTGCCGAGAACGCGCACCTCAAAGCCGCAGCCGCGGCACAGGCCGCCGCGTTGCCGGCCCTCTCTGACGACTCCGGTCTCGAAGTGGATGCGCTGGAGGGTGCACCGGGCATCTTCTCGGCCCGCTGGGCGGATCGGGCGCGCAACTTCGCGCCGGCCATGCAAAGGGTGGCCGACGCGATCAAACAGCGCGGGGCCTGGCAGGGGCAAGGGCCGCGCGCCAATTTTACGGCAGTGCTGTGCCTGGCGTGGCCCGACGGGGAGGTAGCGCTCTTTGAAGGCAAGGTTTACGGCCACCTCGTCTGGCCACCCCGCGGCAACAAGGGTTTCGGCTATGATCCGATGTTCGTTGCCGACGGCCACCTGCTGACGTTCGGCGAGATGGAGCCTGATGCCAAGCACGCGATATCGCACCGAGCCCGCGCCTTCCAGGCGTTCGCCCGCACCTGCCTTGGAGGCGGCGCGGGCCTCTGAGCAGGACGCGGCAGGCTTTGGTGTCTATGTGCACTGGCCGTTCTGCGCCTCGAAGTGTCCCTATTGTGACTTCAACAGTCACGTGCGCGCGGGCGGCATCGATGAGCCGCGCTTTCTGCAAGCCTTTCTTGCCGAGCTGCGGCACTGGGCCGAGCTTGCGCCCAACCGCGAGGTGACGAGCGTCTTTTTCGGCGGCGGCACGCCCTCGCTCATGTCGCCGGGGAGCGTGGGAGCGATTCTCGAGGCCGTCGGTGCCTGCTGGCGGTTGCGTGCGGACAGCGAAGTGACGCTGGAGGCAAACCCATCGAGCGTGGAAGCGGCCCGCTTCCGAGGCTACCGGGACGCGGGCGTCAATCGTGTTTCGCTTGGCGTGCAGTCGCTCGATGATGCGGCGTTGCGGACGCTCGGGCGCCTGCACACCGCGAGCGAAGCGCGGGCGGCCATCGAGGTAGCGCGCGCCACGTTCGCGCGCTACTCCTTCGATATGATTTACGCGCGCCCAGGCCAGACGCTGCACGCCTGGCGCGAGGAATTGCGACAGGCCCTGTCGCTGGCCGGCCGGCACTTATCGCTCTATCAGCTCACGATCGAGCCGGAGACGCCGTTCGCAGCGCTCCATCAGCGCGGGAAGCTGCGCATCCCAAACGCTGAAGCGGCGCACGACCTCTACGCACTGGCGCAAGACTTGGCGGGGGCTGCGGGATTGCCAGCCTATGAGATCTCCAACCACGCTCAGCCGGGCGAGGAATGCCGGCACAATCTGACCTATTGGCGCTATGGCGAGTGGGCCGGTATCGGCCCGGGCGCCCACGGCCGCCTGGTCGCGACCGGGATGCGGCGGGCGACGTCGACCGAGCGGCATCCCGAACGTTGGCTTGAGCGGGTCGCGACCCATGGCCACGCTATCACGGAAAGTGTGTCGCTGGGGCCAACCGAGCAGGCCGATGAGGCCGTGCTCATGGGCCTGCGTCTGAGCGAGGGGCTCGACCTTGAGCGGCTCGCTGCGCTGAGCGGCACGCGGCCAGCCGCGCACGTCGTGGACGAGCTTGTCGCTCTGGGTCTTCTGGAGCGCTGCGGAGCGCGCCGGCTGCGGGCGCGCCCGGCGGGCCGCATGGTGCTCAACGAGGTGGTGCTGCGGCTTGCTTCCACTTTTGAGCGAGCCGATGAGAAAGCCCGCGCCGGCCTCAATGGAAATTGAGGATCGACTTGGGGAGGGATGAGGCCGTGCCAACGCCCCCAGCCGGGCTTATCGCGGCGAAGCCCGAACCTGCATCGACGATCCCAGCGCCGAACTTCTGCACCTCCAGGATGGCCAGCGCGCGCTCGGTGCTGCCGTCGGGCAGCAGGCGATAGACCCCATCGATCCCCGTGAAGCCGCCTGGCCGGGTTAGCGCCCCCGCGTCGAAGCCCCGCCCATCGGTGCCCGAGGACAGCGCGATCGCCAAGCTCACCGCGTCGTGGGCGAGGCTGGCGATGCGCGGCGGCGCCTGCCCATAGCTCTTGGCGTACCGCTGCGCGAATTCCGTCCAGCCGCGCGGATCCGGGGCGGGATACCACGCTCCCACGAGGCGCGCCTCGCGCCCGGCGTTGGGATAGTCCATACCGCCTGTGCCCAGGATTTTGACCTTTTCCGTGTCGATCTCAGACTGCGGCAGCAGCCGGGCGACGAGCTCGACATTTTCCTGCCCGCCCGGCAGGAACAGCGCGTCCACGGGCGAACCGCTGGCCTCCGCGGATTGGATCGCCGCGCTCACCTTGCGCATGGGCTCCAAAACGCCATTGGCCGAGGCTGGATAGGTTTCAAGCGCGATGACGGTGGCGCCGACCCGGCTCACCGCATCCCGAAACGCCGATGCTGCGACCTTGCCAAAGGCATCGTCCGGGATCAGAGCTGCAAACCGGTGCTTGCCGTTTTGAGCGGCGTAAGCGACGATCCGGGCCACCTCTGGCGCCGGCTGGAAGCTCAAGAGGTAGACGCCGTTGCCCGCCACGTGAATGTCCGTCGAGAAGGACAGGACGGGTACATGGGCTTGCCGCGCCGCTGGCGCGACCGCGCTCGCGGCTTTCGCAAACACTGGGCCCAGGATCAGCTGCGCGCCGCCCTTGATGGCTTCGTCCGCGGCAGCTCTTGCGCCTTCCGGAGTGCCCTTGTCGTCCTTGACGATGAGCTGCAAGTTCGGGCTGTCGCGTTCAAACAGCGCCAGCTCGGCCGCTTGCTTCAAGCTCTTGCCGATGAGGCCGGGCTGGCCTTGCGCCGACAGCGACGCGATGAGCGCCACCTTGAGTTGCTGCGCCTGGTCGTTGGATGCTGGGTCGGCTGGTGCCGTGAGTGCCAAACCGATCGGTTGGGAGCTGGGCGCATTGCCGGAGCAGGCGGCAAGGATCGCCGCGCACACCAGCAGTACGCCCGCCGGGCAAAGACCCCGCAGCCAATGGCGTCTGCCAGCGCTGGGCTCCATTACTCCCCCGGGGGCCACCGACCGCCTTTGGAGTTGGTAGCCCGCCCCGGCACCCCGCGCCAGAGCGAATCGCTCGTTGGAGGTGGATTTCGGCTGGTAATTTGCCCTATTGGCGCCGCATAAATGCTGGCGTCGATGCTGGCGCGAGCGAACAGGAGAATGTGACGCAGAAAGGCCAACCGCGCGAGTCGCAAGCTGGCGTGGCCGAGCGTGCCGCGGCGGCTGTGCGCGAGCTGCTGGTGCAGCCCCTGCCCGGCGGTCTTTATGTGGTCGCCACGCCCATTGGCAATCTCGCCGATATCACGCTGCGGGCGCTCGCCGTACTGGCCCAGGCGGATGTGATCTATTGCGAGGACACCCGTCACAGCCGCATTTTGCTCGCCCACTACGCCATGGCGCGCCCGACGCGTCCCTACCACGAGCACAACGCGGCCCACGAACGGCCGCGCGTCTTGGCCGAGCTGGCCGCCGGCAAATCGGTGGCCCTGATCAGCGACGCCGGTACGCCGCTCATTTGCGATCCCGGCTACAAACTGGTGCGCGCAGCGGCGGCGGCCGGCTTTCCGGTGACGGCGTTACCCGGACCCTCAGCTGCCCTGGCGGCGCTGGCCTCGGCAGGGCTTGCCACCGACGCTTTCCTGTTTGCGGGTTTCCTGCCGCCCCGGCGCAACGCGCGACAGGCGCGACTCCAGGAGCTGAAAGCGGTGCCTGCGAGCCTCGTCTTCTTCGAGGCGCCGTCGCGCCTCGCTGACAGCCTCGGCGACATCGCTGCCGTGCTCGGCGATCGTGCGGCAGCCGTGGCGCGCGAGCTCACCAAGATGCACGAGGAGGTGCGGCGCGCCTCACCTGCGGAGCTCGCGCGGTGGGCCGGCGAGGTCACGCCCAAGGGCGAGATGGTGATCGTTGTGGGCCCTCCCCTTGCCGTGGTGGTGGCGGACGCGCAGATCGCGGAGCGATTGGCGGCGCTCATCGGCGCAATCAGCCTCAGCGATGCCGTGCGCACCGTGGCGCACGAGCTCGGCGTGCCGCGCAAGCGCGTCTACGACCTAGCGCTTGGATTGCAGAGCCAGCGTGAGTAAGCGCCCATCTCACTGCTCCTCTGGTGGCTTGATGTGGCGGAAGGCCCAGCGCGATGTCGTAGATGCTCTTGAGGGCGCCGCAGATGACCGGGGGCCAAGCCTCAAAGCCAGCCGCAAACAGCGCGCCGGCGAGCACCGGGCTCGCGGCGGCAGCTAGGCTGGGGAGAGCGAGGTGATGCTTGCTGCAGCCGGGCGTTCGGGCGGGGTCACCAGCGCCATCACATCGGATGAGGTGTCGGCACTTCCATTTGGGAAAGGGCCGCCATTTGGGAAAGGGCCGCGCGCGCCATGAGCAGCACCATGGCCAGCTCCAAACTCGGCGCCATGGCTGCGAGGACGAGGGCGACGTTGGAGGGCAGCTGCGTGAATGCCATGGTGTTGATGAGCCCGATGCGCCGTGCCAGCCACGGTGACGGGAAAGGACAAGGCCGCCAGCACGCCCGACCAGAAAAAGAAGAGGCCAGCGCTCGCAAGGGTCAGGCCGAACTTGTTGAAGAGCCACAGCGCCAGCAGCAACTGGACGAGAAAGCCTCCCGCAAACGCCTCGATGCTGAAGTGCGCGGCCAGCTTGCAGACGATGGGGCGCGAAGGCCCCAGCGCGCCAGCGCGCTCTGCGAAGGGATTGGGTGGAAGAGACTGGGCCGGGGATTGGCGCTGGGGTTGACTTACGGATTGATCCAGGGCCCCCCCAAGGGAGGGGCAAAGGGCGCGGCGAGGAATTTGCGCAAGAGCAGGCCACCGAGAAGGCCGAGGGCGGCATAGAGAACGAACATCGCCTGGAGCGCGGCAAGCTGCCCGCGCGCCATGTATGTACGTCGCCGCCCTGGCGCGTTCGGCCGTCAGCTGCGCCTCGACCCCGTCCATCCCGGTGCGACCCGCCGAAACCCAGCCGGCAGTTCACGCCGGAACGGGCGCGTGTCAAGCTGAGGCCCGGCATGGGGGATGCGCCCGCTGGCCACCAGGCGCCACCACCAGGGCGCCCTAGGGCCGGCACTGCGGCCGGTGCCGCCCGCTGCACGCACAAGGTTGAACTCATCGGCGTTGACACGGCTCCCTCGGGCCGGCTTGCATGGGTCAAGCCGCAGCCGTGCGAGGAGCTCATGCCGCTCAGCATCGCCTGTCAGATGGATCCCATCGACCGCATCGATATCAAGGGCGATTCGACGTTTGCCCTATTGCTCGAGGCGCAGCACCGTGGCCACGAGCTCTTTTACTACACCCCGCCAAATCTGGCCCTGCTCGACGGACGCCTCATTGCGCACGGCTTCACGATCGCGATTGAGGACAAGGTCGGTGCACACTACCGCCTATCGGAGCCGCGCACGGAGGACCTGTCGCAGTGGCAGGTGGTGCTGCTGCGCCAGGACCCACCTTTCGATATGTCGTATATCACCACAACGCATCTCCTGGAGCGGATCCATCCCAAGACGCTGGTCGTGAACGACCCCTCCAATGTTCGCAACGCCCCCGAAAAGGTGTTCGTGCTCGACTTCCTCGACTTGATGCCGCCGACGCTGGTGACGCGCAACCTCGCCGACGTGAAGCGCTTCCGCGCCCAGTATCAAGACATCATCCTCAAACCCCTTTACGGCAATGGCGGCTCTTCGGTGTTCCGCGTCGGCCCCGGTGATACCAACCTCAATTCGCTGGTGGAACTATTTCTGACCGTGTTCCGCGAGCCTTTCATGGTGCAGCAGTACCGCCCCGAGGTCCGTGCCGGCGACAAGCGCATCATCCTGGTGGACGGCGAGGTGGCGGGTGCCATCAACCGCGTCCCGGCCGCCGACGAGACGCGCTCCAACATGCACGTGGGCGGCATCGCGACGGCGACTGAGCTCACGGCCCGCGATCGTGAGATCTGTGCGCGCTTGGCGCCTGAACTGCGCCGACGTGGGCTGCTGTTCACGGGCATCGACGTGATCGGGCCCTATCTGACGGAGATCAATGTCACCTCCCCAACCGGCATCCGCCAAGTCAAGGACTTTGGCGGACCCGACATCGCCGTGCTCATCTGGGATGCGATTGAGCGAAAAGTTAAGGGCTAGGGCCCGGGCTGGCGGGCAATCAGCTCCGTGAGTGGTGGCATAGGCCTCGCGGGCAGGCACGCGCTTGCCTCCTCGCAGCCCGCAGCGCAATCTTTTCTGCGCCGCTCATTTCTGCGCCGCTCTGCCGAGATGCCAATTCCCCAGCGGTGGTTGGCGAATGCGAGGCCATGGACCCCTGCGCACACAAGGGGCATCGACCACGTTCAAGGCCCATTGGGCGGGGCTTTGCGCGCCGCTTCGGGCATCCTGGCTTTGCGTTGCGCAAGCCAGATCCCGCCCAGAACGAGGATGAGGGCGACGGCGTGGTAGGGCGCGAATGGCTCACGGATGAGCCCGACGGCGAGGACCGCGGCAAACACTGGCACCAGATTGACGAACACGCCGGCACGGCCCGGTCCGATCAGATCGACGCCTCTGAGATAGAAGATCTGCGATAGGAAAGAGGGAAAGACGGCGATCCAGAGGGTGATCGCAAGCCCCTGTGCGGTCGGCAAGCGGAAGGTGCCGGCCGCCACCTCGAAGGCCACGAGGGGCAGCGACGTTATCGCTGCGATCAGCGCCAGCAGGGCGAAGAAGGCCACTCCCGGCATGTTTGGCCGGTCGCGCAGCGCAACCGTGTAGAGGGCGTAGAGCACGCAGGCCGCCAGCATGACGAGATCGCCGTAGTTGAACTCCATCTCTAGGATCGACTGAGGCGCGCCGCGCGTTGCCACCACTGCCACACCCAGCGCCGTAACGAGCACGCCCAGCTGCTGCACCAGGCCCGCGCGGCTGCCGTGGGCGAGATAGGCGCCGGCCAGTACGAAGATCGGCATCGCCCCCTGCAGGATGCCGATGTTGATCGCACTTGTGTAGTGAGCAGCAACGTAATAGAGCGCGTTGAAGCCCGTCATGCCAAGCAGCGCCAGGAGGACAATGAGCCCCAGGCGCGGCCTGATCTGTGGCCAATGCCGACGGACCTCGCGGCCATAGGCGGGCCACAGGGCGGCTGCCACCATGACCCAGCGCAGAGCCGTTAGTGTGAGCGGCGATATCTCGTCGATGGCGAGCCGCGCCGCTACGGTATTGCCGGCCCAAAACAGCGCCGCGAATCCCAGCAGCAGGCCGGGCCACCGATAAAGTCGCTCTAGGGATCGCGCGAGGGCGCCGATCATTGGACGTGTTCGCTTGAGGTGGTTGGCCGTTCCGGCAGCCCCACACGAGGCGACCCGATGAAGCCGATGGGGGTCCGGCCCACCCAGTTTGGCGAACCAGTTTGGCGAAGATGAGCCGGGGGGTTTCGGCCCTACCGCGCGCCGATCAGCCCCCCGCAATCTGCGGAAGGATGTGCACGTCGCTGTCGGGACCGATCTCCGCAAACAGTGCATCCTGATAGATCTGACCGTCGATGGCAACGGCCGAGCCCGTCTCGAGGTGCGGCAAGAGTGCGGGAAACCTTTCGCCGAGCCGCGCAAAAAGCTGGCGCACGTTTGCGGCCTCTACCTCGAGTTCGCTGACGCCGCCGGTGAACTGGCGCAGGTTGCCGATCAGGGACACATGGGCCATCGGATGTCCTCGCTCGCATTGGATGCGGCCGGCCCATGGCTTACCACACTCGGTGGGCGCGCACACGCGGGCCGCACCAGAAGGAACTGGATGGAGGCAAACCATGCCCGCAAGCCCGCGCACCCGGCGCCTGGTGATGTTAACGAAGAACAGCCAGAACCCGGCCTACGCCGGGGCGCGCGTCGGGGCCGATCGGGTGGCGGCGCGATTTGGCTGCGCCCTCACCCACGCGGTACCCGAAAAGCCCGATGACGTGGACGCGCAGCATGCGCTGCTGAGGGCGGCGCATGCCGAGCGCCCCGACGCGGTCCTGATCGCGCCAGCGCATGCCACCCGTCTCAATGAGACTTTGCGCGCGATGCAGGTGGACGGCATTCACATTCTCTGCTTCGTGAGCCGCCCCGAAGCGTTCGAGCCCACCTGCTTTGTGGGTTCGGATGACCGGGCACTGGCGCGTGCCATCGCCCACCGTCTGTTCGACCGCCTGCAAGGGCGCGGACGTGTCGTTTCGCTCGAAGGCCATCCCGACGCCATCACAACGGCGCCGCGCGCCGAAGGCTTCCGCACAGCCGCGGCCGAGCGCCGGGATGTGAGCATCGTGAACGCGCGACCGGGCCACTATCTGCGCGACGGCGGCCACCGTGGCATGCGCGAACTGCTGACGGCCGAGGCGCGCATCGACGGCGTGCTCGCTGCCAACGACGCCATGGCCTTGGGCGCGCTCGATGCCATGCGCGAGGCGGGACGCCCGCTCCCCATCGTCGGCATCAACGCCACGCCGGAAGGCGTGGCGGCGATCAAGGCGGGGGAGCTCCTGGCCTCGGCCGCATTCGACGCCATGCAACTGGCGTGCCTAGGCGTCGAGGCTGCCCTACGCGCCGTGGGTGGGGAGAGGGTGCCGGCCGAAATCCTTCTCCCCGTCGAGGTGATCGACCGCGCCAACTGCGGCGCCTGGGACCTGCCCTACACGGAACGCTCGCTTCCGGACTGGTCGGAGTGCGTGCGGTAAGCCTTTACTGTCACGCCAGAGCTCGAAATTGTCGCATCGCACAATTTTTCCATTGCGGCGCACAACGCCACTGGTCAGGGTATAGCCAGGTTATGGCCAGCTTCGAGATTTCGAGGGGAGTGCGTAGACAATGAGCACGATTTGGGCTGTGCGGAATAGCAATGGAGATCTGCTTGAGAGCCTCATGGGCGCGACGCGTCTGGAAGTGGGGTGCAAGATCGTTCCCAACCGCTACGACACCTTCCGGCTGCACGTGTCCGCGTCCTACCGGGAGCTCTTTGATCGCGCCCTAGGACAAGTGTTGGAACGCGAGCGCTGGGAGATCGTGCGCGTGAAATAGCCCCGCGCTCGCCCGTGCAGCCAAGGCACCGGGGAATGTGGGCCAAGGGCCAGGGGATGCGCTACGGTTGGCCGCGCTGCAAGCGGCCCACCGTCGCGCCCCTCCTCACCCGAGCTCCCCACGCCGAAGGGCGTGAGGGACAGGCACGCTCAGATCTTTGCCGCGCCCTTGGCGCGCGCCTCGTCGAGGCCCTTCAGGACCTTGGGTGGCGACATCGGTAGCTCTGTGAAGCGCACACCGGTGGCATTGGCCACCGCATTGGCCACCGCCGCCATGGGCGGCACGATGGGTGTCTCGCCCACGCCGCGCACGCCATAGGGATGGCGCGGATTGGGCACCTCCACGATCACCGTGTCGATCATCGGCAGGTCCGAGGCCACGGGCACCCGGTAGTCGAGGAAGCCCGGGTTCTGCAGCTTGCCGTCCTCGCCGTAAATGTACTCCTCGTTGAGCGCCCAGCCGATGCCCTGCGCCACGCCGCCCTGGTACTGACCTTCAACGTAGCTCGGGTGGATGGCGCGGCCGGCATCCTGGATGGCAGTGTAGCGCACCACCGACACTTTACCCGTGTCGGGGTCCACCTCCACGTCACAGATGTGGGTGGCAAGGCTCGGCGCCGCGCCCGCCGCATTGATGCGCGCGTAGCCGGCGATGGGACCGCCGGTTTTCCCGGCGATGCCGGCGATCTCCTTCAAGCTCATCGGGGTGTGCTTGCCGGCGTTGGGGCCAGCCGGACGCACCGCCCCGTCGGTGTATTCGACGGCATCTTCCGGCAGCTCCCACAACTTGGCTGCGCGCTTGCACGCCTCCTTCTTCACCTCGCGCGCGGCCTCCACAGTCGCCATGCCGCTTGAGAAGGTGGCACGGCTGCCCCCGGTGAGGAAGTTGTAGCCGAGTTGGCCGGTGTCGCCGATCTGAACGCGGATCTTCTCGAGAGGTACCTTGAGCTCCTCGGCCGCCATCATGCACAGCGAGGCTCTCAAGCCGCCGATGTCGGGCGTGCCGGCCGTGAGCGACAGCGTGCCGTCCTCGTTGAGCGAGAGCGACACCGAGGTCTCGCCGCCGATGTTGAACCAGAAGCCCGAGGCGACGCCACGGCCCTGGTTCTTCTTGAGCGGGGTGCGCCAGTGCGCGTGCGTCTTGGCGGCTTCCAACGTTTCGACCATGCCGATCGGGCCGAACTTCGGTCCGTAGGCGGCTTTGGTGCCCTGCTTGGCTGCATTCTTGAGGCGCATCTCGATCGGATCGATGCCGAGCTTGCCGGCGATCTCATCGATCACGCTTTCGACGGCAAACTCAGAGATCGGCCCACCAGGGGCGCGATAGGCTGCAACCTTCGGCCGGTTCGTGACCACATCGTAGCCCACCACCCTGACGTTCTCGAGGTCGTAGGGGGCGTAGGCGCACATGGCGCCCGGCTGCACGGGTGAGCCCGCGAAAGCGCCGGCCTGGTACTTGAGCTCGGCCTCGGCGGCAACGATGCGGCCGTCCTTCCGCGCGCCGATCTTGACGCGCACGTGCGCGCCCGAGGTTGGGCCCGAGGCACGGAACACCTCCTCGCGTGTCATCACCATCTTCACCGGCCGACGTGCCTTTCTGGCCAGCGCCAGGGCCAATGGCTCCAGATAGACGACGGTCTTGCCGCCGAACCCCCCGCCGATCTC
>JAMXLN010000019.1 GCA_024281145.1 Hyphomicrobiaceae bacterium | reverse complement strand
CCGGGCTTGAGTGGCACTGGCATCGTTGCCGCGACACGCACGTGCCCGCACACAAGCATTACGGGGGGTACAGAAAGGAGAGTTGGCGCCGCGGGGAACTCCCTCAAATGCTGCGATCGCAGGCTGAAGAGGGGGCCCCCCCGTTGAGCGGACCGCGCTTGGCAATGTCGCGGGGTGGCGCGGCAAAAACGCTGGTCCAATTTGCAGGAGTGTCCGTTTGCGCGCGCACAGCCAACGCGCGCACAACCAACGCGTGCACAACCAACGCGTGCACAGGGCAAACGCAAGCACAGGCAATGCGTGCACTGGCAATTCGTGCACTGCCAGGGCGCTGTCCCCGGCGCTTTGCCTGGCAATGGCAGCTGGACCGGCGACCAAGACCGATGCGGAGCGCTACGCTGCGTCATAACGTAGCAGCACCGGCGCGCTTAGCGTTCCGCAGTGTCGGGGAAAATCGCCCCAGTTTCGCTTGCGCGGGAGATGCGGGGTTTCAGGCCGTTTCAGGCCGCTTCATGCCGTTTCAGGCCATCTCGCACGCGATGGCGGCGCCCGCGTACAGGGAACAGGGGCATGCCAAGACAACCTCCCCTGCAATGGCGGCCCATGCAACACCCGGTTGCTAGTCGCCAAGCGCGGTCTTGATCATCAGGAGATCGCGCCAAGCCAACCGTTTGGCAGCCGGGGTACGCAGGAGATAGGCGGGATGGAGCGTGGCCAGCGCGCGCGCCTTGTTGCCGCCGATCTCCAGCTCCCGCCATTTGCCGCGGATGCGCATGATGCCGTCGGCCACGCCAAAGAGGTGCTTGGCTGCGGCGCCGCCGAGGAGAACGATGAGGGTGGGCGCCACCAGCTCGATCTGGCGCTCCAGAAACGGACGGCAGACCTGGGCTTCTTGGGGCGCGGGGGTACGGTTCCCCGGCGGACGCCAGTAGACGATGTTGGTGATGTGCGCATCGCGCTCGGAGAGCCCGATCGCCGCCAGCATGCGGTCGAGCAACTGGCCCGCGCGGCCGACAAACGGCTTGCCCTCCAGATCCTCCTCCCGCCCGGGCGCCTCGCCGATCAACATCAAGGACGCCTGTGGCGTGCCGCGATAAAAGCACAGGTTCTTGGCGGTGGCCTTGAGGCTGCAGCCGTCGAAGGCGGCGAGCCTGGCGCCCAGCTCATCGAGATCGGCGGCTTGCCGAGCGGCCGTGCGGGCCGCCATGACGGCTGCGTCCGGCGCCGTCGCTGGGAACTGGCGGGGAGCTGGAATGGCCGGCGCGGGACGGGACGTTGGGTGGACCGCCGCGGTTGGTGCAGCCCTGGCAACGGCAGGCTCGGGCGGGGTGCTTAGGGCGGCGGGCGAGGGGCGCTCGAAGCCCTTGCCCGGTGCCCCATCGCCGCGCTGCAGCCAGTCGATCGGGACATCGCCGGTTGCCTCGTCGACGCCCATCGCGCGGTACCAATCGAGCACCGCTACCAGCTCCGCCACCATGGGTCTCGTCCTCGATCGCCCTCAGCGTGGTTCCAACTGTGGGCTCATTGCGCGGGCATGATCTCACGCCTGGGCGGCATGGATGACGAAGCTGTCCACAACGCGCTTGCGACCCGCCTTGTCGAAGTCGATCGTGAGCTTGTTGCCGTCCACCTCTGCCACCTCGCCGTAGCCGAACTTCTCGTGGAACACTCGCTCCCCCTGTGCGTAGCTCGAAACCCCGGCCGAGGTGGCGACGAGCTCTCCTTCAAGCGTGATGGGCAGGCGGGTCTTGGCCGGACCTTCGCGCCCCCGGCGCTCCTTGGCGCGTTGCCAGCCCGGGGTGGTGTAGCCGCTCGCAAATCCGGCGGCTGGTTCATCAAAGCGGCTGTGGCCGTAGGGATTTGACCGGCCGATGCCGGCCGATGATCCGCCGTAGGCACTTTGCCGCTCGATCACCTCGACGTTGGCCTCGGGCAGCTCGTCGACGAAACGGGAGGGCGAGGCCGCTTGCCACAGGCCGCGATTGCGCCGGTTCTCCGCGAAGCTGACCTTCACGAGCCGACGCGCACGGGTGAGGCCGACGTAGGCGAGCCGCCGCTCCTCCTCGAGGCCCGCTTGACCGGTTTCATCGAGGCTGCGCTGGTGTGGGAACAGTCCCTCCTCCCAGCCGGGCAGGAACACGACGTCGAACTCCAAACCCTTGGCCGCGTGCAGCGTCATGAGCGAGACGCGATCCTCGCCATCCTTCGTGTCGGCATCCATGACAAGCGAGACGTGCTCAAGAAAGCCCTGCAGGCTCTCGAACTCGTGCATGAAGCGCACGAGCTCCTTCAGGTTCTCCAGCCGGGCGTGCGCCTGTGGGCTCTTGTCGTTCTGCCACATCTGCGTGTAGCCGGATTCATCCAAAATGAGCTCTGCGAGCTCGGTGTGTTTCATGGCGTCGATTTGCCCGCGCCAGCGTTCGAACGCCTGAATGAGGTCCCAAAGCGCCTTGCGCGCCCGGCCGCTCAGCTCCTCGGTCTCCACGATCTGGCGTGCGGCCTGGTAGAGCGAGACGTTTCGGGCCCGGGCGAGCTCGGCAATCCGTCGCAGCGCGGTGTCGCCAAGACCGCGCTTGGGTGTGTTGAGGATGCGCTCGAACTTCAAGTCGTTGGCGGGATTGAGCGTGACCTCGAGGTAGGCGATGGCATCTTTGATTTCCTGGCGCTCGTAAAAGCGTGGGCCCCCGATCACGCGATAGGGCATGCCGACGGAGACGAAGCGATCTTCGAATGCGCGCATCTGGAACGAGGCGCGCACCAGGATTGCCATCTCGTTGCGACGCGTGCCGGCCTTGCTGAGGGTTTCGATGATGTCGGCGATGCCACGCGCCTCTTCCTCGTCGTCCCAGGTGCAAGTGACGGCCACGGGCAGGCCCATCGCCTCATCAGTGAAGAGCGTCTTGCCGAGCCGCCCCTTGTTGTGGGCGATGAGCCCGGAGGCGGCCGCCAGGATGTGGCCCTTGGAGCGGTAGTTGCGCTCAAGCCGGATGACCCGGGCGCCGGGGAAGTCCTGCTCAAAACGCAAGATGTTGTCCACTTCCGCCCCACGCCAGCCGTAGATCGATTGGTCGTCGTCGCCGACGCAGCAAATGTTGGGTGAGCCGCTGGCGATGAGCCGCAGCCACAGGTACTGCGCCACGTTGGTGTCCTGATACTCATCGACCAGCGTGTAGCGAAAGCGGTGTTGGTAGTGGGCGAGCAGGTCGGCGTTTTCCAGGAAGAGGCGCAGCACCTCAAGCAGGAGGTCGCCGAAATCGGCGGCATTGAGCTCCTTGAGGCGCTTCTGGTAGGCACCATAGAGTGCCGCCCCTTTACCCTCGGCAAACCCGAACGCCTCTCCGCGCGGTACCTTGTCGGGCGTGAGACCGCGGTTCTTCCAGCCGTCGATCAGGGCCGCCAGCTGGCGCGCGGGCCAGCGGTCCTTGTCCAGGCCCTCGGCCTCGAGCACTTGGCGGATGAGGCGGATCTGGTCGTCCGTGTCGAGGATCGTGAAGCCGGATTTGAGGCCGATGAGCTCGGCATGGCGGCGCAGGATCTTGGCGCCGATGGCATGAAAGGTGCCAAGCCACGGCATGCCTTCGACGGCGCCCCCGACGAGCTCCCCGATGCGCTCCTTCATCTCGCGTGCCGCCTTATTGGTGAAGGTGACGGCTAGGATCTCAGCGCCGCGTGCGCGGCCCGTGCACATGATGTGCGCAATGCGGGTGGTGAGCACGCGCGTCTTGCCGGTGCCTGCGCCTGCCAGCACGAGCACCGGTCCGTCCATGGCTTCGACGGCGGCGCGCTGCTCGGGGTTGAGATCGGTCATATAGGCCGTGGCGAACCTGCCCTGCGCGCGCGCCGAAATTGTAGGCTGGCTCGGCTGCGATGTGAGCGCGCCAGATGGGACCGAGCTTTGGCGATTCGCGGGCATCAGCAGCACCTATCGCACCGCGCTTGTGCCGGCAATCCGCCAACGCCACCTGCCCACAGCGGACCGATGGCCGTGGAAGCGGCAAATTCCTGATCCAAACTTGCACGCAACTGTGTGATAATCGCAGCCGAGGCGAGCGGCAGCCTTGTGAGGGCCGGCTTTCGCGGCAAAGCGCGCCCGAAGGGTAGGATCAATGCGGTTTGATGCAAGGCCATGCGCCCGCGCAGGGTGCTGTTGGCGGCGAGGGCGGGCGCGGCCGCGCGCCTCCGCGAGCAGGATCGGCGGATGAGCAATTTCATCATCGCCATAGCGGTCTTTCTGATCACCGTGGTCGGCGCGCTGTTCGCCATCCCCTACTTCGTCGATTGGAACGGCTATCGCAGCGTGTTCGAGGAGGAGGCCACTCGCCTCTTGGGCCGCGAGGTTCGGGTGGGCGGTGCCGTCAACCTGCACCTGCTCCCGACCCCCTATTTCCGCTTCGAGAAAGTGCGCATTGCCGATGCGTCCGTCAACCTCCAGGAGCCCTTCTTTCGCGCCGACAGCCTCACCGTCAAGCTCGCCATCCCGCCGATGGTCCGCGGCGTGCTGGAGGCCAATGATATCGAGCTGCTTCGCCCCGTGCTGCGGCTGGCCCTCGACAACACCGACGGCTGGAATTGGCAGAGCTTTGGGGAGGCCCTCGCGCGCGCCGCATTCCTACCTGCCAAGGTAACGCTCTCCTCGGTCAAGATCGTCGATGGCGTGCTCGCGCTGCACGGGCCCGATGGGACAGAACGCACGCGCTTTGAGGGCTTCGATGGCGAGCTGTCAACGCCCGCCTTGGAGGGCCCCTATCGCCTGCGCGGCACCTTTGGCGCCCAGGGCCCCGATCGGGAGCTGCGCGTGGCCACCGCGCGGGCGGAGGGCGACGGGAATTTGCGCTTCAAGGCGGTCCTGCGGGTCGACGGCGGTGCCTCGACGTATACGCTCGATGGGCGTGTGGCCGACCTCATGGGCAAACCCAGCATCGAGGGCGATCTTAGCGCGCGGGTGCCCATCGCCGGGCTCTGGCAGGCGCAGCCGACGACGCGGCTGCGATTACCCAGGAAACCGATGAGGCCCGATCTCGAGGGTGGCGCGGACAAGGGCGAGGCTACATTCGACCTGCGGGCTCAGCTGCATGCGGATCCCGCAGGGGCCAGGCTTTCCGAGCTGTCGCTGGCCTTTGAGCAGGATGGCCGCCCGCAGCTCGTCAGCGGCGAGGTCAAGGCCTCGTGGCGGACTGCGCTGGCGGTGGAGCTGAGCCTGGCCTCGCGTTGGCTCGATCTTGACCGCATTGCCGGCGCCGGCGCGGGCGCCAGCCCGCTCGAGAGCATCGTTCCGCTGGCGATCGGACTGCGCGATCTGCTGCCGGGTGAGAGCCAATCGCGCGCAACGTTTTCGATCGACCAAGCCAACGTCGGCCGGGAAGCTGTGAGCGGGGTGCATCTGGCGCTCGTGCGCACGGCCGGCAAGCTTGCGATCGAAGATCTGCGGCTCGGTCTGCCAGGTGGCAGTCGCGGCGAGCTCAAGGGCAACGTCACTGGTCCGCCGGAGGCGCCCGTGTTCGAGGGCAGCATCGGTTTGCGGGGCACAAGCCTTGTGCGCTTTCTCTCCTGGGCGACGGCGGGGGCCTTCACGTTGGATCCGAGGGGCGACGGCAGCTTTGGGGCGCGCGCGCAGCTGGCGATGACGCGCGGACGCGCGTCCTTGCGCAACATCGTCGGCGATCTGTCGGGCGGTGCGATCTTTGCCGACGCTCAGTATGCCTGGGAGGGTCGGCCCGAATTGCGGCTCAAGATCGAGAGCCCGCAGCTCGACGCGCGCGCCTTCATTCCCGCGGGAGCGAGCCTGGGCGAGATTTTTGACATGGCGCTGCGCGGGCCCATCATGAGCCCGAACGGAGGTCAGGGCGCAAATCCCGGCCTTGCTGCGCCCAAATCTGCCTGGCACGGCCCGCAGGCCGATGCTTTCATTCGTCTCAACGCTGGACAGCTCTTCACGGCCGCGCGCAGCTATCGCGACGTTGCCGTCGAGGTCGCCTTCGAGGGCGGTCGGCTGCGCGTCCCGGCCCTGCGGCTCGCTGGCGATGAGGGCTTTAGCTTGGAGCTTGAAGGCGAGGTGGATGACGCCGCTGGGCGCCCAAAGGGCAATCTGCGGGGTGTCGTCATTGCCGACCGCGGTGCCGGAGTTGCTCCGTTGGCTGAGCTCATCGGCGTTCCCGAGGTGTTTCGCCCTGATGACAAACGCGCCAACACGGTGGCACCTCTGCGCATCGGGGGATCGCTCGCGTTCGGCGCGCGTACGCCAACCTCTGTCGATCTGGTGCTTGACGGAGAGGCGAACGGTGCTGGCGCGAAGCTCAACGCGCGTCTCGATGGCGGCCCGGCCGGCTGGCGCACGGGACCGGCCGACGTGACTGGCCTTATCGAAAGCAATGATGCGCAAGCGGTTGCGGCGATTCTGGCTCCGGCCTTTGCACCGAGCCGCACCGCCAACGCCGCGCCGGGACGCGTCGTGATTAAGGCGGCTGGCGTGCCCAAGGAGGGATTGGTGTCGCTGGCCTCGGTGGCGGCCGGCGATCTTGCCCTCGAATTCCGCGGACGCATGGTGGCGGGCGAGGAGGGCAACACGGCGCGGGGCACCCTCGACATCAAAAGCGCTGACGGCGGCCGCCTTGCCGGGCTCGCCGGCCTGCAACCCCCCTTGCGGCTTGATGGGGTGCCCGTGGCTGGCTCGCTGAAGCTTGCCGTCGACCGCAGCACGATTGCCCTGGAGAGGCTCGCCCTCAATGTCGCGGGCAGCAGCGTCAGGGGCGAGCTTTCGATCGCCAATGTCGGCGAGCGCCGCCAGGTTGCGGGTCGGCTCGATGTCGACGAGCTCTCGCTTGCCGGGTTGCTCGCGATCGTCCAGGACCAGCGGCTGGCGGTGGCTGGGGCGGCGGAAAGCGCGATCTCGGGCCAAGCGAGCGTGTGGTCGGACGACCCCTTCGACAGCAACGGGCTCGATGGCTTAGACGGCCACGTCAAGCTCAACGCCAAACGGCTGGCGCTGAGCGACGGCTTGGGGCTCGACGAGGCCAGCCTCGATGTCTCCTTGCAAAGTGGAAAGATCGACGTGCGAGAGCTTGCGGGCGCCTGCCTGAGCGGACGCTGCCGCGCGCAGTTCGCCATGACCAAGACGCCCGGGGGCGTTACAGTTAGCGGCAGCTTGAGCCTCGCCGGCCTGACCGTGGCCGCGCTCAGTGCCGATGCCCGCGCCACGGGATCGATCGGGGGGGAGATCAAGTTCTCCGGTAAAGGGGTGAGCCCGCGCGGCGTTTTCTCCGTGCTGCAGGGGGGTGGGGCCCTGGAGCTTAGTGGTGCCAAGCTCCCCACCTTATGGCCAGGCGCCGTCGATAAAGCGATCGAAGCGGCGTTGCGGAGCGACCCCGACAACCTCAACGCCACGCTCAAGCAAACGCTCGGCGCCAGTCTTGGCGCCGGTGGGCTGTCGCTTCCCGCTAAGATCGTCATCGATATCGCCGACGGCCGCCTCGCGGTGAGGCCGATTGCGATCGATGCGCCCGAAGGGCGCGCGCAGGGCACGGCGGCTCTTGACCTGAAGTCGTTGCAATTTGAATCCGAATGGCGGCTCGAGGCCAAGGCCGCCGGCGGTGCCGATAAGGCGCCTCTGCCGGCGGTCGTGGTGGGCTACCGCGGAAGTGTCACCGCGCTCGGCAGCCTCGAGCCTCGCATCGATGCAGAGGCGCTCCAGCGGGAGCTTGCCGTGCGACGCATGGAGCGCGATGTGGAGGAACTTGAACGACTGCGGCGGCTCGATGAGGCGCGACGGCGCGAGGAGATGGAGCGCCAGCGCCGGCAGCTGGAGGAGGCACCAGTGCCCGGGCCCGTACCCGTCGCTCCGGCTGTTCCGGCCCCGCGACCCGCAACGCCCGGTTAGCCCTGGATCGCCAACGCAGCGCGAGGAGGCGGTGCTGAGCTTGCGCCGACCGGAGCACGATGACGTTCCCCCAATTGCGAGAGCGCATCTGGTCGGTCTATGTGCCTGCCGGCTTGGATTTGAGGAGGCAATCGTTGCAAGACTTCGATTATGAGCGCCCGCAAACCCTGGCGGAGGCGTTGGCCCTCCTGCGTGGTGGCGATGCCAGGGTGCTGGCCGGGGGCACGGACTTGATCGCACAGATGCGCGAGGGCCGCCGGAGTGTCGGCTGTCTCGTCGACATCAAAGGCGTCGGCGAGCTGACCGGCATCGCGACGACTGCGGAGGGTGGCGTTGCCATCGGTGCTGCAGCCAGCGCCGCGACCGTATCGCGCAGCTCCCCGATCGCCGCGAACTATCCCGCCGTTGCGCAGTCGGCGCGGCTCATCGGCGGCGTGCAGGTGCAAAACCGCGCGAGCCTCGGCGGCAATATCTGCAACGCCGCGCCGTCCGCCGACGCGGTTCCCGCATTGATCTGTCACGCTGCCGTGGCGCACATTGCCGGACCGGCGGGAACGCGACAGCTGCCGCTCGAGGAGCTTTTCGTCGGTCCCGGCAAGACCACGATCGAGCCCAGCGAGCTTCTCGTCTCGATCGTGCTTCCACCCCCTCCGGCTCCATCGGCGGTCGCCTATCTGCGCTTCACGCCGCGGCGCGAGATGGACATCGCCATCGCGGGCGCCGGCACTTACATTCGTCTCGACCGGCAAGGCGTCATCGCCGAGGCCCGCGTGGCGCTCGCCTCGGTCGGCCCGACCCCGATGCGCGCTCCCTTGGCTGAGCAGCGGCTGGTCGGTGAGCGGCCCACCCGTGCGCTGCTCGAGGAGGTCGGCCGGTGCGCCGCCCAGGATGCGCGACCGATCACGGACACGCGCGGATCGGGCGATTATCGCCGCTCGCTCGTTGCAGTGCTGACGATGCGCGCGCTCGCCGACTGCTGCGCACAGCTCGGGATCGACGTCGAGGCACCTTCCAAATGAAGACGCTCATCACCTGCACCGTGAACGGCGAGGAGCGCACCGCGCTCGCCGACACGCGCGACACGCTCTTGGAGCTGCTGCGCGATCGCTTGGGACTGACGGGCACCAAGGAAGGATGCGGCAACGGCAACTGTGGCACCTGCACGGTGCTCGTCGACGGCGCCGCGGTGTGTGCTTGCCTCATGCTGGCGCAGGAGGCACCCGGCCACGATATTCTGACGATTGAGGGTCTTGCCACCGGCGATGCGCTCCACCCGATCCAGCAGGCGATCGTCGCCACCGGCGCCACCCAGTGCGGGTTTTGCACGCCGGGCATCGTGCTTTCGGCCAAGGCGCTGCTCGATGTCAACGCTCTGCCCACCGACGCGGAGATCCGGCACGCGATCGCGGGAAACCTGTGTCGCTGCACGGGCTATGGCAAGGTTGTGGAGGCCATCCAATCAGCGGCCGCCGCACTGGGAGGGCGATAGGCGATGGAGACGAGCTCGGCCCACCAGGTCGTCGGCAAGCGGCTGCCGCGCGTCGATGCCAAGGAGCGCGTGACAGGTCAGGCGATCTATCCAGCCGACTTCAGCTTGCCAGGCCTGGTGCACGCCAAGCTCTTGCGCAGTCCGCACGCGCATGCCCGTATCCGCAGCATCGACGTTGCGCGCGCGCAAGCTCTAAAGGGCGTGCTGGCGGTCGTCACGGCGGCCGATTTCCCCGAGTTGCCGGTGGGGGCCACGATCCCTATGGGCGAGACGGGCTACGACATGTGGATGATCGCGGCGATCAACTTGGCCCGCAGCAAAGTGCACTGGGTTGGCCAGCCGGTGGCTGGCGTGGCTGCGGTCGACCGGCACATCGCCGAGGCGGCGCTGACCTTGATCGAGGTCGCGTACGAGCCGCTGCCCGCGGTGCTTGACATCGCCGCCGCCATGACGCCAGAGGCGCCTGTGCTTCACGAGCACGTCTTCACCAAGGGCGTTGAACCCAGGCCGCGCGCGCCGAGCAATGTCTGCTCGCGTACCCTCATAGCGCGCGGCAATGCCGCCCAAGCGCTCGAAGGCGCCGCTGCCAGGCAACGCCTTTGTGTTGAGGTCGACACCGCGCATCAGGGCTATCTGGAGCCGCAGGTGGTGGTGGCTCAGGTGGATGCCAACGGCTTCGCCACCGTGTGGGCGTCGACGCAGGGCCAATTCACGGCTGAGCTGATGATCGCACGCATGCTTGGGATGCCGCAGTCGCGGCTCAAGGTGGTGCCGCTGGAGATCGGCGGTGGCTTCGGTGGCAAGATCGCCATTCACGGCGAGGCGGTCGCTGTACGCCTGGCGCAGAAATGCGGACGCCCCGTCAAGCTGACGTTCACCCGCGAGGAGGTCCTGCAAGGAGGGAGCGGCCCTCCAGCGGGCGCGCGCATCGACGTGGCCGTCGGCGCCGATCAAGAGGGCCGCCTCGTCGCCATCGAGGGCAGGTATTGCATGGACGCAGGCGGGCTGCCGGGCCTCTCGCCGTCGCTGCTCATGCAGGCGTCGGCTGCCCTTTACCAAACCCCGAACCTGCACCTTCAAGGCTATGACGTCGTCACCAACAAGCCGCGCACGGAAGCCTATCGCGGGCCCGGCGGCATCCAGGCTGCCTTTGCCATGGAGCAGGTGATGGACGCGCTTTGCCAGCGTCTAAACCTCGATCCCCTGGAGTTCCGCAAGCGCAATGCCGCCGTCACCGGCAGCACGATGCCGATCGGTACGCCATTTCCCTCCATCGGGCTCACAACGATCTTGCAGCGCGTGGGCGAGCACCCCTGCTGGACGGACCCGCTCACCGCGGGCCGATTGCCCCGCGGGCGGGGTCTCGCGTTGGGTTACTGGCGCGGCACCTCCATGACCTCGGCGGGTCACGTCACCATCGCCGGCGACGGCCGCTTGATGGTGACCATGGGTGCCATCGACCTTTCCGGCACGCGCACGACCATGGCGCAGGTCGTGGCAGAAGAATTCGGTGTGCCCATCGGCGACATTCACATCAGCACCGGCGACACCAAGTCGGTGGGCTACAGCGATGGTGCCGCCGGCAGCCGCGTGGCGCGCACCATGACGGCCGCGCTCGTTGAGGCGAGTCGGGATGCACTGGCGCAGCTGTCCAGGCGGGCCGCGGAGAAGCTGCAGTGCCGTTCCGAGGACCTGAGCTATGCTCGCGGCGTCTTCCGGTCGCGTCAGGCCGGCGGTCCGGCCATCTCGCTCGCCGAGCTCATGCAGGCAACGCTGACCGACGGCGCCGTGGTCGGGCGCGGTGTCTCCACGAAGCTGCCGCTTGGCGTCGAAATCGGCGCGCACGTGTGTGACGTCGAGGTGGATACCGCCACCGGCCAGGTGACGGTGCTGCGCTATACGGCCTTCCAGGACGTGGGTCTTGCCCTCAACCCCGCGGCGGTGGAGGGCCAAATCGAGGGCAGCGTGGTGCAGGGGCTCGGTTGGGCGCTGACTGAAAGCTTCGACTATGGGCCGGACGGCCGGTTGCGCAACGCGAGCCTTCTCGACTATCGCATGCCAACCGCGCTTGACGTGCCAAAGATCGAATGCGTGATCGTCGAGACGCCGGTGCCGAACGTGCCCTACGGCGTGCGCGGCGTCGGCGAGGTGCCGATCGTGCCACCCGCGGCCTGTGTCGCCAACGCGATTGCCCGCGCCACCGGCGTGCGCCTGA
>JAMXLN010000018.1 GCA_024281145.1 Hyphomicrobiaceae bacterium | reverse complement strand
GAGGTCGATCGCGTTGTCGGCAACAGTGAAAAGATGGACGCACAAACCTATTGGGGATTTGATCGCGGCGACAGCCCACGCGTTCGCGTGAACGACATCATGTCGGTGCGCGAGACAGCGCATGCCTTGATGGACGGCTTTGGCTCGCGTGCACGCGCCTTTGTGCAGGTGCAAAACGGCTGCGACCATCGGTGCACGTTCTGCATCATCCCCTATGGGCGTGGTCCGTCCCGCTCGGTGCCCGCAGGCGAGGTGGTGGCGAGCGTGCGCCATCTGGTCGAGGCCGGCTATCCCGAGGTCGTGCTCACCGGTGTCGACATCACGGATTATGGCTCCGGTCTGCCGGGCGAGATGACGCTTGGCAAACTGGTGCGCCAAATCCTCCGTCACGTGCCGGAGTTGCAGCGGCTCAGACTTTCCTCCATCGACCAGGTTGAGGCGGACGCGCAGTTGTTGCGAGCCATTGCCGAGGAACCACGGTTGATGCCGCATCTGCATTTGTCCTTGCAGGCCGGCGACAATTTGATCCTCAAGCGCATGCGGCGGCGACATTCCCGCGCCGACGCGGTGGCCTTTTGCGCGACGGTCCGCCAACTGCGGCCGGACGTCGTGTTCGGCGCTGATCTGATTGCGGGTTTCCCAACCGAGACCGAGGACATGTTTGCCCACACCATGGATCTCGTGGACGACTGCGGCCTTGTTTTCCTGCACGTCTTCCCTTTTTCCGCCCGCCCAGGCACGCCCGCAGCGCGCATGCCCCGGGTCGCCCGCGCGATGGTGAAGGAACGCGCGGGCCGGTTGCGGCAGAAAGGTGCCGCGGCGCTTTCGCGCTATCTGGAGGCGCAGGTCGGCCGTGAGGTGGAGGTGTTGATGGAACGCGACCAGGTCGGGCGCACGCCGAGCTTCGCCGAGATGGTGCTCGCTTCCTCGGCGCCGGCCGGGCGCCTGCTCGGCGCCCGCGTGACCGGGTGGAGCGGCCGGCAGTTGCAGGGGGAGGCACTCGCCCCCACGTTTGCCCCGTGAGCGACACGCCCAGCAAATCGCGCCTGTTTGGCCTCTTTCGCCGCCCGTCTGCCCCGGCGGCGCCAGAACCGGCTGTTCCCACGCCGGCAGCACCCGAATCAGCTGCCCCGGAAACCGCCGAGCAAGCGCCTGCGCAACAGCCGCCCTCCCCGCCCACGCCCCAGTCTACGGCCCAGTCTACGGCCCAGTCTCCGGCCCAGTCTCCGGCCCAGTCTACGACCCCGACCACGGCCTCCGACGCAGCCGAGCCTCCCAAAAAAACCGGCTGGTTCCAGCGACTCAAGGCGGGGCTCACCAAAACTTCGGCCAAACTGTCGCAAGACATTGTTGGTATCTTTACAAAGCGAAGGCTCGACGATGATACGCTGCAGGAGCTCGAAGATTCGCTGATCGAGGCCGATCTAGGCGTCGAGACTGCCATGTGCATCACCGAAGCCCTGGCCAAGGGCCGCTACAACAAAGAGATCGCCCCGGCCGAAGTGCGCGCCGTGCTGGCGGCCGAGGTGGAGCGCGTGCTTGTCCCGGTGGCGCGGCCGCTGCGGCTTGAGGGGCAGCATCGCCCGCACGTCATCCTGGTGGTGGGCGTCAACGGCACCGGCAAGACCACGACCATCGGCAAACTCGCCCAGCATTTCACGCAGGAGGGCAGGAAGGTCACCTTGGCAGCAGGCGATACCTTCCGCGCGGCGGCCATCGAGCAGCTCAAGATCTGGGGCGAGCGCACGCAGGCCGAAGTGGTCGCCCGAGGGGCCGGGGCGGATGCCGCGGGACTTGCCTATGATGCGCTCGTGCGCGCCCGGGAAAATTCCAGCGAGGTGTTGCTGATCGACACCGCGGGCCGGCTGCAGAACAAGCAAGTGCTCATGGGTGAGCTAGAAAAGGTCATTCGCGTGCTGCGCAAGATCGATGCGACGGCTCCCCATCATGTGCTGCTCGTGCTCGATGCCACGACCGGCCAGAATGCGCTCAACCAGGTGGAGGTCTTCCGGGACAAGGCCGGGGTCACCGGCCTGGTCATGACCAAGCTTGACGGCACTGCCAAGGGCGGGATTCTCGTCGCAATTTCAGCAAAGTTCGGCCTGCCCGTGCATGCTATAGGCGTCGGGGAGGGCGTCGAAGACCTGGCCGCCTTCGATGCGGGAGAGTTTGCGCGCGCAGTGGCGCTGAGCTAAGAAGGGCAGGGGAAGGGAGGGGTGGCGTTCGCAAAGAGAGCCGCCTGATCGGACGAAGCGTGGCAGTCCAAGCAGTCACCTGGCGGAAACGGCATTACCCGTTCAATGCCGAACAGACCGTCAACATTCTGGGAGAGATCGGGCCGCTGGTCGCGATGTTCCTGGTCAACGGCGTCTATGGGATCGCCGCAGGGACATGGGCTTTGATCGGTTGCACGCTGCTGTCCTTGATATCCACACTGGTGATGTTGGGCCGGCCGCCGGTCATGCCGTTTATCGCCGGTGCGGTGAGCATAACCTTTGGTACGCTCACTCTGGTCACCGGCGATGCCATGTGGGTGCAAATCAAGGTCACCCTGTTCAATTCGCTCGTTGCCCTCATGTTGTGGTTGAGCCTCAAGACCGGGCACAACTTTTTTCGCTTCGTCTTTGGCAAGACCTTCCACTACACCAACGAGGGCTGGGCCAAGTTCACCCGCAACGTGGCGGTGTTTTTTCTGGCCACGGCGGTCGCCAACGAGATCGTACGCTTGAGCTGTGCGCACGCCCATGTCAGCGCGCTCAATCGTGTATTCACGGGCGTGGACCTGTGGATCCTGTTTAAGATCTTCATCACCATGCCGGTCACCGCCGTGTTTTTCTGGTGGCAAGCGCAAGTGTTGCAAAAGTATCGTCTACCCGAACCCATCGCCGAGATCGCGCCCAACGGCGATGCGGCGTCTTGAGAGGCGGCGTGCGCTGCCGCATCGAGGCGGCTCCTTGCAACCGCCCGATCGGCTTTGCGTCTTGACGCCGGCTCACTTGGGAAACGTTGGCGAAGCCGCAGTTGGATAGGCCACTTGAGCGTGAGAGTGCGGGTATGAACGACGAGGCCAAGCGCTTGGAGCCCATGTCGCCTGCCAATTCACATGTCAAGCTGCTGATCGAATTTGGTCCGCTTGCGGCCTTCGGCATTACCTACCTTGCCGGCGGCATCTTTTGGGCGACCGCCGCCGTCATGGTCGCGAGCGTCATCGCCCTGGCAGCCTCCTGGCAGCGCTTTGGCCGCCTGCTGCCGGTGCCCCTCCTCACCGCTGCGCTCGTCGTGGTGTTTGGCGGACTGACGTTCTGGCTCAACGACCCCCGTTTCATCAAGATCAAGCCCACCATCATCAACCTGCTGTTCGCTGGCGTGCTGCTCTTCGGGCTGATGACCGGCCGCCCTCTCCTCAAACTGCTGCTGGGCGAGGCCTTCAGCCTCACGCAGGAGGGTTGGCGCAAGCTCAGCGTGCGCTGGGCGTTGTTCTTCCTGGGCCTGGCTGGCCTCAACGAGGTGGTCTGGCGCAATTTCTCCGAAGCCTTCTGGGTCAATTTCAAGGTGTTCGGGATCCTGGGGCTTTCCTTGATCTTTGCCATGGCGCAGGTGGGGTTGATCAAGCGTCATGAGGTCCGCAACGAGGCCCGCACCGAGGACGAGAGCAGGGCTTCGGACAAAGTCCGGGCCGATTGAGGTTCAAATGGGCTCCCGATTGCGGGCGACCCAACCCGAGCGCGTCGCTCAGGGCGAATTCGGCCGCGGAGAAAACGCTGCGCTTCCTCCACACAAAAGCACGAGCCCGGCGTGGCCCAATCGAGCCACTGCCGGCGCGCTTGGAATACCCAGTGTAAGCAATGGAACCGGTGGCAGACCTTACGCCGCCTTCTTCAGCAGCTTGCGGTTGAGCAAGAGCTCGGCAATCTGCACGGCATTGAGCGCTGCACCCTTGCGCAGGTTGTCCGAAACGATCCACAGGACAAGCCCGTTTTCCACCGTCGCATCCTCGCGGATGCGGCTGATGTAGGTGGCGTCCTCCCCGGTGGCTTCGACCGGCGTCATGTAGCCGCCGGACTCGCGCTTATCGATGACGAGGCACCCTGGCGCTGCGCGCAGCGCCTGGCGCGCCTCCTCGGGCGTGATGGGCTTCTCGAACTCAACATTGACTGCCTCGGAATGACCGACGAACACGGGCACGCGCACGCACGTTGCGGTCACCTTGATCTTGGGATCAAGGATCTTCTTTGTCTCCGCCATCATCTTCCATTCCTCGCGGGTATAGCCGTCCTCCATGAAGACGTCGACGTGGGGAATGCAGTTGAAGGCGATCTCTTTGGGAAACTTCTTGGGCTCGATCTCCTGGCCGGGCACGTACTTGCCCTTGGTCTGGCTCCAGAGCTCGTCCATCGCGTCCTTGCCGGCGCCGGACACGGATTGATAGGTAGAAACCACCACGCGCTGGATGGTCGCCAATTCGTGCAGCGGCTTCAAGGCAACGACCAGCTGCGCAGTGGAGCAGTTTGGGTTGGCGATGATGTTCTTGCGCGTGTAGCCGGCGACCGCGTCCGCGTTCACCTCGGGCACGATCAGCGGTACGTCCTGGTCGTAGCGCCAAGCCGATGAATTATCGATGACGATGCAGCCCTTGGCGGCGATCCTGGGCGACCACTCCTTGGAAACGCTGCCACCCGCCGACATCAGGCAGAAATCGACCCCCGCAAAGTCGAAGGTCGCGAGGTCCTTGCATTTGAGCGTCGCTTCGCCAAACGATACCTCCACGCCGATCGACCGGCGTGACGCCAGCGCGGTGATCTCCCCCACGGGAAATTGGCGCTCGCTCAAAATCGACAGCATTTCTCGGCCCACGTTGCCCGTGGCGCCGACGACGGCGATGCGATAGCTCATAGTGCTGTTTTCCTGAGCCTTGGTGTCCAGCGCGCCCAACGAATTGGCGCGGGCGTGCTTTTAACCGCCCCGCCTGTTCGTGTCCATTGCCGTCCTGCATCGGCCACAATGCATCGTTACCGAGGCCGCGTAGCGCATACCCTGTCTTGGCGAGCCTCACCTGTGACCCCTGTTGCCAGGCTGACCACGCACTTGACCCTGGCCGGCACGCTGGCCGGCCTCCTCGTCGGTGCGGCCCTGGCGCAAGCGCCGGCATGGGCACCATCCCGCGACGCTCCGTGGATGAGCGAGGACGCCATGCGAGCAGCCTTCATCGGCAAGACGCTTGACGGCCAGTATGGCAACGGCCTCAGCTTCACCGAGACCTACTTTGCCGGCGGCCAGCTCGAATATCATGAGGCCGAGCGCCAAGCGAAGGGCCAATGGCACTTCCGCGGCCATGTCTTCTGCACGTTTTACGATGCCTCAGCGCAGCAGTCCCGGCTTAACGGGGGATGCTGGACAGCGGTCAAGACGAGCGCCAACTGCTACGACTTCTATCTGGCCGGGCTTGTCCCCGAACCACCCTTCGAGGACGAGGCGCGCGATATGGCCGATCGCTGGAGCGCCCGCGGCTGGCGCACTGAAGAACCCTCAACCTGCAACGAAAAGCCGAGCGTGTGAGCCTTCTTTGCGCTTGCGTCGCGCGTTGGGTTGAGGGGTGCGACATTTCCACGAAGCACTTGCGCGCTCATCCCTGGCCGGCGTTATTCGGGCAGCGCTGGCCTCGCAACTTCAAAGGTAAAGACGCCATGTACACATCCCTTGAGCACTACATCGATGGCAATTGGGTCAAGCCCTCCGGCGCAAAGTCGCAGGACGTGATCAATCCCGCCACCAGCAAGCCCATCGGCGCGCTAGGCCACGTCTCCAAGGGTGACCTTGATCGGGCGCTCGCAGCTGTCGACAAGGGCTTCAAGACCTGGCGTAAGGTGTCGTCCTTCGAGCGCGGCAAGATTTTGCGCAAGGCGGCCGATCTCGTGCGCACCCGCGCCAACGAAATCGCCAAGGTGCTCACCCAGGAGCAGGGCAAAGTTCTGGCCGAAGCCAAGGCGGAAGTGCTGTCGGCCGCCGACATCATCGATTGGTACGCCGGCGAGGGACAGCGCGCCTACGGCCGCATTATCCCCGCCCGCGCCGACGGTGTGCGCAACATGGTGGTCATGGAGCCCGTCGGCCCGGTGGCTGGCTTCTCGCCGTGGAATTTCCCTGTCACCCAGGCGGTGCGCAAGATCGCAGCCGCCCTGGCCGCCGGCTGTTCGATCATCATCAAATGTCCTGAAGAGACGCCCGGCTCGCCCATCGGCCTCGTCAAGTGCTTCCACGACGGCGGGGTGCCAGCGGGGGTTCTCAATCTCGTCTACGGGGTTCCTGCCGAGATCTCCGAATACCTCATCCCCCATCCGATCATCCGCAAGATCTCCTTCACGGGGTCCGTGCCGGTGGGCAAGCACCTCAACGCCCTGGCAGCCAGCCACATGAAGCGCGCGACCATGGAGCTTGGCGGCCATTCGCCCGTGCTCGTCTTCGAGGACGTCGATCCCGAGGGCGTTGCCAAGCTGATGGGCGCCATGAAGTACCGCAACGCCGGCCAGGTGTGCGTCTCGCCAACCCGTTTCTTCGTGCACGAGAAGGTCTACGACAAGTTCGTTGGCAAGTTTACGGATATTGCCAGCACCACGAAGGTCGGCGACGGCCTCGACCCGGACACCCGCATGGGGCCCCTCGCCAACCCGCGCCGGGTCAATGCCGTCGAAACCTTCGTCAACGACGCGCAGGAGAAGGGCGCCAAGGTGGCGACCGGCGGCAAGCGCATTGGCAACCAGGGCAACTTCTTCGAGCCGACGGTGCTGACGGACGTACCCGAGAGCGCCCGCATCATGCACGAGGAGCCGTTCGGCCCCGTCGCGGTGATGCTGCGCTTCAAAGAGACGGACGAGATGCTGACCCGGGCCAATAAGTTGCCTTATGGCCTTGCCAGCTATGCCTTCACCACGGATGCCAAGACCGCGACCAAGGTGGCGGACGCGCTGGAATCGGGCATGGTGACCATCAACCACTTCGGGATCGCCTTGCCCGAGACGCCGTTCGGCGGCATCAAGGATTCAGGGTTTGGCCACGAAGGCGGCAGCGAGGGCCTGCAGGTCTACATGCAGGCGAAGTTCATCAGTCATCTGGGGTGATGGGGCCCCGGGGGGTGCTGGACCCTCCGTGTTCGCCGCCCATCCCTTGCGGTGCCCTTCCCCCGCGGTGCCCATCCCTTGCGGGGCCCGCGGCGCTCGGGCCAGGCCCGCCGAGGTCTGGCCCAGCTCTGTCTCAGCTCTGGCCCCAGCTGTGGTTGAGTTGGGCAGAGTTTCTGGCGCCTCTTGGTCTCCCTTGCTGAGCCCGATCTTAAGGGCGCACCTCACGCCCCAGATATTCGACTGCCGTCTGGACCCCACCCGATCCGTGCGGGATGCCTAAGGCCTTGAGGCCCATCTCCACGGCCCCCAGTGTGCCCAGCACCATGGGCGCGTTGGTGTGTCCCATATGGGCGATGCGAAACGCCTTGCCGTCGAGGTCCCCAAGCCCCACACCCAAGACCACCCCGCACTTCTCGCGTGCGTAATCGAGCAAGGGCTGCGGATCGCGCCCTTGCATCAGCACGCACGTGATGGAATTGGCGCGCTCGGTGGGATTGGTGATGTTGAAGGTGAGCACCTGGCCCTCGGCCCACTTGGCCACGGCCGACCGCGTCGCCTCAGCGAGCAGCTCGTGGCGACGGATGGCAGCGGGCAGACCCTCCTCCTTGAGCAGATCGATCGCCTTGCGCAGGGCGAATAGCAGGTGCTCGGGCGGCGTTCCGCAGTATTTTTGGTAATGCATCTCCCCTTCGCGAAAGGTCCAATCCCAATAGAGCGTGCGCAAACCTGCGGACTTGTGCACCTGGCGGGCGCGATCGTTGGCAGCCACGAAGGCGAGGCCGGGTGGCGTCATCAAACCCTTCTGCGAGCCCGCCATGGCGACGTCGACACCCCACCCGTCCATGTCGAAGGGCATGCAGCCGAGCGAGGCCACGCAATCCACCATCAGCAGCGCTGGGTGCTTGGCTGCGTCCATGGCCATGCGGATGGCAGCGATGTCGTTGGCAACACCGGAGGCGGTGTCAATCTGCGCAATGAGCAAGGCTTTAATGGCGTGCGCCTTGTCGCGCTTCAGCCGTTCCGTGACGGCGGCCGGGTCCACGGCGCGCCGCCAGTCGCCCTTGAGCACCTCCATTTCTACGCCCATCATCTTGGCCATCTCGCCCCAACCCAAGGCGAAGCGCCCGCTCTCCAGGACCAGCACCGTGTCGCCGCGCGACAGCACATTGCTGGCCGCCGCTTCCCAGCCACCGTGACCGTTGGCGGCGTAGATGTAGGTCCGGCCTCGCGTGCGAAAGAGCTCCTTGAGATCCGCCAGACAGCTGTCGGTGATGCCGATCATTTCCCCGGAGTAGATGTCGATAGCAGGGCGCTGCATGGCCGCCAGCACGGCGTCCGGCACATTGGTAGGCCCGGGAATGCTCAGGAACTCGCGTCCTTTGGCGACCGTCATGATAGAGCCTTTCGCTGCGCGGCAACCTTTGGCGGGCCGCAGTCAAACCACTTGTCCCTCGCCGTGCACAGATCACAGACGACGCAGGCATCGCACCTGGGCCTGCGGGCCTGGCAGACGTATCGGCCGTGCAGAATGAGCCAATGGTGGGCGTGCTGGAGATAGCGCTCCGGGATCACCTTGAGCAAGCCCGTCTCGACTTCGAGCGGCGTCTTGCCGGACGCAAGGCCCAGCCGATGCGCCACCCGGAACACGTGCGTATCCACGGCCAATGTGGGCTCGCCGAAGGCCGTATTGAGCACAACATTGGCGGTCTTGCGGCCGACGCCGGGAAGCGCCTCCAGTGCCTCGCGCTGACGCGGCACCTCGCCGCGGTGCTCGGCAATGAGGGCTCGGGACAAGCCGATGACGTTCTTGGCCTTATTGCGGTAGAGCCCGATGGTCTTGATGCGTTCCCGCAGGCCCTCTTCGCCGAGCTCGAGCATCTTCTGCGGCGTGTCGGCGACCTTAAAGAGCGGCTCGGTCGCTTTGTTGACGCCCGCATCGGTGGCCTGGGCCGACAGCACGACGGCCACGAGCAGGGTGAAGGGGTTGGCGTACTCGAGCTCGCCCTTGGGCTCGGGATTGGCCTTGGCAAAGCGCCGGAAAATCTCCGCCACCCGCTCGGACGACGATTTTGTCCCGCCGCGGGCCGGCGTGCGCTTCACCGCCCTTGCGGTAGGTCGCGGTCGGAGGGTCTTGGGCATGGGAGCTTCGCGTGGACCATTGAGGTTGCTAGGATGATTCATGGCCGATAAGTCGCAGCAAACGCAAGCGGAGCCGGGTGCCTTCCGCGCCGTGCTGACGCCGCACAGGTCGCTGTCACCCACGGGGTTCGTCATCTTGATGGTGGCGCTGAGCGCCATCAGCTTCGTGACGGGGCTCGCCTTCTATCTGGCCGGCGCCTGGCCCGTGATGGGGTTCTTCGGCCTTGACGTCGCGCTCATCTATTTCGCCTTCCGCCTCAACTACCGCTCCGGTCGGCTTTACGAGACGGTCGAGCTCACCCCGGCGCGCTTCACGTGGACGCGGGTGCATCCCTCAGGGCGGCGCGAGCAGTTCGATTGCAACCCCTATTGGGCGCGGGTGAACCTGCGCGAGTGGCCCGACGGTCGCACGGATCTGCGCATCGTGTCGCAGGGCCGCGAGCTGGCCTTTGCCCGCTTTCTGACCGACGAGGAGCGGCGCACGTTCGCTTCGGCTCTACGGGGCGCCCTCAACGACGCCCGCGGGGGCACGCGCATTTGATGCGCCAACAAGAATCGGGTCGATAGAGACGTCTCGAAGGCCTAATTGAGATGCATCGCCGCTAACAACCGCGAGCAAAAGGCCCATGCTGCAAACAACCACCACCTCCCCCTCCCCAATTCCACTCGCCAGCGATCGCACGCGCGATTATGAGCTCATTCGGCGCGCCATTGCCTTTCTGTCGGCCACATGGACCGAGCAGCCCCCGCTCGATCGCTTGGCCGAACATCTGGGCCTCAGCCCCGCCCACTGCCAGAAACTCTTCAAGCGCTGGTGCGGCTTGAGCCCGAAGGAGTTCGTGCAAGCCATCACGGTTGATCACGCCCGCAGCTTGCTCAAGGGCTCTGCCAGCGTCTTCGACACCGCCCTCGAGGTGGGCCTGTCGGGTGGCAGCCGTCTGCACGACCTCTTTGTTTCCCACGAAGCCATGACCCCCGGCGACTACAAGCGTCGCGGCGAAGGGCTGGAGATGGCCTACGGGTTCCACGCATCGCCGTTCGGGGAGGCCTTGCTGATCGCCACCGAGAGAGGTGTCGCGGGCCTCGCCTTCGTCGATGAAGACAAAGGCCAGACGCGGCAGGATGCGCTGGTCGACATGATGCAGCGCTGGCCCAAGGCGCGCTACGTCGAGGCGCCGGCCAGGACCGCCGCGCATGCTCGGCAAATCTTCGCCGCGGAGCGGCACCGGGGACAGCCGGTGCGGCTCGTCATGATCGGCACCGACTTTGACGTGCGCGTGTGGGAGACGCTGCTCAAGATTCCCATGGGTCAGGCGGTGAGCTATAGCGATATCGCCCGCCATATCGGGGCTCCAACCGCCTCACGCGCGGTTGGGGCGGCCGTGGGCCGCAATCCCATCTCGTTCGTGGTGCCCTGCCACCGCGTGCTGCGCGGCGATGGTAGCCTCGGCGGCTATCACTGGGGCCTCACTCGCAAGCGCGCGCTCATCGGTTGGGAGACCGGTCGCTTGGCGGCGGCGCTCGGCTGATCACCCGCATTGCTTTCAGTTCGGCGCGCGCGCGGGCGCGCCCTCAAGCCCAGGGTCGCGCGGCCGCGGCCTTGGCTTCGTAGTCGCCGATCGCCGTCTCGTTTTGCAGCGTGAGCCCGATGTTGTCGAGACCTTCGAGCAAACAGCGCTTGCGAAACGGGTCCAATTCGAATTTCACGACCCCGCCGTCGGGACCGCGAATCTCCTGGTTTTCCAAGTCCACGGTGATGGTGGCATTGGCGCCGCGATTGGCATCGTCCATCAGCTTGTCGAGGTCGTCCGGCGAAACCTTGATCGGCAAGATGCCGTTCTGAAAGCAGTTGTTGTAGAAGATGTCGGCAAACGAGGTGGAGATCACGCAGCGGATCCCGAAATCAAGCAGCGCCCAGGGAGCATGCTCGCGCGAGGACCCGCAGCCGAAGTTGTCGCCCGCCACCAGGATCTGCGCCTTGCGGTAGGCAGGCTTGTTCAGCACAAAGTCGGCGACGTCCCTGCCCTCTTCGTCGTAGCGCAGTTCGTGAAAGAGGTGTTTGCCAAGTCCGGTGCGCTTGATCGTCTTCAGAAACTGCTTGGGGATGATTGCGTCGGTATCGACGTTGATCACGGGCAACGGTGCGGCGACGGCGGTAAGCTTAGTGAACTTCTGCATGTGTCCTTGTCTCCGTCAGGCTCCGAACCTGTCGCCGGGCGCCTCGGCCTTTTAACGCCGACGAGCTCGCGCCCGTCAAGATGCCAGCCGCGGCTCGCGTGGTAGCCTTACCCACCTAGCGCGAACCGCCCGGCCCTCCTTCCCGCCAGAGCGTCCCACCCCCACGGTGCCGCGGCCTATTTGACCTCGTGGTCGACGTAGCACTTGCGCATGGCCTCGCAGCGGTAGGAGCCGGAAAAGTGCATGGTGTCGCCCTTGGCCGGCGCAATAAAGCGGCAGACCTCCTCGAGCCCTTCGGACGTCAACCAGCGCTGCCGACGCCCCCGCTGCACCGCGAAGCAGTCCGCCGTTTCCT
The DNA here is from genome assembly GCA_024281145.1 of Hyphomicrobiaceae bacterium. Classification (GTDB taxonomy): domain Bacteria; phylum Pseudomonadota; class Alphaproteobacteria; order Rhizobiales; family Hyphomicrobiaceae; genus AWTP1-13. Next base: position 7,405 of record JAMXLN010000018.1, on the reverse strand, counting down.
CGTCGGGTCCACGGAACTGGTGGCCGCACTCGTGCGCATAGATCCACAGCTTCACGGGGGTGGAGACCCGATTGAGGAGCTTTGGATTGAGGATCAAAAACCCCGGATAGGCGGCACCATAGTCATCAAGATTGTTGTCGAGGACCGTGGGACGCTGGCCGCACAGCAAGCGCTGTCCGTCGAGTTTCAGCTCACCCGCGGGCACGATCTTGGCATCGCCGCCGACGTGGCCCACGTACTCTTCAGGGGTGGGTCCGGCGCTGGCGCGCAGCGCGCACACAGCGCTCACGGCCACGGCGAGCGCCACGCGCGCTCCCCGCCGCGCAAGAGAATTCCCCCTCAAGTGTTGCAACGCCCTCAAAGGTACGGGCCTCCAAGGCCAACTTGGCGCGGTCGGGTCGGGAATGCAACCTGCGGGACGGCTGTCTGGTGTCAGCGCCACCCACTGCAGTAGGGCACTCCGACCGTGGTATCCCCATCCCCCCATCAATCGTGGCCAAGCCTGGCCAATCTTGGCTGATCTTCACCTGGGCGGCAATCGGGGACCCTGGTCAATCCACCGCGGTCGATGATCCCCGGCCCTTCACTCCCGGACGGACGTCTCGATCCGCTCCATGTCGGCGTCGGACAGACCGAAATGATGGCCGATCTCATGCACCAGCACGTGCGCGACGAGATGCCCCAGCGTCTGCTCGCCGTCCGCCCAGCAATCGAGCAGCGGACGGCGGTAGAGGAACACCATGTCCGGGCCGCGCGGCAGGTCCATCACGCTCTTCTTCGCGAAGCTGACGCCGTGGTAGAGCCCCATCAGGTCGAAGGGGCTCTCGATTTTGAGCTCACGCAGCACCTCCTCGGTGGCAAAATCCTCCACGCGCACGATGAGGTTGCCGCACATGTCGCGAAGCGAATGCGGCAGCCTTGCCCACGCCGCCGCCGCGAGCTCCTCGAAATCGCCGAGATCGGGTGCTCGCCGCCGCGCCCAGTCCTTGCCGCCCGCCATGGGTTGCCTCGCCTGCCCGGCCGTCATGCCCCCGAGAGAGACTTAGGCGATGGTATCGCTGACGACTAGGGCCAAGGTGCTCGGTCTAGGTGCTCGGTCAGGGCGCTCGGTCAGGCCTCCGCCTCGATGAGCGCCATGACCTGACGGACACCGACCACCGCTCTGAGCGCGAACTCGACGAGCTCGGCCGTGCGCGGGGCAACCCCGGCGAGCCGCAACTCGACGCTAAGCTCGCTGCCGTCGCCCGATTCGCGCGACGCGTGCACGCGGCTTGGGACGGCACCGAGCTTGGCGACCGGTTCGATCAGCCGCGATAGCAGGCCAGGATCGGCGGGAGCGGTGACGAAGAAAAAGGCTCGGACCGTGTGAGCCTGCTCGCGCGGCGCAACGCCGGCGGCTGCGGCTGAAGATAGCATGGGAGGCAGATCCTTACACGTGATCGAGAAAAAGGGAGGCAACGGCCCGGTGCCCTCAGGCAACCGGGGGAGTAATTCGCCTCGCGATCAGCGTGTGAAGGCTACTCTGCATAAGCGCACTATAGCCGCGTTCCGGATTAGAATTCAAGTCGAACCGTCCAGGCCACGTCGTCACACCGGCCTGCGGGCGATCAGGATCGCCTCGTCCAACGTGAACCACAGTTTGTCCTGCTCGCGCCGCGGTTTGAGGAAGGCCTTGAGCGCCGACGAGCCCTCCACCAGCATCGAGCGCAGTCGCTCAACCGTCGCGGCATCGGTGCCCATGCGCTCGGCCCAGGGTTGGAACTCCATGTCTTTCGGCAGGCGCTCCGTATGCACCACCACAAAACCCCGATCGCTCAGCACCTCGCTCCACTCGGCCATCCCGAGACAACGGGCGTGGCTGGGGTCGCGGACCTTCTCGAAGGCGTTGTAGATCCGGGCTGCGTCGCCCAGCTCGGCGGCCGAGAAGCCCGGTGTCGACAGGGCATCGGGGGCAATATTGTCGACCAGCGCGAACGTGCCACCGGCTTTGAGGACACGCCACACCCCGGCGGCGAACGCCGCCACATCCGGGAAATGATGCGGCGCGATGCGGCAGGTCACCAGGTCGAACTGACCATCCGCAAAGGGCAGCGCCTCGGCGTCAGCGCGCGCCGTCTCCATGTTGGCAAGGCTCTTGGACTTGGCGAGCTTGGCCGCCTCCTCAAGCATTTCGCTCGTCAGATCGCTGGCGATCACGTGCGCCACATGCGGGGCAAAGGCAGCCGCCGTGTGCCCGGCGCCAGTGGCAACATCGAGCGCCTGCCAGGTGGATTGCGGTGCGACGAGCTCCACGAGCCGGGCGAGGCTTGCGCCCTTGGCGTGCACGGTTGAGGTGACATAGGCGGCGGCGTGCGCGCCGAACTGCTGCTGCACCAGCGATTTGTTCATGGCAATGCTGCCCTCCGCGCGCGCCGAAATCGTTCGCACACTATCACGGTCCTCGACGCCCCCAAACGTCCGGAAATGCCGGGCAGGCCGCCGTCGCCGGCATGATCGCTCGGATTGGAACGCTGGTGCATTTCGGACTAGGGTCGTCGCGCCCGCAACCCACGCTTCGCAGGACGGCGCTGTGGCAGCATGCGAGCTTGAGGAGGACGCGAGCCATGCCTGAAGCGATGAACGGGGCCGAAAGCCTGGTGCGCACCCTGATCGTTGGTGGCGTCAACGTCTGCTTCACGAACCCCGGCACCTCGGAAATGCATTTCGTTGCCGCCTTGGACAAGGTTCCCGGCATGCGCTGCGTGCTCGGCCTGTTTGAGGGCGTGGTGACCGGCGCCGCCGATGGCTACTATCGCATGCTGGGACGGCCCGCCTCGACCTTGCTGCATCTGGGGCCAGGCCTCGCCAATGGGCTGGCGAACCTGCACAACGCCAAGAAGGCAAACTCGGGTATCGTCAACATCGTGGGCGAGCACGCCACCTATCATATCGCCTACGATGCTCCGTTGACCGCTGATATCGAGGGCGTGGCGGCGCCCATGTCGCACTGGGTCAAGACATCGCCCAGCTCCCGCACGGTCGCAGCGGACGGAGCTCTCGCCATTGAGGCGGCACGGCAAATCCCCGGCCACATCGCCACCTTGATCCTTCCGGCAGATACGGCCTGGGGGCCGGCCAGCGGCCCGGTCGAGCCGGCGCCTCTGCCAGCGCCGGCGCACGTCAGCGATGACGCCGTCAAAGCGGCGGCTGCCATGTTGCGCTCCGGCCAACGCGCGACTTTGCTGATGGGCGGGGATGCCCTGCGCCAGCGCAGTTTGGAGCTGGCGGGACGCATCGCCGCCAAGACCGGGTGCGGCATCCTGACGGAAGGCGCCAACTCCCGACTGGAGCGAGGCGCAGGCCGCGTGCAGGTCGAACGCATCCCCTATGTCGTGGACAGAGCACTCAGCGTCATGCGGGCGGCGGGCAACTTGGTGCTCGTGGGGGCGCGCGAGCCGGTCGCGTTCTTCGCCTATCCCGACAAGCCGAGCCTTCTCATGCCTCAGGACGCGAGGTCGACGCAGCTGGCGAGCCAGACTGAGAACATCGAGGCGGCCCTCGAGGCGCTGGCCATCGAGCTTGGCGCCATGCGGACGGCACCGGCCGGCATCGCCGCACCACGCCGGCCCGCGCTTCCGACCGGTCCCATTTCGCCGCCGGCCATTGCCTCCGTCCTGGGCGCCATGCTGCCGGAGAACGTCATCGTCGTGGACGAAAGTGTGACCACGGGGCGCGAGTTTTTCCCCGAGACCGCTGGCGCTCCGCCGCACGACTGGATCAACAATCGGGGCGGTTCCATCGGTTACGGCATGCCCGTGGCCATCGGCGCTGCCATCGCCTGTCCCGAGCGCAAGGTCATCGCCCTGGTGGGGGATGGCAGCGCCATGTATACGCTGCAGGCGCTGTGGACCATGGCGCGCGAGAGCCTGGCCGTCACGGTGCTGATCTTCGCCAATGGCACCTACAACATCTTGCGTGGTGAGCTCACCAACGTCGGTGTGCGCAATCCCGGCCCCCGCGCCGTCGACATGCTCTCCATCGGTCGCCCCGACCTCGGTTGGGTGGCGCTGGCGCGCGGCATGGGGGTGGAGGCCACTCGCGTCGAAACATGTGAGGAGCTCGCCAAGGCGCTCGGTGCCGGCCTGCGCACGCATGGCCCCTATCTGATCGAGGTCGCGTTGTAGGTTGGCGGTCGCCTGTCCGCAGCAAGCTTGATCGACCCTCCTCGCTAGGCTACCCAACAGCCCCCAAGCGCGATGCAAACACATCAGGTCTCTTCGGCGAACGTTGCCATGCCCGGTGCGACAGCGGCAATCGGCGATGCATAGGCCCGAGCCGCGTCGTCAAACGTTAGGCCAAAGTCGGCGGCGAGGTGCAGCATGGCGCGCTCGGCTAATGCGGTGATGGTCAGGAGCGGGTTGACGCCCAGCGAGCGCGGCATGACAGCACCGTCAACGACGTAGAGCCCATCGTGCACCGCCGCAGTCCCGGCGCTGGGGCTCGCGTCGAAGACGCGGCACTTGTGGTCCACCACACCCTCACTACGGTCGCGGCCCAAGCCGCAGCCGCCGAGCGGATGGGCGGTGGCGGGCTGCTGGCCCATCATGGTGCCCGCCAGTGGATTCTTCACATAGCTGCCGCCCGCCTGACCGACGAGCGCGCCCAAGGCCGCGTCGAGACGGGCATAGACCGGCTCGTCCCGAGCGCCGGGCCACGACAGCACGAGCCGGTCGTCCTCGAGCATCAGGCGCCCCGACGCGCTGTCGTGGGACACGGCGAAAAACGTCTGCAGGCTGGCAAACGGCCCCTTGTAGACGCCCGCGATCAGGCTCTTGAGAGCACCAATCAGACGACCATTGGGGATGAACAGGGCCGGTAGCAGCGGTGCAAGCGCCGAGGGAAGCACGCCCTCCTGAACGGTGAGGCTCTTGGCAAGGTCGTGCTCGTCGACAATCTCGATCTGTCCCGATACGCACGCGCCCACGTCAAGGCCATCGACCTTGGGTGGATGTCCGACGCCGATGGCATTGACGGGAAGCTTGGCCCCATAGCCGAACGCAATGATGTCGCCATTGGCCGAGAAGTTGCGGCCCAGTCGGTCCGATAGGGGGAGCCCCCGTTCCCGCGAGCGCAACAGGATCTCGGTCGAACCGAGCGTACCCGCTGCCAGGACGACGACGTCGGCGGTTACGCTGGTGCTGTTTGAGCGCGGCCCGGTTCCATCCAGCTGGTCGAAGTGGACGCGCCAGCCGCCCCCTGGCACCCCCGTGAGGTGGCTTGCCCTGGCATGCGTGAAGATCTCTGCGCCGTGTCGGACCGCGTCAGGCAGATAGGTGAGCGCCACCGTGTTCTTGGCGCCGGTATTGCAACCGCCGCAACAGTCGCCGCAGCGGGTGCACGCGGGCTGCGCCACACCTGCGGGGTTCACCGTCGCCGCAAAGCCCACGACCACAGGCGCGTGGACGGGCGCCTTGCCCAGTGCCACGGAGGCGCGATCGAGCGCTTGGTATTTGCGGCGCTCGGCCGCGGTGGGATCGAGGCTCGGGCGCAGCCAGCGGGTCGCCCGCGCATAGCCCTCAGCCAGCCATCCGTCCCGTGCCACCTCCTCGGGCCATCGGGGATCGTGCAAGACCCGATCATCGGGGCGCAACGCTACCCCCGCATTGATGAGCGAACCTCCGCCGAGCCCGCATCCAACGAGCACGTGCATGTCCTCACAGAAGCGCACGTCATAGAGCCCAGTCGCTGAGTCCATGCGCAACCGCTTGCCCGTCAGCTGCAATTCGCCACGCAGATCCGGAAAGCGCGCAGGAAACTCACCCGTGAGGAACTCGCGCCCTCGCTCCAGCACGGCAACGCGTTTGCCCGCGCGTGCCAGCCGTGATGCCGCCACGCCCCCACCGTAGCCCGAGCCCACCACGACCATGTCGTAACGGGGCTTGAGGCGGTCGAGCGAACGTGCGAGGCGAGCCATGGCGTCCCTCAATTGGGCGCCGCACCCTATGCCGGTTCGAGAACCGCGGCCAGCGGCCGATAAGGTTTGCCGCGCTCGCCTTGTTGTCTAAGCTTGAGGCTTGACACCCTGCCCGAGCATGCACCCGGCTACAGGAAGCCCCCAATGGCCTCAGCGCTTGACGGATTGACGGTGCTCGATCTGAGCACGGGACCCGCCGCGGCGTTGGCGACCATGTTTCTGGCCGATCACGGGGCCCGCGTCGTGCGCCTCTGGGGCAAGGAGGCCCCGCACCTGCGCGAGGGTGGCTTTGTGGTATGGGACCGCGGCAAAGACTGCGCCACGCTCGATCTTGACGAGGCGCTCGCGGAGCTCGAAGGGAAGCGGCTCGCCGGGCCTGGCACGCCGGCGGCAGAGTATGTCCGTCTTCTCGGGGGCGCCGATGTGCTCGTTGAGGATTTTGCCCCGAGTTCTGCCCGGCAGCGCCTCGTCGCGTGGCCAAGGCTGCAGCAGCTCAACCCGCGTCTCGTTGCCTGCTCGATCACGGCCTACGGCAGGCGCGGCCCGTGGAAGGACGAGCCCGCGATCGATGACCTCGTGTTGGCGCGGACCGGGCTCCTGTCGGGCATGCCGGGCTTCCGCCCCGCGCCCGTGCATGTAGTGCTCCCGTTGCCAAGCGTTGGCGCGGCGCTGCTGGCCGCCAACGGCATCGCCGCGGCGCTGCTGGCGCGCGAAACGACGGGCCTTGGCCGTCGCGTCGAGACCTCGCTCATGGCGGGCGCGCTGCTCTATCAGACCAAAGTGACGGGCGAGCGGCTCGAGCCCCAGGTCTTCCAGACGCACCCCTCCGGCAGCGCGCCCTTCTACAGCGTTTATCCGTGTTCTGACGGGCTATGGGTCCAGCTCGGTTGCGTCCACATCGGCTTTATAGCCGCGGCGGCAAAGCTCTTCGGCATCGCCGATCTGATCGCCGAACCGCGCTTCAGGATCGGTCAGGGCGGCGCGGCGCCCCAAGACGATGCTGAGCTGCGCGCGACCCTCACGCGCATCCTGCGCTCGAAACCTTATGCCGAGTGGGCCGCGGCCTTTGAAGCCGCCGACGTCCCCTTTGCCCCGGCGCGCCTCGCCGAGGACGGCCTGAGCGATCCGCAGGTGCTGCACAACGGCATGGTCAGGGAGCTCGATGACCCGGCCGTGGGACCCGTGCTGCAAATGGGCATTCCCATTCGCTTGAGCAGGACGCCCGGAAGGATTGCCGGGCCCCGCTCTTCGACGGCGCTGGCCGCCGAGGACACGCCTCTACCCCTCGCGTCGCAGCTCCCGGCCCAATCGGCCGGGGCTGCGCCCCACCCACCGCCGCTCGCCGGCGTGCGCATCCTCGAGATCACCAACCTCATCGCCGGGCCGACGGCTGGCCGCATTCTCGCCGACCTCGGTGCCGACGTGATCAAGCTGGAGCCGCCCGGCGGCGAC
>JAMXLN010000017.1 GCA_024281145.1 Hyphomicrobiaceae bacterium | reverse complement strand
CTTCCAGCTGTGCCGTGGGCAGGAGCTCACCGCGCACCAGATCGATGGTGTAGCGCGCGGCTTGCTCACGATAGAGCGCGCCGACCACGTTCGGGCTCTCGCGCAGCGAGATCTCCACGTTTTCCGGAAGCGACTTGGCGACCAGGGGCGACTCGCGCGCATCCACCAGATGGCTCGGCGGGTGGCCGATCACGCGCTCGAAAGTGGCGCGGCTGGTCTTCAGGTTGGCACGTGCCAGATCGAGCGCCGCAACAGCAGCAGCGCGCCGCGCTTGGGCCTGCGCGACGTCGGTGCGCGTCACCTCGCCCACGTTGAAGCGATCCTGCGTGGCCCGCAAATCCCGCGTGAGCACGGTGACGTTGTTTTCGCGCAGACGGACGATGGCCGTGTCGCGTACGACATCACCGTAGGCGGTCACCGCCTCCAGCAGCACGCTCTCTTCGGCAAGCCTTAGCGTCTCGCGGCCGCCCCGCACCGTGGCTTCTGCGGCGTTGACGGCGTTCACCGTGCGGAAACCACGAAACAGCGGTTGGACCAAGCCGATCTGATAGCCGCGCGGGTTGGTATCGCCGTTGGCGGTGGTGCCCGGATTGGTGGTGATGTGCCGGAACGAGGTATCCGCGCTGCCGGTGACGCTTGGCTTGTAGCCCGCCAGCGCGCGCGGCACCTCCTCGTCGGTCGCCCGCTGGGTGGCGCGTGCCGCATCAAGACGGGGGTTGAATTTGTAGGCTGCCGACAGCGCCTCCAGCAGCGTCTCGGCTCGCGCTGGGCCCAGCATCAGCACGGTCGTCAGCGCCGCGGTGAGTGCAACGCGGTAGCCCTGCGAGATGCCCGCAGTGAACGTGCGTCTTGCTGCAGCTCCCACGTGGCCTCTCAATTTGGCGCCGCCTGACGCGTGCACAACTCGCCCTGCACTCCCCGCGCGCTCCTGTTCGTGGTCGCTCCGTCCGCGCAGGATGCAACGATGTCTTCCGACTCGTGCCTGTCAGGGTTATTTCACAACCAGTGCCGCGAAAGAGCGAAACGGGGGGTGTGGACGGCGATTTCCCGCTTGCGTTGCCAACTTTCAACACTGCAGAATCGATCAAGAGGTATGCACAACTAATTCGGTCCGCGGGCGCTCACAGGATAAAGTCGGGCTGATGGGCAAATCCCGGCAGGGTTGGTGCGCCGGCGTCGAAGGCGGGGCGTGCATCGAAGAGCTTGCCCGAACGCCGCCACAGCTTGGCGCGGCCTAAGGCGCCATCCGCTGCGATAATGGCAATAAGACGGCCCCCATCTTTGAGCTGGGCCAGGAGCTCTTCGGGGACGTTCGGCACGGCACCCTCGAGCAGAATGGCGTCAAAGGGGGCATGCGTTGGCGCCCCCTTTGGCAAGGCGCCCTCAAGCACGAGGGCGTTGCTGACCTCCAGTTGCCGCAGCGTCTCGCTGGCGTGCGTGACAAGGGCTGCATCGACCTCAACCGCCACCACCGACTTGGCGAGGCGCGCCAGCACGGCCGCGGAGTAGCCGGTGGCGCAGCCGACATCGAGAACGACGCCGTCCGGGCCGATCTCCGCCAGCTGCACGATCTTGGCAAAGGTGCGCGGCGCCAATAGGCAGCGTGCTGGGCGGACGGCATTGTCGACGACAGGGACCGACCCATCCATGTAGGCAAGCGCGCGCAGCGCCGATGGCACGAACGCCTCCCGCGGTACATCGAGCATGGCGCGGATGATGCGCCGGTCGGTGATATCGCTGGGACGGACCTGGCTCTCCACCATGTTGATGCGTTGCTGCTTGCTGTCGATCATGGGGAAATCCGCCGGGGTCGCTTGGCTGCAGGCAGGGTGCATCTTGGCTCTGCGGCGGCGAACCTTAGCCAATGGCCGGGCAACGGGCCAGTCGCCCGTTGGTTGGCCGTGCTGCCGCCAATCGCCGCAAAGGCAAGAGCGGCAATGCGGACGATCTGCTTGAGACCGCAAACGGGTGCAGGGACGGCCCTTGCCGGTGCATGGGGCATCGGGGTGGGTGCCCCTGGCGCCTCCCCCGCCGCCATTGCCACGTGGAAACGGCCCATGATACATGCTCGGGGCTTGGGGCCACGTGGCGGAGTGGTGACGCAGCGGACTGCAAATCCGCGCACCCCGGTTCGATTCCGGGCGTGGCCTCTCAGGGCGCGCTCGTGACCTCAGAAGTCCTGGCCTGCCTCCGAGAGATCCGCCACCAGGGGCTGGTGCGCCGATCCTCGATTGTGCTGGCATTACGCTCGGTGCGGCTGCTGTTTTCCAATCGCTATGCAACTCGTACCTCGAGCCGGATAGGGCGGCCTATGGGGCGTACGGTCGGGCTCGGAGCGGAGGCCCGCATCAGATTGTTAAGGCCAAGGGAGTAATTGAGTGCGCAGGAGCAGCGCTGCGCGCGACAATAGCGGCGGCTCCTAGGCTCGATGTGAAGGAGTTTGCGCAATGCGCGGACGTAGGTTCTTCGGATGCTGGGCATTATTGTTCACCAGTCTTGCCCTCGGCAGTACGCCGGCTGACGCCGGAGGCGGTGGGTGCTGCTGTTGCCGTCCCGCTTACACGCTGCCGCTCCTATTCTCCAATCCGGTGCAGACCTCGTTTGTGTACTACCCGTCGTATCGGCGCTGGCACCGTGGGCCGAGAGCCTATTGCGGTCGGCGATACCACGGTTGCCGGCATTGGTGATCTTGCGGTTGGCACTTGGCAGTGCTGCGCGGGCACGCCACCATCAGCTGTCCGGCGCACGATAAGCTGACGATTTGCCGGCGCGTCCCCGCTTTGCAGGCACGCAGGTTCCCGGCCCGGCCGGACGCCACCAAGGCGCCGATGTGCCGCGGCCGAGCAATCTGACCTACGCGACGGCTCGGTTCGGGTTTTTGAGTTTCACCGCCCCAACAAAGCGCGCCCAGCCGCGGCGGGCTCTTTGCGCTGCTGCGCGACCGGTGGTGTCGGGGTCGGCGCCGGGTTTTTCAGCTCCTCGTCGATGTTGACGGGTCTGCAGCCCTTCGCATCAAGCACGATGTTGAGCGCCTGCACGCGCTCCTGCTCCGTGGCGAAGTCCTGGACCGCCGGACGATCGCCGAACAGGGTAGACGGCGGTCCTTCCTGTTCTTGCTTGGCCTGCTTTTGCAGGGTGCGCAGCCGGTCGATATGCGTCTTGATCGTGACGGTAAGTCCCGCGCAATTGCCGCGCAGTTCTTCAGGCAAGAGCAACTGCCGCGGCCGGGCCAACAGCCGCGCCATTTCCCGGTCGGCGTCGGGACTCTGGGCCGCAGCGGCGAAAGCGAGTGACGCCAACAAGGCAGCGGTGGTGAGGGCGCGCGTTGCAAACATGTCCGCCAGGAGAGTGGATTTCCAGAGCGGGGGAGTGTGCTCCAGGAAATGCGGCCGTTGTTCGGGGTGTGCGGGGCAATTCCATGGCGGCGACAGCCTGGCCCGACAGCGATCGGGCATGACCCTGCGTCGGCGGACGCGCAGGTGGTAGAGCTGCGGCATCGGTCTGGCAGAGCCCCAGCGCCAGCAGGAGACGGTTTACCATCGGTGCAGGATAGGCCGCCAAGGCCGGTGCGGAGGAGCTCTCCGAAACCACTTTGTGCCGCAATCCAGGGTATGCTGGAGCCATGACCTTTCGTGCGATCCAACATGACTAAGGGGTGCCAACGGCTGAGTGCGATATTGATCGCGCTGTCTGTGTACGCCGATGCCTCCTTCGGCTTCCAAGAACGTGACGTTGGCGATAGGTCCGGCGGGCCCTCCAATGCCCTCCAGGTGCCGGGACCGGATGTGCAGCTGCCGCAATCGGCGCTTGGCGCCGGTGCAGGTACGGAAATCCGCGTTCCCGGAGTTGGCAGCGTGGGTACCCTTCCGAAGCTCGATTTCGGTTTGGAGCTGCTCTACGGAGCCAACGAGTCGCCAGGCCGGCTCGATGACCGCTCACAGCCATCGGATGTCCAGATCCGGGCCACCATCAAGCATCGCTTCTGACGGGCCAAGAGGAGCTTGCGGTCGGGTTCCCCGGAGGGTTTGCCGGAACAGCGAGACAAGTGTGAGAAGCCTCGTCACCCCCCGGAAGCTAGCTCAACTTGCGCTCGTATCGAGGTAGCTGTCGATCAGTGCAAGCACATCGGCATGCGTTCCGCTGTCGTTGAGGCGGGAGATGCTGGGCGTCGTCCCGCGCAGTGCACGCGCCGCTCCGTCGGCCAGGCGCACGCGCAAGTGCTCGTGCTCGGTCAACTCGCCCGCAGCACGGTTGAGTGCACCCCAGATGCAGAACTGGGTTGCTTCCGACGACCGCCAACTTACCGGCCGCCCGAGGTCGTCGCGTGCGAATTCGCCTTGCGTCCACCTCTGCGGTGCGGCAATCAACGCCCGCGCCCGCCCAACGATCTTGCGCTCCAAAGGTTGTGCCATCGCTCGACCTGCTGCTCGCCCTTGCTGACCCTGCTAGTCTTCCACTGGCTCTGGCGATGCGCAACGGATGAAAAATGGGCTGGGGCGGCTGCCGCTTGGAGCTGGCATGGGCGTCCTGCGGTGCCCTCGCGCCGGCGGCCTACCGGGTTCGCCGCCGGGGAAAGGAATCTTGCCTCTAATTCACGAAGTGGCTTGGCGCCGCGGCTGCGGATTGCTATGACCCCTGCCACGATCCCTGGTTGTTCCGCGGTAGCTCAGCGGTAGAGCAGCCGGCTGTTAACCGGCTGGTCGTAGGTTCGAATCCTACCCGCGGAGCCAGCGATTTCAGGGGGTTAACGGCTGGCCAAGGCTAGCTAAGGGTGGGGTTGCCACCCGGTGCTCTCGGTTTCTCGTCTGGTTTCATCGCTGCCGCCCGCGGCCAGCTGGCAATGGCGTCAGGGCGCGCCCTTTTCGGCAAGGTGTTGGGCACGATAGTACGGCAGGGCTCGAGGCGCCGATTGGCCCAGCGATATGCCGGACGGTACCATGACGCCGTTGGTCCCAGTCCCGCGGTCGGTAGAGCGCATCAGCCTCTTTTGCGCGAGAGCCGCTGATCCAGCACCCGCTCGAGCCCCCACATTGACCTTCGCGGTTGTGGGCCGGAGGTGTCCCGGCAGGGCCGCCCTAGAGGTCGGTCGCTGGGGTGATTGCGAGCCTAGGTTCGCAGCGCATTTGCAAGCAGGTTGTCCGCCAATTCCAAATTTCAGTCCAGAAGGGTCTCGTCGCATCTTCCGCCAGGGAGCCAGGCTCTCGAAGAAACCGCTTTGCGCTGGGGCGCCGACCGCTCGGACGATTGGGGCCGGCTTCGTTGGCGCCAGGTCTGGCCCTGGTCGTTTGAGCAAAATGAGTGACGATGACAATCGACGCCTCAATGGGCCAGGTCGGCAGCAAGTGCGCCCGTCCGATCGCCTCGATCATGCTTTGGCGGATGTTGAGCGCAAGGTTCTGTCCTTCGCGATAGCCGAGAGCTTACACGCCCCGACGGAAGGCATCAGCAACGGAACGCGAAACAACATGCATCGGGTATTAAACTTCTCGACATGAGGGTTTGTTGCGGTGGCGGGAATAGGCGAACCCTGTAGGCTTGGAGAAGTTTGTTGGAGTTTTTAGTGATGATCCGGATCCTGATGGCAGACGACCACGATGTGGTCCGATCAGGTTTGCGCCACATCGTTGAGGCCCAACCGAACTGGCAAGTCGTCGCCGAGGCCGCCGACGGGAAGGAGGCAGTCCAGAAGGCGCTGGAGACGAAACCAGATGTCGCCGTCATCGACTATTCACTGCCGCTCATCAACGGCGTGGAGGCGACGCGACAGATACGCTCCGCACAACCGCGCACGGAAGTGCTAATCTTCACAATGCACGACAACGAAACCCTCATTCAGGAGCTGCTTAAGGCCGGTGCACGCGGTTACCTCCTCAAGACCGACGCGCG
>JAMXLN010000016.1 GCA_024281145.1 Hyphomicrobiaceae bacterium | reverse complement strand
GCGATGAAGCGTCTTGCATTCAACAAGCAGCAGGCTTGGGTCCGGCACGACGAGCACTACCATGTCGACTTTGCCGTGCCCTGCCGCTAGGTCGAGGCCGCGGCTGTCCTTGCCCGGGCCAGCATATTCAACGCCTGCATTTTCCCTGTAATGTTCTGAGCCCATCGCAGCAGCGCAAAGGATCCAAGGATGTATGCCCCTCAAGGTGTGAAGACGAACGCCAACATGGCCGTGCCCGATACCATGCGGGCCTGGGTGCTAGGCGATCCCGGCGAGCTGCGCTTCACGCAAAAACCCGTGCCGGCGCCGCGCCGCGCCGAGGTGTTGGTGCGCATCGACGCAGTGGCCATCTGCGCCACCGACCTTGAGGTGATTGCGCACGGCACCCCGGCCCTGGTCGATGGCGGGTTGCCCTTCAACAAAAGCTGGACGCCGGGGCATGAGTACATGGGCACGATTGCCGCGCTGGGACCAGGGGTGGACGAGTTCTCGATCGGCGATCGCGTGACGGTGGAGATTCACGCCGGCTGCGGCCAGTGCAAGCGCTGCCGGATGGGCATGTACACGTCCTGTTTGAACTACGGCGATACCCGCAAGGGCCACCGCGCCAACGGTTTCACGACCGACGGTGGCTTTGCCGAATATGCCGTCAATAACATCAACACGCTGATCCCCATTGCCGACAGCATGTCGGACGCGGAGGCGACGCTGGTCGTCACGGCCGGGACGGCGATGTATGGTCTCACCGAATTGGGTGGGCTCATTGCCGGCGAGAGCCTGGTGGTGATGGGACCCGGTCCAATCGGCCTGCTCGGTGTGGCGGTGGCCAAGGCGCTCGGCGCCGCGCCCGTCTTCCTCACTGGCACGCGCCAAGCGCGGCTGGACAAGGGCCTGGCCCTTGGCGCCGACCACATCGTCAACGTCACACAAGAGGATGCGGTCGAGACCGTGCGACGACTGAACGGAGGCAAGGGCGTCGACTATGTCCTCGAGTGCTCCGGTGCCTCCGACGCGATCAACGCCGCCGGGCGCATGCTCAATCGCGGCGGTAAGCTGTGCCTCGCCGCCTTCCCGCACGAGCCCGTGCTGGTCGACGTGGCGCATCTCGTTCGCAACAACATCTACGTCTACGGCATTCGCGGCGAAGGCCGCAGCGCCACCCATCGCGCGGAGGCGTTCATGCGCGCCAAGCGCTTTGATGCGCGAACCATCCACACGCACACCTTCGCCCTCGAGGAGCTGCCGCAGGCCCTGCGCTACGCCCGCGACCGCATTGAGGACGCTATCAAGGTGGTGGTGAAGACGCGCTAGTGACCCTTTCGGCACTTTGCCGCAGTCTGACGAAATCCGCTCAAAGATCTCAAGGCCTTGCCGCGCCGCACAGGTGGATGGCGCCGACCTCGCAATAGGACCGGCACCAAAGCTTGGTCATCTTCACGCCTCCATGGCGGCGAAATGCTCCTCGAGGTTGCGGTCAGGTACCGCGCCGGGAAGTAAAGGAGGATATCAGATGGTGGCAATACGCGTGGTGATGGGGCTGACGGGCGCACTCGCAGTGGCGGGGTTGGGCCTGACCGCTGCGAGCGCACAGGAGTGGCGTCGCGGCGAATACGAATACTTCAAGGAGCCGCATCGATTTGGGCCGCTCTGCGAGTATCGCATCCGCGCGCGGGGCTCGGCCCACGTCGCCCTCTTCGGCGGTGGGCATCAAGTGCGCAAGGCTGAAGCCCGATCGGTCCAGGATTGGGAGTTCGAGGCCGCGCGCCTCTTCGGCCCGCGTTATTCAAGCTGGACGCTGGCGATGGGCAAGGAACTGCGCTGCGATGTCAGGGGCACCGAATTCGTGTGCTCGGCCACGGCACATCCCTGCCGCCGCTAAGCGCCAACGGCCCTCGGTCGACCGCTGCCCGTCCCGCCTGGGGCCAGATGGGTCAGCCATTGCTTATCCCTCGCGCCGAACCCATACGAGCCTGAGCCGCGGGCCCCGCGCGGCTTGGGCCAACTGGTGCGCCCCACGTTTGTTCAGGCGCACCTCGAAGGGTCATTGCGCACACAATCCGTTGGCCGGGCGGAATGGGACCCATCCACGATCGACCACACCATCGCATCGCGGCTCGGCATGAGCCTCCAGGACATCGACAGTGCGCTGAATAACGCTCTCACAACGGCAGATTTCAACGATCTTTACCCAGCGCAACCAATACCGAGTGGTCCTCGAAGTGGGATCCGCGCTACCAGCGCGACCCGAGGGACCTCTCGCGGGTGTTCGTGCCGGGCCAAGGCAATGCACAGGTGCCGCCCGCGGCCCTCGTCAAACCGCAAAAAACCCTGGCCCGCTGATCGCAGCCATCAAGACCCTTGCTGGCCGTGACAATCAGCTAAAACCTGCCGCCCGGAGCGACTCTGGATGAGGCCGCCTGGCCATAGCGCAGGCAATGGCGGAGCTCAGGCTGCCCCATTCGATCCGCACCGAGGCGGCGGGCGACACCAAGGCCTTCGCCGCTGAGGCGAGCATGCAACCCCCTGCTCGTCATCGCCGCGCTCATTTCGGTCTACATCGTCCTGGGCGTGCTTGACGAAAGCCTTGCCAACCCGCTCACCATCATCTCCACCCCCGCCGTCGGCGGGTCTCGGCGCGCGAATCGCCCTTCGGTCTGCGGAAATGCAGCTGCCGGTCATTGCCCTGATCGGCATCAAGACGAACGGCATCATGCTGCGGGACGTTCCCTCGAGCAGGAGCGCACGCATGCCCTTGCTGCCGACCGCGCGGTGCTCGAGGCCGCGCGAGCGATTCCAGCCCATCTGGATGACGCACGAGGCCCATCATTTACGGTCTGCTCGATAGGTTGCATCGTCCCCTGTGGGGTGCGTGCAGTCCTGTGGGCGGTCACGCACCGGTACAATGAATTGTTTTTACTGGATAAAATTGGCCACGGACGCACTCCCACCCAAGCCAAGAAGGTGCCCAGGCCCCTCCTTTTGGGCGGCAGCCCTGTCGCAGCGGCGGATGTCCCCGCTGTTCATCGCAGGCAAGAGGGTTTAGAAGCCCGTCGGCCAACCCGGCACGAGAAGACCTTCATGGCACATGCGCCCGCGGCTGCTGCTAGGGGTGTCAAGCACGAGGCAGCGCAGACGCGCCAATTTTGGCCCCTGGCACTGGGCGCCATCGGCGTTGTCTATGGAGACATCGGCACCAGCCCGATCTACGCGTTTCGCGAGGCGGCAGTCGCCGCCACCGGCGAAGCAACCGTTGCGCACGCCACCGTGCTGGGCATCCTCTCGCTCATCATCTGGTCGCTCTTTCTGCTTGTGACCCTGAAGTACGTGTTCGTCCTTCTGCGCGCCGACTTCAATGGTGAGGGGGGCACCTTCGCACTGATGGCGCTGGCCCAATCGGTGGCGCAGCGCAGCAAGCACATCATCCTGCTGCTCGGCGTCGGCGGCGCCTCCTTCCTTTACGGCGATGCGGCCATTACGCCGGCGCTCTCCGTGATATCGGCGGTGGAGGGGCTCAAGGTTATTGCTCCCTCGTTTGACAAGGCCGTCGTGCCCTTGTCGCTCGCCGTCCTGATCGGACTATTTGCCATGCAAAGGCGCGGCACCGCCAAGGTCGCCGCCCTGTTCGGACCGATCATCCTCCTGTGGTTTGCAATCATCGGCACCATCGGCATCGTCTGCGTGGCCGAGGAGCCGCGCGTGCTCGCGGCGCTGAACCCGATCCATGGCGCGACATTTCTGCTGCACAGCGGCCTAATCGGCTTCACCGTTCTCGGGCTCGTCTTCCTCGCCGTCACCGGCGCCGAGGCGCTCTATGCGGACCTCGGCCACTTCAGCCGCAAACCCATCCAGGCCGCCTGGCTCGTCATCGCGCTCCCAGCCCTCACCATCAATTATATGGGCCAGGGAGCGCTCGTGCTCGGCAACCCCGGGGCCATCGAGAACCCCTTCTTCCTGATGTTTCCAGGCTGGGCGCTGTGGCCGGTCGTGCTGCTCACCACCGTGGCCACCGTGATCGCTAGCCAGGCGGTGATCACGGGCGCCTATTCGGTCACCCGGCAGGCCATCCAGCTCGGCCTTCTTCCACGCCTTGGCATTCGCCACACCTCCGAGGAGGTCGCGGGCCAGATCTATCTGCCCCGCGTAAACTCGCTGCTGCTCCTCGCGGTGCTGCTGCTGGTTGCCGTCTTCAAGAGCTCCAGTGCGCTCGCCGCCGCCTACGGTGTCGCCGTGACCGCCACCATGATCACGACCTCGTTGATGGCGTTCTTCGTCTTCTGGAGGCTGTGGCGCTGGCCGATTTGGCAGTCTGCCGCCCTCATCCTTCCTCTTTTCGTCATCGAGCTCGTCTTTTTCACCGCCAACGCTATCAAGATCCTCGAGGGGGCCTGGGTGCCGCTGGTGATCTCGATAGCAATCATGCTGGTCATGCTGACCTGGATCAAAGGTACGTCCATTCTCAACATGATCGCTCGCAAGCAAGACACCACGCTCGATTGGCTGGTGCATACTCTGGAGAAGAAGCCACCGCATCGCGTGAGCGGGACCGCGGTGTTCCTAACCGGCAATCCTCAGGTGGCGCCCTCATCGCTTCTGCACAATCTCAAGCACAATCACATGCTCCATGAACGCAATATCGTCCTCACCATCAAGACAGCGGACGTGCCGCGCGTCTCCAACAGCGAGCGCGTGAAGATCGAGAGCCTCTCCGACACCTTTACGGGCGTCACCCTTGCCTACGGCTTTATGGAAACGCCGAACGTGGAGCGCGGCCTGCAACTGTGTCGAAAGCGCGGCCTCAACGTGGACCTGGCCGCCACCTCCTTCTTTTTGTCGCGCCGCGTGCTGCGGCCGACAAGCCGCTCGCGCATGCCGCGGTGGCAGGAGCGGCTCTTCATCTGGCTCGCCGGCAGCGCGCAGGATGCAACCACCTATTTCCACATCCCCGCCGGCCGCGTGGTCGAGATCGGCACGCAGATCGCGGTTTGAACTGTTTGCGCATGGTACGGCACGATCTTGCAAGTGTGTGTAGCGACTTTCGCATTCATCGCCGCTAGCAGCGATCCAAACCGGCGCACTAAGCCGGGATCGAATTGACCGGCGAGAGGGCGGGAACCCCGCTCAACACGCGCACCGCCTCTTCGGCTGCGATCCGGCGCACG
>JAMXLN010000015.1 GCA_024281145.1 Hyphomicrobiaceae bacterium | reverse complement strand
CCCCCGCAGCTTTGGCCGAGTTTCACGGCAAGCGGGCCCTCGGGCAAGCCTGATGAGACGTTGGCAGCCGCAGGGCCAGAGCCAAGCACCAGAGCCAAGCATCAGAGCCAAGCACCAGACCAAAGGCCAGGCCCCAGGGCCCAGGGGCCGAACTAAGCACCAGAGCCGAGGGCCAGAACCAATCACGAGAGCGAAGGTCCGGAGCCGGTCTGGCTCGGGACCACCCGCGGTAGAACCACGGGCGCTAGGCCGCGGTGGAAGGGCCAGCCTATACCGGGGCCTGTGCTAGGGTAAAAGAGATCAGCCATGGCCACGCCTTTCTCGCCGATCCCGAGAAGCCGGCGATGCCGATCGCAAGGCCACTCGGGCCAGATGCAAAGGTTGCCAGCGCTTGCCCCTGTCGGTACGCGGCCGCAGTGCGCCCGGTGCCAAGATGTTCGTCGGTATTGTGCTGCAGCGCGCCCTGCGGGCATCTCGCGAGGCCGCTGGCTGGGATGCTGTTGACCGGGACAATTAGTCTGGCGCCTCCTTGAGAGTGGCGCTGGCCGTGGAACGAACAACCGCCCTCTAGCGCGCCGTCACAATTGGGAGAAATCCATGCCACCAATCGACCTGCCGCCGGCTGTCGGACCGTTCACCCGGGTTGTGCTGCCGAAGCGGTTCTGCAATCTCGACCGCTTACTGTTTGCGCTGAGCGCGCGCGGCCTCGACGGCATCGTTGCGACACTCCCCTACAATGTCTTTTATCTGACGGGCTTCAACGGGGTTGCCCACAAGGCAGACGAGCCGCGGCCTTACGCCGTCATCCTTTCGCGCCATCTCCCCGAGCAAACGGTGCTCATCGTTGCCGACTATTACCTGGCGACCTTCCTCCAGCAGCCGACCTGGGTCGAGGACATCCGACCGTTCCGTGCGGTGATGATGCCGCTCGACCTCGCGCCCTCCCATTCCGACATCGATCGGTTCATCCCCCGCGGCGGTGCCCAGGCGCCCTGGATCGAGCGCGCGCGCCGGCACTACGCCTTCGACATGGCTGCCGCCATGCGCGCTGCACTTAAGGAGCTGCGCCTCGATCGCGGACGCGTCGCTTGGGACGATCTGGGCGTCGGCCATCGGCTTGGTGTCGAGGGCATGCAGCTCTTCGACGGCTACGATGCCTTGATGTTCGCGCGCGCGGTGAAGACGCAAGCGGAGCTCTTGTTGCTTGAGCGCTCCACGCGCCTCAATGAGATGGCCATCCGCCGCACCATGGTCGCCTGGCAGAAGGGCGCCACTTGGCGCGACCTGAACAAGGCCTATGCAGCGGCGGTGACCGACCTCGGCGGCTTTGTGCGCGATCCCGCGGCCATGGTGTGGGGTCATCCTCGCGGCTCCGATCCGGCCCTGACCCTCGCCACAGGGCTTGAGGACGATGCGGTAGAGGTGGGCACCCACGTCATGTTCGACTGCCACGGCACCATCGATCTTTATTGCTGGGATGGCGGCAAGACGTGGGTGGTCGACGGCGCCCCCGAGGGCGGTGCTAGCCTCTTTGCCAAGGCGACGGCGCAGGTGTGCGAGGCACTGCTCGATGCCATGCGTCCAGGCGCGCGGATCAGCGAGCTGCAGGCGCGGGCCCGCCAGGTCTATCGCGGCGCCGGCGTGCCGGACCCTGCTTCGGCCGTCATCTTCTTCCACGGCCTGGGACTGTCGCACATGGACATCGAACAGACCTTGGCCGATGGTCGCCCCAACGGCGACTGGGTGCTTGAGGAGAACATGGTCGTGCCCGTGCATTTGCTCTACCCGGGCGGCGAGCACGAACGCATGTGGCTGGAAGAGGTGGTGCACGTCACACGCGATGGCGGTCGCCCGCTGTTCTCGTGGGGCTTCGACCCGCTTACCGGCTCTGACCAGCGCCCGCGCGATCAGCCCGCCCGCTGAGGACATTGAGCCCTGCATCATTTTGTGCCGCGGCAATGAGCGTTGCACGTTTGGCCGGCACGCCGAGTTGGCCCCGCAGGCTGCCCTCTCCATGACGACGCAACAGTCGTGCAAAATCCTGCCGCTGCTCGGCTGCCTGATGGCCGCGCTGTTCTTCCGCCAGCTTGGAAGTGCTGCGCGTCCCGCCGAGCGTCATGGTCGAAGAGTTGCGACTTCTCGGTAGCTGCGGCGTCCTCGGCAATTTGTCTTTGCCAAGCCTATGGCAATGCCGGCACGCGCTTCCCGCAGACGGTCAGCTCCGCTCTCGCCAACGCCACATCGGCTATTTCCCGGCGGACGGAAATTCGCCCACCGTTCTTGACGGTGCCCTGAGCACCGCTTGCGGCACGTCATAGGCAAGGAGCGATCGCCAGTGGCGTTCCAGGTCGCCTTTGAACAGCCCGCGTGTGAGGCCGTCCACCAGCTTTCGTACTGCCGTGGTCATGGCATTGATCGACGACCCAGATGGCCCGAAGCTCATGGTGGAGGCGATGGCAAACACATGGATGTTGCCGATCCACGGCGTCGTGCCGGGAACCTTTTCGAGCAATTCGAAGTCGCGGCCGAGGTAAGGAAAGCGGGCGAGGCGGTCGTCGCGCAAGTCGGGGGCTGGCGTGTAGCGGTCGGCCCACGTCGCGATGTTTGCAGCGAAACCCCGCAGTTCCGGCCGGTGTGCGAAATCGATGTCCACACCCGTGCCGCAAATCAGGAAGTCGGCAACGAACGGGCCTTGCGGCGTCTCGACCTCTACCCGCTCACCCAAGGTGCGCGCGCTCAGCCAGGGTGCCCCGGTGTGCAGATGGAAGTTCCCGTGGCAGGCACACCGATCCCAGGTCTCCTGAGGAAAACCTTCGCGCAGACCCATGATGGTGCGCATGAAGCGCCAACGCCAGGCATCGTCCAAGTCCGACAGGTGTCGCAAGAAGCCTGCGAACGTGAGCCAGCGATAGGGTTGTACGAGCTGCGGCACCGGGCGGCGACAGAACGCGTGCACCTCTGCGGCCCCGTGCTCGAGGGCGACGGCTGCATTGTCGAGCGCGGAGGCGCCGGCGCCCAGCACGGCGACGACCTTGCCGGCGAGCGCGTCGAAGTCGATGGCGTCCGCTGCGTGCGCACGACAGCGGTTGGGCAAGCTCGCCACGAATTCGGGCATCCACCATCGCCCCATGCCCTCCTGACCGGTGGCCAGCACCAGCTTGCGCGCATGCAAGGTTTCGCGGCTCCCGTCATCGTTTCGCACCGTGACGGCAATGAGGTCGTCAACCGCAGGCGCGATATCCAAGGCCTCGCATCCGTTGCGGACAGGGACCGCGGTCGTTTCGCGCACCCACAGCAGATAGGAAGCCCAAAGCGGCGTTGGGATGGACTGCAGCGCGGTCCAGCTCTCCAAACCGAAGCGAGCCTCGTGCCAGGCCTGATACGTGAGGCTTGGCACGTCGAGATCGGGGCCTGTGTAATCCTTGGGGCTGCGCAGCGTGCGCATGCGCGCATAGCTCGACCATGGGCCCTCGCGTCCGTACGGGGCTTTGTCGATCGCAAGCACGTTCTTTACCTGCGCCCGCTGCAGCGCGAAGACGATGCCAAGACCGCTCTGGCCAGCGCCCAGGATGAGGACGTCGAACGCAGGTTTGCCGTGTGGTCCCAGCCGCGGCTCCAGCCAAGGCATCGCAGGATGGGCGATGCGGGCAAGATCGCGCCGCGCCTGCGCGGTGAGCGCCGCGAGCTCTTCCCTCGGCGTGCTCTCCTCGTTAGAGCCCATTTTGCAGGTCACCCTGTTGCGGCCGGGCCGGCGTCGCCAATCGGCGACCCCGGCGCCCGCCTCCCGGATAGAGAGCATGGACGCAACCCCGGTGAGAAGGCGCAAAACCGGCTGGGAAATGGGCGGGCGCGCCGCATGGGATGTTCCCGGCGGGTCCGTTGGGGTTCACCGGGGATGGATTTTCCTGGGGCGACTCGGAGTAAGCTTGGCGTGATGACCCCGGTCACCACATTCGCAGGCCGGACCGTGGCCGTCTTCGGCCTCGGGCGCTCCGGGCTTGCCACAGCTCGAGCGCTGCTCGCGGGTGGTGCGGCCGTCGTGGCTGGCGATGACACGGCGCCCAGTCGGGAGGCGGCCGCGGCCGGGGGGCTTGCGGTCAAGGACCTGGCGGCAGCGGACTGGAGCTGCTTTGCCGCGCTTGTGCTCGCACCTGGCGTGCCGCTAACGCATCCGGCGCCGCACTGGACGGTAAAAAAGGCGCGTGCGGCGGGTGTGGAGGTGATCGGCGACATCGAACTCTTCTGTCGCGAGCGGGCTGCAAGCGCGCCCGACGCGCCCTTTGTTGCCATCACTGGCACCAACGGCAAGTCGACGACGACGGCGCTTCTCGCCCACATTCTGCGCCAGGCTGGGCGGGACGCACAGATGGGCGGCAACATCGGGACCGCCATTCTCGAGCTTGAGCCTCCGGCCGCCCATCGCATCCACGTCATTGAAATGTCCTCCTTCCAGATCGAGCTGACCCCCTCGCTGGCGCCGAGCATTGGCGTGCTGCTCAACATCTCACCTGATCATCTCGACCGACACGGCACGATGGAGCACTACGCTGCCCTGAAGGCGCGCCTCGTGGAGCGGGCGCGCCGGGCCGTCGTCGGGCAGGACGACCACTGGTCGCGCGATGTCGCAGAGCGCCTGCGGCGCGCCGGCGGCGCGGTCGAACTTGTCTCGGCCCGCGCGCCTGTGCCCCAAGGCTGGTATGCACTTGGGAGCGAACTTTTTGCCGACGCGCCGAGTGTGGGCCCGCTTGGCGGCTTTGCTGATCTCGCCGGCGTCGGCGCGCTGCGCGGCCGGCACAACATCCAGAACGCGCTTGCGGCCAGCGCTTGCGCATTGGGCCTTGGCCTATCGGCAGGAGAGGTGAGAGCCGCGCTCAGGACATTCCCCGGCCTTTCTCATCGCCTGGAGGAGATCGGGCGGCACGGCCGCACGCTCTTCATCAACGACAGCAAGGCCACCAACGCCGACAGTACCGCCACCGCGCTCACAGCTTTCGAGGGCGATGTCTTCTGGATCCTGGGCGGACGGGCGAAAGAGGGCGGTATCTCAGATCTGGCGCCGCTCTTTGCGCGCATCACCCGGGCCTACCTCATCGGCGAGGCAAGTGAAACGTTTGCGGCGACGTTGAGCGGCAAGGTCGCCTTCGAGCGTTGCGGTACGCTTCCAGTGGCGTTGGCGAGGGCGGCCCGCGACGCGGCCGCCAGCACCGCTGCCGAGCCCGTGGTGCTGCTCTCCCCGGCCTGTGCCTCCTATGACCAGTACCCCAATTTTGAGGTGCGAGGCGATCATTTTCGGGCGCTCGTGGCCGCCCTACCTGGCATCAAGCTGCGCCGAGACGACGGGCGATGAGAAGCGTGGTGCAGCGGCCCTCATTGCAGCCTGCGCAAACCGGGCGAGAGGGGGCTCGGGAGGAGGCGCGGGGCGCCCCATGAGGCTGTCGCGGGCCGAGCGGAGCTTGCTCGTCGACTGGTGGTTCACGGTCGATCGCGCGCTGTTGGCCACCGTCTTCGTCATCATCGGCGCAGGCCTACTCTTGTCAGTGGCGACGAGCCCCTCCATTGCCATCAAGCGTGGGCTGCCGACGTTTTACTTTGTCGAGCGCCATGCTGCCTTTGCGCTGGCGAGCGTTATCATCCTGCTCACCGTCTCCTTCCTCTCTCCCGCGGGTGTGCGCCGCCTCGCGCTTGTCACTCTGATCGCCGCCTTCATGCTGATGGTGATGGTGCTCACGCTCGGCGCCGAAATCAACGGCGCTCGGCGCTGGGTGCACCTCGGCGGCTACTCGCTGCAGCCCTCCGAGTTCGCCAAGCCAGCCTTCGTGGTGCTCTCAGCTTGGCTACTGGCCGAGGGTGAGCGGCGCCCCGATATGCCGACCATGACCATGGCCGTCGCGCTCTACCTCACGTGCGCGGTGCTGCTCTTGCTTGAGCCCGACGTCGGTCAGGTCCTGTTGGTGAGCCTCGCTTGGAGCGCCCTGTTCCTGCTTGCCGGCCGGCCGCTGTCCTGGTTTTTTGCCCTGCTCGCAGGTCTCCTCGCTCTCCTCCTAGGCGCCTACCTGAGCTTGGGCTACGTGCGCTGGCGCGTCGACCGGTTCCTCAACCCCGGTGTGGGTGACACCTTCCAAGCCGACCGCGCGCTACAGTCGTTCATCGAGGGCGGCTTTTTCGGCAAAGGTCCAGGCGAGGGGACCATCAAGGCCGTCCTGCCCGACGCCCGCACCGACTTCATTTATGCGGTGATTGGGGAGGAGTATGGCGTGCTCGCCTGCCTCGTGCTGCTCGCGCTGTTCGTGCTGGTGGTGGTGCGTGTGTTTGCGCGCCACGTGAGACGCGGCGATGGCTTTGCGTCGCTGGCCTCCGCCGGCCTTGCCTTGCTTTTCGTTCTACAGGCGATCATCAACATGGCCGTCAATGTCGGGCTTGTCCCGGCCAAGGGCATGACGCTGCCGTTCGTTTCGACCGGCGGCTCCTCCATGCTGGCGATCGGCCTCACCATCGGCATGCTGCTGGCGCTCACGCGACAGCGCCCTGATCCTGCGCGCGTCAAAAAGCCAAAATTCTTGTCGAGGCCTAGCGTGTGAAACGCCCATGGGAACGGCAAAGATCGTGAGCGCTCGCTCGGTGATGCTGGCAGCCGGCGGAACGGGGGGACACCTCTTTCCCGCCTTGGCGCTCGCTCAGGAACTGGGGCGGCGTGCCATCGGTGTCGACCTCGTGACAGACCAGCGCGGCGATCGCTACGGGACGGACTTTCCCGCCCGTGCCGTCTACCGCGTTCCCTCCGCAACCCTGACGGGGCGATCGCTCCTCGGAGCCGCGCGGACGGGCTCGCTGCTGCTGCGGGGGGTCGCTGCAGCCTTCAGGCTCCTGGGCGAGGTACGCCCGGGCGCGGTCGTGGGCTTCGGCGGCTATCCAGCGTTTCCCCCCCTCGTCGCAGCGCGCCTGCGCGGGATCCCGACGGCAGTCCACGAGCAGAACGCCGTGCTTGGCCGGGCCAATCGCATGCTTGCCGCGCGCGTCGATGCCATCGCCACCTCGTTTGAGCCAACCAAGCACCTGGAGGGGCCGGCGCGCAGCCGGGCACGCCTCACCGGCAACCCGGTGCGCGACCTGGTGATCGACTGGTCGGCGCGCGCCTATCAGGCTCCGAGCGGCGACGGGCCGTTCTCTCTCCTGGTGTTCGGTGGCAGTCAGGGCGCGCGGTTTTTTTCCGATACCTTGCCCCCTGCGCTGGCGCTGTTGCCGGACGCGCTGCGGGGGAGCCTCTTCGTCGTGCAGCAGTGCCGCGAGGAAGACCTGGCGCGGGTGGAGGCGGCCTACCAGGAGGCCGGCGTGCGCGCTCATCTTGCCACATTCTTCGCCAACCTGCCCGAGGAGATGGCTAAGGCGCACCTTGTGATCGGACGCGCGGGCGCTTCCACCGTGGCTGAGCTCACGGTCATGGGCCGCCCCGCCATCCTCGTGCCGCTGCCGCAAGCCATCGACGACGACCAGCTCAACAACGCAACCCGCCTTGCCGAGTTGGGTGCGGCCTGGTGCATCGAGCAAAAGGAGCTAACGCCCGAGCGCCTTGCCAGCGCCATCTCCCGCTTGCTCGCGGCGCCCGACATGCTGGCGCAGGCGGCGGCAGCAGCCAAGCGCCAAGGCCGACCCGACGCCGTGGTGCGGCTCGCCGACCTGGTCGAGGAGCTGATAGGCAGCGGGCAAAAAAGCGCGTAAATCTCCGGGCAAACGCTGGCCGAAGGACCTGAGGGAACCACAATCGATGCAGATGCCTGGCGAGATGGGGCCTGTGCATATTCTGGGCATCGGCGGCATCGGCATGAGCGCCATCGCCGAGATCCTGCACGCCAAGGGCTACACGGTGCAGGGTAGCGACCAGAAGGACAGCGCCAACGTGCGGCGCTTGCGCGCCAAGGGCATCCGCGTTTTCGTCGGCCACGATGCCATCAACCTGGTGGGTGCCAAGTTCATCGTCATGTCGACCGCGGTGAAGGCCGGCAACCCTGAGCTGGAGGCGGCGCGCAAGCGTGGGCTGCCCATCATCCGCCGCGCCGAGATGCTGGCCGAGCTCATGCGGCTTTATGCGACCGTGTCCGTCACCGGCAGCCACGGCAAAACCACCACAACCTCGCTGATCGCCCACATTTTCAACGTCGCCGGCCTCGATCCCA
Source organism: Hyphomicrobiaceae bacterium (assembly GCA_024281145.1). GTDB lineage: Bacteria > Pseudomonadota > Alphaproteobacteria > Rhizobiales > Hyphomicrobiaceae > AWTP1-13. Next base: position 8,364 of record JAMXLN010000015.1, on the reverse strand, counting down.
CCGTCATCACCGGGGGCATCATCAACGAATGGAGCTCCAACGCTCGCCTCGGCGACAGCAAGTGGATGATCGTGGAGGCGGATGAATCCGACGGCACGTTCATTAAGATGCCGACCCAGATCGGCGTCGTCACCAACATCGACCCGGAGCATCTCGATTACTTCAAGACGGTCGAGAACATGCATCGTGAGTTCGAAACCTTCTTTCGCAACATCCCCTTCTACGGTTTGGCCGTCACCTGCCTGGACCATGCCGTGACCGCGGCAATGGTCGACCGCCTGGAGCTGCGCCGTGACGGCCGCCGGCTCTTGACCTACGGGACCTCGCCCAAGGCCGATCTGGTCTTGAAGTCGGTGCGGGTCGAAGGTCCCCTCACTTCGTTTGATGCGCAGCTTGGCGGCCGCGTGCGGGGCGGGGCACGCTCCCTAGCTGGCTGGAGCATCCCGATCCCCGGTCAGCACAATGCCCTCAATGCGCTGGCGGCCATTGCCGTGGCGACCGAAGCCGAGATCGGCGATGATGTTATCCGACAGGCCATTGCCGGCTTTTCCGGCGTGCGACGCCGGTTCCAGCTCACCGGCACCTGGAACGGGGTGGCGATTTACGACGACTACGGACATCATCCCGTCGAGATTGCTGCCGTGCTGAAGGCGGCCCGAGCCGCGGTCGGCGGCCGCGTCATTGCCGTCGTGGAGCCGCACCGCTACACGCGTGTGCGCGATCTCTTCGAGGAGTTCGCCGGCTGCTTCAAGGATGCCGACAGCGTCATCGTTACGCCGCTCTATTCTGCCGGCGAGCCAGCCATCGACGGGGTTAATCACACCGCGCTGGCCGGGGCGATCCGCAAGGCCGGCCACGGCGCCGTCACCACGGTCGCGAGCGAACGCGAGATCGCCGCCGCGCTCAAGAGCTTCGCGGTCGCCGGCGATAGCGTCATCTGCTTTGGGGCCGGAAACAGCACCGAATGGGCGCATGCGTTGCCCCAATGGCTTGCCGGCGAGCCCAGGCGCGCCGGAGGCGCAGCATGAGCTTTCCCGATCTGCGGCCCGAGATCGCCCAACGCATGCCCCAGGTGCGGGGACGGCTGATTGCGAACGCGCCGCTGGCAGACATCACTTGGTTTCGCGTCGGCGGGCCCGCGCAACTGTTGTTCACGCCGTCGGACGAGGCCGATCTAGCCTACTTCCTTGCCCGGCTGCCGGTCGCTGTTCCGGTGGTCATCATTGGGCTCGGCTCCAATCTGTTGGTGCGCGATGGCGGGGTGCCCGGGGTGGTCATTCGCCTCGGCCGAGGGTTCGCGCAGATCGGGGTCGAGCCGGGGCATCGGCTGCGGGCTGGAGCCGTGGTCCCCGATGCCAAGCTCTCCCGCGCCGCGGCCGATGCAGGCATCGCGGGCCTGGCGTTCTACCGCGGCGTGCCCGGCTCGATCGGCGGCGCGCTGCGCATGAACGCTGGCGCGCATGGCCGGGAAACCAAAGACGTGTTGGTTGAGGCCCGCGCCGTCGACCGCGCCGGCAACGTGCATGTGCTGCCGCTGGATGCCATGGAGCTCACCTACCGACACTGCGGCGTGCCGGCCGAGTGGATTTTTACCACGGCGCTGTTCCAGGGCAGCCCCGGCGAGCCCGCTCAGATCCTGAAGGAGATGGAAGAGGTTGCCGAGTATCGCGAGGCACATCAACCGATCCGCGACCGCACCGGGGGCTCCACATTCAAGAATCCGCCGGGCTCCAGCGCCTGGCGGCTGATCGATCAGGCGGGCTGCCGGGGTCTCAGCGTGGGCGGCGCCAAAGTTTCACAGATGCACTGCAATTTTCTGATCAACGAGGGCAGCGCCACCGGCGAGGACATCGAGCGTCTCGGTGAGACCGTGCGTCAGCGCGTGCGCGAGGCGTTTGGCATAACCCTTGAGTGGGAGATCATCCGCTTGGGGTTGCCGCAGCCTGGTCACGCCACGGGTGAAGCATTGCTGGAGGCTCTGGTACAGGGATGATCCGGTCTTGGCTGCGCGTCGATTGAGCCATGTCGCCGTCCTTCTCGGTGGCCTCTCCGCCGAGCGCAAGGTGAGCCTCGATTCGGGCGCCGCCTGCGCTGAGGCGCTCGAGAGCCTCGGCTATCGGGTCACGCGCGTCGATGCCGGGCGCGACCTTGGCCAGCGCCTGGCCGAGGTGAAACCCGAGGTCTGCTTCAACGCCCTGCACGGTCGCTGGGGTGAGGACGGCTGCGTGCAGGGCCTGCTTGAGCTGATGCGCATCCCCTACACCCACTCTGGCGTGCTCGCCTCGGCGCTGGCCATGCACAAGGAGCGTGCCAAGCGCGTCATGCACGCGGCGGGTATTCCCGTCGCCGACGGCAAGGTCGTGCGCCGATCGGAGGCAGCGAGGGATCACGTGCTGCCGCGGCCCTACGTCCTCAAACCGGTCGCCGAAGGCTCCAGCGTTGGCGTCTACATCGTTCGCGAGGACCACGCCCATCCTCCCCAGGAGCTCACCGATCCTGGTTGGGCCTTCGGGGATTGGTTGCTGGCCGAGCGCTACGTCGCCGGCAAGGAATTGACCTGCGCGGTGATGGGCGATCGCGCGCTCGGCGTCACCGAGATCGTGCCCGATGCGACCCTGCGCTTCTACAACTATGAGGCCAAATATGCCGACGGCGGCTCGGTTCACATCCTGCCTGCCCGCCTTTCACCAAATGTTTACGAATTGGTGCAGAAGTTAACGTTGACGGCCCATAAAGCCTTGGGCTGCCGCGGCGTTTCCCGCGCGGATTTCCGTTACGACGACAGCGCGGGCGAGCTCGTGTGCCTGGAAGTCAATACGCAGCCGGGCATGACCGCAACCTCGCTCGTTCCGGAGCTCGCGGCGCATGCGGGAATGACATTTACCGAGCTGGTGGGCTGGATGGTCGAGGAGGCCAGTTGCGACAGGTAGGGACCGGGGCTGAATTTGAGAGGCGGGCGAGCCCATCGCCAGCGCCCCAGCCGGTCCTGAAAGAGGCCCACCTCCGCCGCCCCCACGCACCCCGTCCGCGTCGCGGTCGTCGCCGCGCATGGCGGGCGCGGGCGCCGGCCTTGATCGCGCTCGGCATCGTTGCCCCCTTGGCATTTGCCGGCGTGGCGCGGCCGCTCAACTCGCCGGCACCGGCCCTGGCCGAAATCGAGCGGCTCATCGAGTTGGCGGGTTTCGGTCTCACCCAAGTGTCGGTGACCGGGCACCGCTACACGGTCGACAGCGATATCTTCGATGCCATCGGTCTTGAGAGCGCGCACACGATGTTAACCTTCGATACGCGTGCCGCCCAGGATCGCATCGAGCGCCTGCCCTGGGTGGAGCGGGCAAACATCGAGCGCGTGCTTCCCGATCGCCTCGAGGTTCGCGTCTTCGAGCGCTCGCCCTCCGCCGTTTGGCGTCGCAACGGACGCTCCTTTCTCATCGACCCGTCCGGCCGCGTCCTTGCCGCCGTTCCGCCCGATGCCATGCCGTCGCTGCCGCGCGTGGCCGGCGAAGGCGCTGCCGCCAAGGCGGCCGATCTGCAGGCCCTGCTTGCCGAGCATCCTGCGTTGATGGCCCGCGTGCAAAGCGCCGAACGCGTCGGGCAACGCCGATGGGTGCTCCGGCTCGCCGATGGCGGCAGCGTGCAGCTGCCGGCACATGGGCAAGCAGAAGCGATGGCTCGCTGGCTGCGCGTCGCGGAGGCTCGTGGCCCCGGCGCGGTCGAGATCGATGTCAGGGTCAAAGAGCGCACGCTGGTCCGTGCGCCGGAGGGGAGCGCAGCCACCGTGGAGTTGGCAGGCCGCAAAGTGGCCGGCGGTCCTTGAACAGAGCTGGAGTGGGTCGCGTGCGCGGAAGCTTGGCATCGAGCAGGCGTTCGGACGATGTCATCGGCCTCTTGGACATCGGCACCAGCAAGGTCGCTTGCGTGATCGTGGCGGTGCCGCAGTGGCGTGCGGCAGTGGGCCTCAAGGAAGTTGCGGTGCGGGTTCTGGGTGTTGGGGTTTGCCCCTCGCGCGGCGTCAAGAGCGGTACGGTGTTTGCACCTCCTGAGGCGGAGCAGGCGGTACGGGAGGCGGTGGCGCAAGCCGAGCGGGGTGCGCAAACGGCGGTGGAGAGCGTGCTGTTGGCAGTGGCCTGCGGGCGGCTGCGATCGGCAACGTTCACGGCCGAAACGAATGTTGAGGGACGTGTGGTCGAGGCGGCAGACATCGAGCGGTTGATGGCGGCGGCGCACCGGCACGCCGAACGCGAGGGGCGCACGCTGCTGCACTTGAATTGCATTTCCTATCGGCTCGATGGCACCGCGGGCATCGGCCACCCGCTCGGGCTCGCCGGCAGCAAGCTGGCTGCCGATCTGCATGCGGTGACGGCGGACGATGCACCGCTGCGCAACATGATGCATGTCGTGGAGCGTGCCTACCTTTCCGCGGCCGGTCTGGTGCCGGCGCCCTATGCCAGCGCACTTGCCGCCACCACAGGCGAGGAGCGTCAGCGGGGCGTGCTCTGTCTCGACATTGGTGCAGGCACAACCTCGCTTGCCGCCTTCGCGCAAGGACATCTGTTGTCCTGCGAGGTGGTGCCGATCGGGGGCCAGCACGCGACCTTTGACCTGGCGCAGGCCTTGTCGGCTCCTGTTTACGAAGCTGAACGAATCAAAATGCATCATGTGTCGTTGGCAGGCGGGGTGGGCGACGACCAGGAGAGCATCGCCTACGCGCTGGCCGACGAAGAGACACAGACCGCGTCGCGGACGACCAAGGGCGAGGTGCGCGCCATCGTTCGCGATCGGATGTTGCGTTTGTTTGGCGAAGTTGCGAGCCGGCTCGAGCGCTCGCAGGCGGCAGGCTATGCCAAACGTGTCGTCCTGACGGGCGGAGCGAGCCAGCAGGCGGGATTGGTCGAGTTGGCGGCGGATCTGTTCGCGCGGCCCGTACGCGTAGCGCAGATCGAGCCGGTGGACGGCGTGCTGGCGTCCTTCGCCAATGCGGCCTTCTCCACTCCTGCCGGCCTCGTGCAGGTCGCACTCGATCCGAGCGCGGGCACGCACTGGGAACGGCACGGACCACGGACAACGGGTTATCTGCGGCGTATGGGACAATGGCTCCGCGAGAGCTTTTGAAGGGCGCAAGGAACATGAGACCGCGCATAGCCGTCATCGGCGTTGGTGGCGCCGGCGGGAACGCCATCAACAACATGATCGCCGCCGGGCTCACGGGCGCGCAATTCATGGTCGCCAACACAGACGCCCAGGCGCTGGAAGCCTCGAGTGCGGAGAGGAAGATCCAGCTCGGATCCAGCCTCACGGAGGGCCTCGGTGCCGGCTCCAAGCCGGAAATCGGTGAGGCCGCCGCGGAAGAGGCGATCGAGGAGATTCGCAATGCCGTCGCCGGCTGTCACGTGGTCTTCATCGCGGCCGGCATGGGTGGCGGCACCGGCACCGGCGCGGCCGCCGTGATCGCCCGCATTGCCAAGGAATTCGGCATGCTCACGGTGGCGGTGGTGACGAAGCCCTTTCAGTTTGAGGGCTCGCGCCGCATGCGCGTGGCCGAAGCGGGCATCGCCGAGCTCAGGAGCCACGTCGATACGTTGCTCGTCATTCCCAACCAGAACCTATTCCGCGTCGCCACCGACCGCACGACGTTCGCGGAAGCCTTCGTGCTCGCCGACCAGGTGCTCTATTCGGGCATCGCCTGCATCGTCGACCTGATCGTCAAGGAGGGCCTCATCAACCTCGATCTTGCCGACGTCAAGACGGTCCTGGGCGGCATGGGCACCGCCATGATGGGCACCGGGGAAGCCTCGGGCGAACAGCGTGCCATTGTCGCCTCCGAAGAGGCGATCGTGAACCCGCTCTTGGACGATACCTCGCTCAAGGGCGCCAAGAGCCTGCTCCTGTCCATCACCGGCGGCCCCGACCTGACACTGTGGGAGGTGGACGAGGCGGCCAATCGGGTGCGCCAAGAGGTCGATCCGGACGCCAACATCATCGTCGGAGCGACCTTCGATGAAGCGTTGGGCGACAAGGTGCGCGTCTCGATCGTGGCCTCCGGCATGGGCCAGGCCCAACCGCAATCGCGCCCTGTCCGTGAGAAGGTTTTGGGGCCGCGCCCGGGCGCGGCCTCCGCGCCCCCCGCACTGCCACCCTCCAACGACTATCGCCTGCGCCTCAGCGAGGCCATGGACGATGGCCATGGACTGGGCCTTAGCCCGCCTGCGGGCCCACCCCCGGGCGATGCGGCCGCTGCAGAGGGTTTTCGCCCGGGGAACGTCTACATCACCGAGCGCCCGCCCCAGCTCTCGCCGCTTGGGCACGCGCGAGGTCCTGAGAACAGCGCCAGGAGCGCCGAGACGGGCGCGCCCGCGCCGGAGCGGCCCAAGCGGCCGATGCCGAGCGTGGAAGACTTTCCCCCCCATGCCCAGCGCGAGTATTGGGCCAAGTCCGGCGCTCGGCCAGTGGCGGCGGAGGCGCCGTTCGTGTATCAACGTCAAACCGAATCACCGGCGAGCAAGGGGAGCCTCTTGCGCCGCTTGACGGGACGGGCGCTGGGCCGGCGGCAGCCCAGCGACGAGGGCCAATTGCCGAAGCATTCAAGCAGTACAAATACTGCTCTTGACAGTCGAGAAGAAGTTGATCTTCCGGTGTTTTTTGGTCGGGGCAAGCGTTAGCAGCTCAAGCATATCAACAGTCTCGTGCGGCTGCCCGGTAACACAGTGTAAGAAACCGTGATTTGTCCCCAGTGCGCACAGCACCTATCGTTTGATTCATAAACCCAAGCGAATCAGCCCGATGGACCAAATAACGGGTGGGTCCAAGCGTTCGGGGGGGCGATCGTGGAGGGGTGACGGACGGGGGCCAGAGCATCCGGTAAGCCCGGGTGGTCTGCGCCGACGAGGGGACCGAGGGACATCGCACAATGTCGAAGCGATTTATCGGATCGCGCCAGACGACGATTGGCCGCGAGATCGAGTTGTCCGGCACGGGAGTTCACAGCGGCGCACCAGTTTCGATGGTGCTGCATCCCGCGGAGGTTGACACCGGCTACCGCTTTCTTGTGAGCAAGCGTGGCCGCATCATCGCCGAAATCCCTGCCGATGTTCGTTACGTCAAGAACCTGACGCTGTGCACGGTGTTGGGTGATGACTCAGGCGTCACCGTGGGCACCGTGGAACACCTGCTGGCTGCCTTGCGAGGGCTCTCCGTCGACAATTGCTATGTGGAGATCGACGCGCGCGAGGTGCCGATTATGGACGGCAGCGCGGCGGCCTTCGTGGAAGCAATCGATGACGTTGGCATTCGCGAACTTTCCCAGCCGCGCAAGTTCATCAAGGTGCTGAAGCCCATCCGGGTGCAAGACGGTGACTGCTGGGGCGAGCTCACCCCGCATTCGGGCTTCCACCTGGACGTCGAGATCGACTTTCCAACTCCACTGATCGGGCGCCAGCGCTTGGCGCTCGAGATGAATGCCGGCCAATTCCGCAACGAGATTGCGCGCGCGCGCACGTTTGGCTTCATGCGCGACGTGGAAAGCCTGTGGAAGGCGGGATTGGCGCTCGGCGCCTCCCTCAACAACACCATCGCGCTCGCCGACGACCGCATCATGAACGCGGAAGGCCTGCGCTACCCACAGGAGTTCGTGCGCCACAAGGTGCTCGATGCCATGGGCGACCTCGCGTTGGCAGGAGGTCCCATGCTGGGCTCCTATCGCTCGGTTCGCGGCGGCCACCGGCTCAATGCGCGCGTCGTGCAAACGCTGCTCGCGGACGCGGATGCGTGGACGATGGTTCGGGCGCCTTGGGTGCGCGAGGCCGTTCCGGTCGACGTCTCGGTCGGGACCGCTGCCGTCAATTATGCCGCCGATCGCACCTAAGCGGAGCGGGCAGAAACTCGCCCAGAGCTGGCCCCAGAACTATCTCGAGTCGCCCCAGGCTGGGCGCGCCAAGCGGAAGGAGCCGATCGGAACTAGGGCGCCTCGGCAACAGACGATCGATTTTCCCGGACCCTACGAAGAGCTCCCTCATTTGCGCCAAAGTCTGGGGTGAGGCTTAAGCCGCTTCTGCGGCATCCTGTTTGGTGCGTTGGGGCTTATATGGTAGGGCTCTAGGTGGGATTGGAGGCGGCTTTTCGGGCGGGATTTGGGGCACGAGCAGCTAGGCTGGCCTAAAACGGGGACTTGAGGCGCATGGCATTCCAAGCGATCGCGCGCGCTGCGAGTGCGACGAGAAGGTCGCATGGGGCCGTCGTGTGCGCGCTCGTCGGCGCTATCCTGGCTGGCTGCGCCTCGACCAACAACGAGGCGGCCAAGGCGCTCAACCCGGATCCGCCCGCCAAGATGTATGCCTTCGCGGAAGGCCTGCTCAACAACCAATCTTA
>JAMXLN010000014.1 GCA_024281145.1 Hyphomicrobiaceae bacterium | reverse complement strand
AGCTGCCGGAGGATACGCTGGTCTACCCTGCCCACGACTACAAGGGCGACACGGTCTCCACGATCGGTGAGGAGAAGCGCTGCAATCCGCGCCTGCAGGTGCGCTCGGTCGACGAGTACGTGGCGCTGATGAGCAAGCTCAACCTGCCCAACCCGAAAATGATGGACGTGGCGGTGCCCGCCAACATGCGCCAGGGTCTCGCCCAAGACGAGATTTTCCGCAAGGGCTGGGCCGTCGCGCCGCAGCAGGCCATGGGGTGGGTCGGCAAGCCCGAGGTGGCACTGATCGATCTGCGCGAGCGGTCCGAACGCGAAAAGTACGGAATGATCCCCGCATCGCTGCACGCGCCCTATTGCGACCTGCAGGAGAACATCAGCCCCGGCGGCATGCTGCATGAGCTGGCAGCGGCAACCAACAAACGCATCGTGTTTTATTGCGCCTTTGGCGAGCGCTCGGCAATGGCGGTGCAGGCGGCGCAGGACGCGGGGATCGCCAGTGCCTGCCACATTCATGGCGGCCTCGACGCGTGGCGCAAGGCGGGTGGGATGGTGCGGTAGGCGCGCCGAGGTCGGCGCGGCCCCCGAGGCCGAGGTCGTGGTCCTCTCGCGGGCCAAAGTCGCCCGCCTGAAATGCTGGAGCCAGGGCATCCGCCGGTCACTTGCCCAGAGACTTACCCAGAGTCTTGTCCAGAGATTTGCCCCGGAGACTTGCGCAGTCCCTTGATCACTTGCCCAGCGACTTGCGGGCCGTGGTCAGGGCTTCGCGCACGACGTCTGCGCTGCCGATGTGGTTGGCAAGGAGTAGGACAAGACGGGCGTTGAGGGCGGCGCTTTCATTCTCGGAGAGGTCGGTGTGGGCCTCCAGAATGGCCGCGTAGAGGCCATCGGGGTCGTCGACGTGAGCTTGCTTCATCAGGGGCATGCACATGCCTCGTCTTGGATTGCTGCGCCTATCCGTGGAAGGAGGGTTTGGTCGATGGCGGTCACAGCGCTTGTCGTTGAGGGTCCTTTGCCGTCTGGACGCCCGCCGCTCATCGGCCGGTCGCACGGGCGAGTGCGGCCGCGATCGCGTCGGGCGGGATGGACCGCCAACGGGCGGCGATGTAACCGTCCGGCCGGAACAGAAAGCAGGCGGGTGTGCTGGCAGCGCCGTAGCGGGTGCAGGCCGTTGCATCGGACACGATCAAGGGCTTGACCGGCAGTGTGGTCCGGGCAGACGCCGCCTCCATGCGCGCGAGCGCATCGGCGCTTATGCCCTCAGCGCAGAACCATGCGCTGGTGAAGCCGCGGTCGAGAGCGGCAAGGAGCCAGCCGTCGCTCAGCGGCGCGTCGAGGGCCGCCGCCCCGGGACGCGTTGTGGGACAGTCCCCGGCCGTGAAGCCATCCGGAGTGTTGAGTGGGGATCCATCGTAAGTGGCGGCGACCGAAAGGCGGCCGGAATTGACGAGCCGCCGCGCGAACGGCTCGCTGGCGGCGAGCGCCAGCACGCCGTCGCGCAGGATGCGGCTGGCCATGCTCTTGGGCGCTATGAAATCGGTCGAGCGGGTGGTGTTGAGCAGGTTCTCATCGGCGGCTGGAATGCGTTCCGCATCGTAGCTGTCGAGCAGACGCTCGGGCGCCTGGTCGCGCAGCACGAGGTCGAGCTTCCAGACGAGGTTGTCAGCGTCTTGCACTCCGCTGTTGCCGCCGCGCGCGCCGAACGGCGACATCTGGTGCGCCGCGTCGCCTGCAAACAGCACGCGGCCGTGGCGAAAGCGCTTGAGACGCCGCGATTGGAAGCGATAGAGGCTGATCCATTCAAAGGTGAAATCGATGTCCTCGCCCAGCATGGCTCGCACGCGTTTGGCGACGTTCTCGGGCTTCACCTCCGCGTCCCGGTCGGCCTCCGACCCCACCTGAAAGTCAAGGCGCCACACATCGCCGGCCTGTCGGTGCAACAGAGCGGAGCGGCCACGGTTGAAGGGAGGGTCGAACCAGAACCAGCGCTCAACCGGGCGATCCATCTTGATGTGGATATCGCAGATGAGAAACTGGTCGGCGAACACGCGGCCCTCAAAGCCCAGTCCCATCAGACGTCGTAGCGTCGAGCGGGCGCCGTCCGCGGCGATCACCCAGTCGGCCAAGATGCGGTAGGAGCCAACGGGCGTGGTGATGCTGAGGAGTGCGCCGTCCGTCGTTGGCTCGATCCCCGTTACGTCCTCCTGCCAACGCAAATCGACGAGGCCCGTGCGTTTGGCCGCCTCGATGGCGTAATGCTCGAACAAGAACTGCTGCAGATTGACGAAGGCCGGCATGCGGTGGCCGGCCTCGGGCAACAGATCGAACGTGTAAATGAGCCGGTCGTCGAGGAATACCTTGCCGGTACGCCACGTGACGCCCTTGTCGAGCAGCGCCTCGGCGGCACCCAGCCGGTCCATGATCTCAAGCGTCCGCTTCGACCAGCAGATGGCGCGGTTGCCATCCGAGAGGCTTGCCTTCCGGTCGATGACGGTGCTCGCCTGGCCGCGGGCGGCGAACCCGAGCGCAGCAGCCAGGCCAACTGGCCCTGCGCCGACGATCACCACCGGATGATGCGCTGGCTGCAGCCGATCTTGGTCGGCCGACCGGCGGTGCGCGAACGCGAGCTGGCGGGGATCGGTCATGAAGGGGATGCTAGCGATAAAGCCGCGCGGTGTCCCTGTATCCGCGCGGCAGTGCTAGGCCGGCGATGATGGGGTCCTACTGGGGAAGGCCCTGGGCGGTGGGCGGGGTGGATGCACCAGGAGCGCCGCCAGCACGCTCAGGAGCGAGAGGCCAGCAAAGCACGTGAGCGAGGCGACATAGGTGCCATAGGCGTCGCGCAGAAGCCCCGACAGCAACGGCCCCGCGGCTTGCGCGGTCACCTGCACGGTGAGCGCGGCGCCGCGGATGGCGCCGAAGCTCGCGCGGCCGAAGTAGTCGGCCCACGCGAGCGGCAGCACGGTGAGCACGCCGCCAATGCCGGCACCGAAGCAGCAGGCAGCAATAAATCCCTCAATCGGCGTGGTGATGGCGAGCATGAGAACCGCGCTGAGGGCTAGGCAGGCACCGGCCAACCCGAGGCTCGTCCGGATGCCGATCCGGCGGGCGAACAGCGCAAAGGCGAGGACCGCCAGCGCCGACGCGAGCGAGAACGCGCTCACGATGGTGGCGGCGACGGTGGGGCTCAGTCCGCGCTCGATGAGGTGCGGCGCCTGGTGCAGGCTAACCCCCGCCTGCACGGGGTAGACCGCTGCCGTGTAGAGCGACAACAGCCAGAAGGTGGGGGTGCGCAGCGCCTGCCTGCGCGAAAACGCCGGCTCGGCCGGCTCAAGCCGGATGGCCGGCATCCCTTGCCCGCGAGGGTCGGAAGCGGTGGGCGTGGGCGCATCAAGAGGAGCGGGATGCGCTGGGCGCCCGTCGGGCGTCAGCCCGACGTCCTCGGGCCGCCGCACCAGGAAGAGCCAGGCCGGCACGAAGCCGACCAGCAACACACAGGCGCCCACCGCCAGCCAGCCCGCGCGCCAGCCGTCGCGCTCGATGGCCCAATGGGCGATCAGCGGAAGGACCACGAGGCCGGCCATTTGGGCGAGGTTGGCAATGGAGGTGGCGAGCGCACGGCGGTGGACGAACCAGCTGTTGAGAGCGCCGTAGATGCCGATGTCGAAAGGACCGGCGAAGTTCATGCGGCCGATGCAGAAGAAGACGTAAAACGCGAGGAGCGACTGCGTGAGCGACAGCAGCATGGTGAAGACACCCGTCAGGAGGACGGCGGCGCAAAGCATCACGCGCGCGCCCTGCCGGTCGAGGACGGGGCCGATCAGCGGCGAGACCGCAGCAGCCATGATGCCGCCGAGCGACACTGCGCCTGATACTGCGGTGCGCGACCAGCCGAAGCTGCTGATCATCGGCTCAACGAAGATGGATAGGGTGGCGACCGCCGGGCCCTGACGCGCGAACCCGGCGCAGCACGCGCAGGCGAGGATGATCCATCCGTAGAAGAACGGCAGGCGCGCAAGGAGCAGCGTGGCCACCCCACCCGGGCGCGCGATCCGCATGGGCACGGCTCAGCCCTGCAGCGCAGCCCACATGGCGCGGTCACGCTCGGCCGTCCACACGCGCGGGGTGTCGATGCCCTGAGCCTCATCATAGGCGCGCGCAATGTTGAAGGGCTGGCAGTGTTCGAAGATCGGCCAGCTGCCGTATTTCGGGCGCATGGCCGCGGTGGCCGCGTCGAAGCACGCCTTCAGCGGCGCGCCGCCGGCGACGGCGCGGCACACCGGCTCGTAGGTGTCGCGCAGGAAATCGCGAGTGAGCGCGAGGCCTTCGGCGACCGTGTCGATGCCAACGAGCGCATCACCGCGGCCGGGCACCAAGGCTTCCGCCTTGAACGCGCCGAGGCGATCGAGCGTCGCCGGCCAGTCCGTGAAGTGTGCGTCTCCGCAATAGCAAGCCGACTTGTACTCGACGATGTCACCGGAGAAGACCACATTGGCATCCGGCACGTGGGCAATGATATCGCCCGCCGTGTGGGCGCGCCCGATGTGCATGAGATCGACCCGCCGCTTGCCGAAATAAAGCGTGATGTGGTCCTTGAAGGTGACCGTGGGCCAGGTAAGGCCGGGGATGGTTTCGGCGGCACGGAAGAGGCGGGGAAAGCGGCCGAATTCGGAATCCCAATCCTCCTTGCC
>JAMXLN010000013.1 GCA_024281145.1 Hyphomicrobiaceae bacterium | reverse complement strand
CTCGAAGCCTCGATAGGTCTGGGCGTCCATCTTTTCGCGGTTGCCGATGACGCGATCAACCTCTGGCATGTCGGCAAAGCGCTGCGGTTCGATCTGGGCTGCGCAGCCCGTGACGACGAGACGCGCGGCCGGGTTCTCGCGCTTGAGCTTGCGGATGGCCTGGCCGGACTGGCGCACCGCCTCGGCGGTGACCGCGCAGGTGTTGACGATCACGGTCTCGCATAGCCCCGCGGCGGTGGCGTAGCGCTGAATGACCTCCGATTCGGAGGCATTGAGCCGACACCCCAACGTGACGACGCGGACACGCGCTCGGGCGGATGGCTGACCGGGGGCATGGCTCATGTGGCCGTCACGCCGTCGCGAGCCTCGAGCACGCCCGTGTGCTCCTCCTCGACCGGGCCGCTCATCCGTATGCGGCCGTCCGCCGCCCACTCGATCTCGAGCGGCCCGCCGGGCAGCTTCACCGTCACGCGCGCTTCGGTGAAACCCTTGCGTGCGGCTGCTACCGCTGTCGCGCAGGCGGCGCTACCGCAGGCCTTGGTCAGGCCCGCCCCACGCTCCCAGGTGCGCACCGTGATGGCGTGCCGCGTGACGACCTGTGCAAGCGAAATGTTGGCGCGCTCGGGAAAGATCGGATGGTTCTCCAACAGCGGACCGAGGTGGCCAAGGTCGTAGGCGTGGACATCATCCACCCAGAAGATGGCATGCGGATTGCCGACATTGACCACCGAAGGCGAATGGAGGATCGGCCGGTCGTTGGGCCCGATCTGCAGTGCGATCGTGCGCGTGTCGTCAACCGGCTCGCTCAGCGGGATCTCGCGCCAGGCAAAGCGGGGCCGTCCCATGTCCACGCTGATGCGGTCCATGCGCGCCACACTCACATCGAGCAGGCCGGCTTTGGTTTCGAACTTCAGGCCCGTCCGCCCGGTGATCTTGGCCACAAGCCAGCCGACGCAGCGCATGCCGTTTCCGCACGCTTCGACCTCCGTACCGTCACAGTTGTAAATGCGGACGTAGGCCTCCGTGCTCGGATCCCTGGCATCGCAGAGCACCATCATCTGGTCGAAACGGGAGGCCGGCCGAGCCGCAATGGTCCGCACCTCCCCTTGATCGAGCTGGCGGGTGCTGCCGCGCAGATCGACGATCACGATCTCGTTGCCGAGACCGTTCATCTTGTGGAAGGGAAGGCCCGCTGACATGTGCCCTTATATGGGGGTGGCTTGCGTAACACAATCGCCACAGCTGGCCAAAGAGCTTGCGTGCGATCCTCTGGGGCGATGCCGAAACCGCAGTCATCGGCGTGGGCTCGGCGTTGCCAATCTGGCGGCCCCTCTTAGCCTGGAATTTTCCGGGCCTGGAATTTTCCGGGCCTGCACTTTTCCGGGCCTGGAGTTTCCGGGCCTGGAGTTTTCCGGCATGCGCATGTTGATCCTGGCGGCGGTGGCCGCTCGCATGGCGCGCTGTGGCTGCTTACGGATGAGCCAGACGGCCGCGTCCTGCGCCTGACGCCCCGCTGAGGAGAGCGGAGTATTGCGCGTGGGATCCCGGTCGCGGCCTCGCCGTCGCTGGGCTCGGCCGAGCCGCTATCGGCTTGCCGCCACAGGACGAGCCCGCGCCAACCGCCGCAGCTGCTGCTCACGGTAGAACGTATACAGTCCCGCCGAAACGAGGATGAGAATGCCGGCCAGAGAAAGGCCATCGGGCAATTGTTGCCAGATGGCATAGCCGATCATAATGGCCCAAACGATGCCGGCGTAGCGGAAGGGAGCGACGGCGGCCACCTCGCCGGAGCGCAGCGAGGAGATCACGCACAGGTGGCCCGTGAGCGAGAAGACTGAAGCAAAGAGCAGGGCCAACAGCTCGCTCGAGGTTGGGGTGTGCCAGGTTTCGAAGGCCCAACAGCTGAGGCCGGCCGATCCGACGGCGAGCTGTGATAGGGCCATGATGAGCAGGGGCGAAAGCGCCACGTCCAATCGCCGCGTGGCGACGTCCCGCAGGGTGCCGCTCAGCACCGACACCAGACCCAAGAGCGCCCAGGCATTGAAGGCGCTCGAGCCCGGTTTGATGACCAGCACCGCCCCGGCACAACCGACGGCCACGGCCGTCCAACGTCGCCAACCCACGCGCTCGCCGAGGAACAGCGCCGACGCGGCGGTGAGACTGAGCGGGGTTATCTGCAGGATGCCCATCAAGTCCGCAAAGGGCATGCGTGCAAGGGCGGCCTGGAAAAAGACCGCGCTGCCCACGTCGCCCACGGAGCGCCAACCCATGCCGCGCACGAGCGCATCCTTGAGCCGATAGATTGCACCGGTCCAGAACGCGGCGACGGTAACGATGACCAGGCTCGAGAAGCCGCGCACGCATATTGTCTCGCCGGTCGGCAGGTTGGCGGAGACGAGCTTCATGGCGGCATCGCCGCAGGTGAAGAGTGCGGTCGCCGCGACCATGGCGGCGATGCTTCTGACATTGCCGCCAGCCGCCGGGCGTGCCCCTGCATGGGCCAGAAGCACACCGCGACGCCCCTGCCCCGCCTCTGGCACGCTCTTTCCCCCTCGCTGTCGCGGGGCGCAATCCCCGTTGCCGGCAGCCTCCCACCATTGAGGTGCGTGGCGCAAGCCTCCCTCGCGAGGTCGAGATGGCGTGCGCGTTCGTCGATCGCGTTCGCCCGCGAAGCGGCGATGTCCGCTCAGCGTCCAGCACTCGGATCGAAGATGCTGTGCTGCCAGTCCTGGTCCGGCCGGGATTTGGGCGAAGGAGACTCAGCCTTGGCGGTCGGCGCGCCTTTGCCGCCCTGGCCGCCCAGTCCCATGTAATGGCCGTCTTCGCGTCTGGCGATCTCTGCGGCTCGCGCGGCTGCCTCGCTCCCGGATTGCCAGACATCACCTGCTGGCGCGGGCGGTCCTGCTGTCGCCGCGGACCTTGCGCCTTCCTTCAGTTTCGCTTGCAGCGTCTGCAACTCCTTGGCCGCCTCGCGGCTGCCCTTGCCGGCGGCGGCGGCCAGAGCGTAGGCGCGGTGGCGGTCGAGCGCCGCCTGTTCCCAAGGTTGGGGCTCACAGCTGCAGCTTGCTATGTATTCCTTGCGATAGAGAAAGGCCGTACGCAGCTGGCGGTAGGGCCGGCCAGAGAGGTCGTGCAGATCGTCGGTAGAGCCGCCGGGATTTGGGTGCACGAACAAGCGACCTTGCGTGCCGCAGCGGCCTTCGCACACGCGGGCGTCGTGCTCGAGGCGGTCCGCACCAACAGCAAAGCTGATCGGAAAAAAGTACCCATCGCACAGACGCACGCACACGGTGCGAAAGGTGGCCGGGCGCTCATCGCCCTCGGCAAAGGGCTCATCGTCATCGTCGTCATCGTCGCGAGAAGGCTTGCGATGTCGGCCAGCGAACGCAATCGCGGCGGAGCGCTCCGTCTGCGGCGGCTCACCCCAGCGGCCATCCCACCGATCGGCCAAGGTGCTCATCGAGCCCTCAGTCACTGCCGGTGCCGAATGCAGGCGTTGATCGCGCGCGCCAGGGTGGGCCCTCTGCGCGTCCCCGCTCCACGCAGGCGCGCCGTCAAGCAGCGTCGCTGCCGCCTGCCAGGCAACGTGCGCGCCCAACCCGACGAGGAAGGCGATCCCCGCCGCGTAGGCGGCTAAGCCGATGGCAAACGAGAGCTTCGGACGTCCGAACGCAGGAACCATGGACACACTTGAGCCTGCACGAGGCAGATCGCACGCCAGCTTACACGCTAGCTTACACATGAGCCCGCGGTCACGTCTCGCCAAACGGGCACGTGCATTACCCCGCATGGCAATTGGGCGCGCCTATGACGCGATGATGGCAAGGGCGGGTGGACTTAGGCAGCGGCCCGACCGCGCCCGCACGTGCGAGGACGGTCCAAACCGCGCTGCCGTCAAGGCAGGCTTGATCGCCTTGCGCCTAGCGCGGTGCCATGCGCAAGGCGCCGTCGAGCCGGATGCACTCGCCGTTAAGCATCCGGTTCTCGCAGATGTACACGGCAAGGCCCGCATACTCGCTCGGATCGCCAAGACGCGCAGGGAACGGCACCGAGGCGGCAAGCGACTTTTGCGCCTCCTGCGACAGCCCACCGAACATCGGTGTAAGGAAGAGCCCCGGCAGGATCGTCATGACGCGGATGCCGTCACGGGAGAGGTCGCGCGCCACGGGCAGCGTCATGGACGCGACGCCCCCCTTAGAGGCCGAGTAGGCGACCTGCCCGATCTGTCCATCCTGGGCGGCGACGGAAGAGGTGCAGATCATAACCCCGCGTTCGCCGTCCTGATTGATGGGCGATGTTGCCTGCATACCCACGGCGCACTTGGCCATCATCAAGAACGTGCCGATCAGGTTGACCTGGATGACCTTCGTAAAACTGGCGAGGTCGTGCGGCTCAATGGCGTTCGTCTCCTTGACGCGCCGGGTGATCCGCTTGGCGATCCCGATGCCGGCACAATTGACGAGGATGCGCTCCTGGCCGTGCGCTTTGCGCGCCGTTGCGAGGGCCGCATCGACACTGGCTTCGCTGGTGACGTCGCATTTAGCAAAGGTGCCGGAGATCTCCCGGGCGAGCTTATTGCCCAGCTCCGCGTTGAGGTCCAAGATCGCGACCCTCACGCCCTTGGCCGCAAGCGCCTTGGCCGTTGCGGCGCCAAGGCCGGATGCGCCGCCCGTGACGACCGCCGCAATATCCTTGCCGAGCTGCATGATCCCTTCCTCGTCATCCCTGCACCGACGTTTCCGCCTGGGCCAACAAGAGTAGTGGCGCGCAAATCCGAGGTAAAGGCGTCTTGCCCAGTTCGCGGCTTTCGCCCTACACCCACAGCGAACGAGGCAAGACCCATGGGCCAGCCAGTCCTGCCGGCGCTCCCGCGCGGTTATTTCGCCATTGGCGCTGAGCGCATCTCCAAGGCGCTGAACCTCGGCAACCTCATGCGCTCGGCGCACGGTTTCGGTGCGAGCTTCACTTTCACCATTGGCGCCGACTATCAGGCGCTCGAGGCGCGCGCCGACACCTCCAAGGGCAGCCAGCACCTGCCGCACTACAACTGGGCGAGCGCCGGGCAAATGACGCTGCCGCAAGGATGCCGCTTGGTGGGCGTAGAACTCCTGGACGAGGCGATCGACCTGCCGAGCTTTCGTCACCCCTTGCG
>JAMXLN010000012.1 GCA_024281145.1 Hyphomicrobiaceae bacterium | reverse complement strand
AGGTTCTGGCCGATCATCAATGGCGCGATGTACTGCAGGTTTGGCAGGCCTTCCAGAAAGATGATGCGCGCCACCAGCTTGTCGGCGTGCTGCATCTCCTCGATGGACTCTTTGCGCTCCTTCTTTGCAAGCTTGGTAAAACCCCAGTTGTCGAGCATGCGATAGTGCAGCCAGTACTGGTTAACGGCGCCCAGCTCGTGCTTCAGCCCCTCATTGAGGATGTCGATGACCTCTTTCTTGCCTTTCATCTCACCTCTCCCCTAGCCTGCTCGGCAATTTTGCTATCTGCCCGTGAACCTAGCGCGCGCAAGGCTTCCGCGCCACTTGGCCGCGGGGCGGCTGCGTTCCTACGCTTCTTGAGAGCTTTGAGCCAGTGGCGATGAGCTCACGCGGGCTCCAAGGCCGACCCTTGCGGGGTCGGGGCGGGACTTTCGATACGCCGCGGCTTGAGGGGATGGAGCTCGATGAGGCGCTCGGCGAGCGTATCGCTGGCGCATTTGCGCAGCCGGCCCTGGGCATTGGCACAAGCGTACGGGCAGACCACACCCCTCTGCGCCAGCTCGTCGATCTTTCGATAAATGGTGCTGACAGCCAGCGGCGAACAGCCGCAACACACCATCTTTTTGGCAAGGTGGCGATAGACCACGCCGGGCGTCGGCAGCGGTGCGTCGGGAGACCGCAATATCTCAAGCAAGGCTTGCTCGATCTGCGCGTCCGTTATGATGAGGCAGGAACAAACGATCATGAACGCCTGGGTCCCGTTGCGGTCACTGCTTCAGCATGCTGGCGGGCTCGATGGCCAGCCACGATGCACCAAAAGAATACGATCGGGGCAGGACCTGGTCGGCCCCGCGCATCGTCGCAGCGAAGCTCTCCGCTCCGCGCACCACCTCCTCGATCATCGAACAGCCGAGCAGCGCGAAGGCGCAGGCGCGCATGGCGGGGCAGGCTTCGTGCTGGCACGCCGAGATCATCTCAATGGCGATCGCTTCGTCGCGGCAGAACCGGTCGCAATCGACGGCGGCAGTCTCAAGATCGCGCTGGGCGTGCCGGTTGATGGCCCGCACCCAGCAGGCGAGATCTGTGACGGCACCTTTCGCCGTGGTCGCCCCCAGAGCCTTGCAGTAAGCGCACCACGCTCTCTCCCAGCATGAGATGTCGCCCGTGCGCAAACCCTTAAGCCAGTAGCGGAAACCTAGCCCGATCAGCCGCTCTGGCGCCATTGGGCTGCTGGCACCCATCGCTGTGGTGCCGTTGAGGCTGTCGCGCAAGCGCATCAGACGGCCCTGGCGAAGTGGCAACGCGGGTGCACGTGCCGGTGCTGCCCTGGCCCGCAGAAGACGCCGCGATGCGTCGCCAAATCGACCATGTCCGTCTCCAATGGCTGGGGTTCAAAGCCCCGACCTCGGCAACGCGCTCCAGCATGCCTCCGGCATCATCTTGAGGCGTTGAGTCGACATTTCGCGACGCGCACAACTTGTGTCAAGTCCGCGTATTCACTTTAGAATTCGTCGAAATAAAAACTGGCGAGGTTTGGCGCCAAACCTTCGGCCATGTGGGGGGCGGACCCCTCGCTCTACGACACCCGTAAATCACCATGCGAAGCATCGCGAGAGGTCCACAGACTTGGCTCCTGTCAGCAGCCATGCTGCCCCAGGCAGCGCAAGAAGCTCGGCGTACGCCAACCCCATCGCACCGCACACGCGTGCCGCCAAGCGTCGCATCGGCTGCGACACGCTGGGATCGGCGACTGCGGCGCGGCAGCGACGGGCTCGCCGCCGCTAGCCCGAGGCCCGCCGCAAGCGATAGCTTCGTCAACATATAGGTTAGCTCCATGGCTCGGGTCGCCTTCCAACCGGCCATGAGCACGCTCGCCGGGCCCCGCCACTCCACCCTTGGACCCCTGAACGGCGCAATGCCGAGTTCATGCACCATTAACGTTGCGGGCAAGGCCCCCTCCCGGCAGGAGCCCAGCGGGCGTCATGCGAGGAACGGTGGGACGGCAAGGCAGTTTGATGAGGCTTGCGGCGCTATCACGTTCTCCTTGCCCAAACCCCGCGTGGCTCGAATGCCAAAAAGCGCTGCACCCGGAGCACCGATCCAGCGAGGTCCTGCGCGGCCAAGGTTTCCCAAGCTGGTCGCCTCCTTCCCGTAGAGGCGCCGCACCGGCGCTTGACTCCCCCCGCGAACCGCCCCAGAGAGAACAAATCATGACCGATGCGAACCGCTTCGTCACCGGTGCCAAGCGCGACGCCGACGCCGCGGAAGCGAACCTGCGGCCGCAGCTGTTGGCCGAGTTCGTCGGCCAGGAGCAGGCGCGCTCCAATCTCAAGGTGTTCATCACCGCCGCCAAAGCGCGCAAGGAAGCGCTCGATCATGTGCTGTTTGCCGGACCGCCAGGACTAGGCAAGACCACCCTGGCACAGATCATGGCGCGCGAGCTCGGCGTTGGCTTTCGCTCCACCTCGGGCCCCGTTATTGCCAAGGCGGGTGACCTTGCCGCGCTGCTGACCAATCTGGAGGACCGCGACGTCCTCTTCATCGACGAAATCCACCGGCTCAATCCTGCGGTGGAAGAGATCCTCTACCCGGCCATGGAGGACTATCAGCTCGACCTCATCATTGGCGAGGGACCGGCGGCACGTTCCGTCAAGATAGAGCTCTCGCGCTTCACCCTGATCGGTGCCACCACCCGCACAGGCCTCCTCACAACGCCCCTGAGAGATCGCTTCGGTATCCCGGTACGGCTCAATTTCTACACTCACGCGGAACTGGAATTGATCGTCACGCGTGGGGCCCGCGTGCTCAAGGTGGCGATCAGTCCCGACGGAGCCATCGAGATCGCGCGCCGCTCGCGCGGCACGCCGCGCATCGCCGGGCGTTTGTTGCGTCGCGTGCGCGACTTTGCCGCGGTGGAAGAGGCCGCACTCGTCACCGCTGAGATTGCCGATCGTGCGCTGCGCCAGCTCGAAGTAGATGGCGAGGGCCTCGATGCGCTCGACCACCGCTATCTCAGCTGCATCGCCAAGAACTACGACGGCGGTCCCGTGGGCATCGAGACGATTTCGGCGGCCCTGTCCGAACCGCGGGACGCATTGGAAGAGATCGTCGAGCCCTTCCTGCTGCAGCAAGGTTTTATCAGCCGCACCCCGCGCGGTCGCGTGCTGACGCTGCGCGCCTACAAGCATCTGGGGCTCACTGGTCCGGCGCGCACCGCCTCCCCGCAGATCGGCCTCTTCGACGATCACCCCGATGAGGCGGAGGATGGCCAGGCCGGGACCGGCTGACGGACACACGCAACTGCCTTGCCGACGCCCCAACTTTTCCACGCTTTGCCGCCACACAGAGGCGTTGCGTCCACACCCGGCGAAGTTCCCGGGGGACGGTGAGCACGCTGCCATCCCAGGATACTCGCACGTGAGACGCATTTCCCGCCGTCGGTTCCTGCAGACGCTCGGCCTCTCCAGCGCCGGCGTTGTGGGCCTCTCCGGCTACGGCCTCGCGGTCGAGCCCGTGCGGCGGTTGGAGGTGACACGCTACCGTGTTTCCCCCACCCACTGGCCGCGCGGCCTCGCCCTGAGCATCGCCGTCATCGCCGACGTACACGCCGGCGGCCCGGCCATGCCCGTCGAGCGCATCCGCGGCATCGTCGCGCAAACCAACGCCTTGAACCCCGATGTGATCGTGCTCCTTGGCGACTTCGCGGCGAACCATAGGTTCAAGACGCGCTCTGTGGGGGCGGATGAGTGGGCCCAAGCGATGGGCGAGCTCTCCGCGCCGCTGGGGGTCCACGCCATCCTCGGCAATCACGACTGGTGGGACGACCTTGCCGCCCAGCGCGCGCGCCGAGGTCCCGTGGTCGGCCGGCGCGCACTCGAACGCCAGGGTGTGCCCGTCTATGAGAACGACGTCGTGCGGCTCTCCCACAACGACCGCCCGTTCTGGCTCGCCGGCCTTGGCGATCAGCTCGCCTTTTTCAACGGCCGGCGCAAAACGGCTTGGAGCAGCTTCGCCGGGGTGCACGACCTCGACGGGACATTGGCCAAGATCACCGACGATGCGCCGGTGATTCTGCTGGCGCACGAGCCCGACATTTTTCCCCATGTGCCAGCTCGCGTCGCGCTCACCCTGTCGGGTCACACGCACGGCGGCCAGATCCGTTTGCTCGGCTATTCACCATTGGTCCCGTCACGCTATGGCAACCGCTACGCTTACGGACATATTATCGAACATGGACGGCACCTCATCGTATCCGGCGGGCTTGGTTGCTCGATCCTGCCCGTGCGCATCGGCGTGCCGCCGGAGATCGTGATGGTCGATGTCGCCGCCTGAACCCGTTCACTGGCCCGATCTCGCTGGCCGCATAATCCAAGAAGTAGGCGCGCGTCGCCACGTGCTTCCCGTCCGTGTCTATTTCGAGGACACGGACTTCTCCGGTCTCGTCTATCACGCCACCTACTTGCGCTGGTGCGAGCGCGGCCGGTCCGACTTCCTTCGCCTCATGGGTAATGACCACCAGGCCCTGAGCGTGGGCTCGGGTGGACGCGAGCCCGCCGCCTTCGTGGTGCGCCGCATGCTTATCGAATATCTCAAGCCCGCCCGTATCGATGAGGTGCTGGAGGTCACCACGCGCGCCAAAGAGACCACCGCCGCTACCCTGACGCTCGACCAGCGCGTCAGCCGCAACGGCATCGATCTCTTTACGGCCGAAGTTATGGTGGTGTTGATCTCTGCCTCGGGCAAGCCGCAGCGCCTCGCGACGGCGCTGCGTGAGGCCTTGCAGACCCCAGGGAACCCGAGCGCAAAGAGCTAAGCCCGTTAGGGTTTCTCATGTTGAAGTGGGCCCTGCTCAAGGGCAGGCCTATCAAAGCGCGCTCGGCGTTCGAGCGCCGCCGCAAAGGTGCCCCCTCGCGTGTGACGGAGGTGGTGTGCCCGGAAGCGGGGCCATTTCCGCTTAGGCATGCCTCTCTTGCACCGGCTCGACCAAATGACTATGGCCATGCACCGGACTTCTGCAGCCCGCTCAGACTTCCCGCCGCCAAGAGGTGGTGTGAAGCGCATCGCGTGAACGGAGGAAAGCATGCCCACTGCCGAACAAATTCAAGAGATGTTCGCCTCGCTGCTGCCCGGGCTGATGGGCGTCGAGCTCGAGGAGACGACGCCGGAAAAGGTGGTCGCAACCATGCTGGTACGGCCGGATCTATGCACCGTCGGCAACGTCCTGCACGGAGGCGCCTTCATGGCTTTCGCCGACACCCTTGGTGCCATCGGCACCGTGATGAACCTGGCGCCCGGCACGCGCACGACCACAATTGAGTCCAAGACCAACTTTCTGGGTGCGGCACCCGTCAACACGCGCGTGCGTGCGCAATCCACGCCGCTCCACCGCGGCAAGACTACGCAAGTCTGGCAGACGATGATCCGGTCGGAAGCCGGCAAGCTGTGTGCTGTTGTCACGCAGACGCAGATGGTGCTGCCAGCCTGAACCGCCCCTGTCACGCAATGCCGGACCCATGCGGCTGGCGCTTCGCGCAACCCGTCGGCTGTGAGCCTCCTTCCCTCGACGTCTCGAATAGCCGGTTGCGACGCTCGACCTGCCGAGCCCGCTCGATGCACCCGACCGAGGACGGCTCCTAGGCCGCGGCGATGGCGAGGATCAACAGGGGTATCTCAACCCGGGACACCCCCATGGTCCCCAGCCATTCCCCCCCATGACGACCGCCGCACCATGAGCGACGTCCGGCAAGACCAGTCCCAGTGTGAGGCGGCTCGCCGCGGGCTCGAGGTTGGCCGTCGCGCTCCGGGGAGCTGGCCCCTCACGACAGGTGGGCCTCCCCCTTCCGCGGCCGATGTTTTTCCCTATCATCAAGACGGGGGTCGGACCCCCTGTCCCCGGGGCATGCATGTTTAAGAAAATCCTCATCGCCAACCGCGGCGAGATCGCGTGCCGCATCATCAAGAGCGCGCACAAGCTCGGCATCAAGACGGTTGCCGTCTATTCCGAGGCTGACAAGGACGGCCTGCACGTGGAGATGGCAGACGAAGCCATCGGCATCGGACCGCCACCGGCAGCCCAGTCCTACCTGCTGATCGACAAGATCATCGATGCTTGCCGAAGTACGGGCGCCCAAGCCGTGCATCCGGGCTATGGTTTCTTATCGGAGCGCCCGGCCTTTCCGATCGCGCTCGAGAAGGCCGGGATCGTCTTCATCGGCCCAAATGCGCGCGCCATAGCCGCCATGGGTGACAAAATCGAGAGCAAGAGGGCCGCGGCGAAAGCCAAAGTTTCCACCGTTCCGGGCTACCTGGGCGAGATCAGAGATGCCAAGCACGCGGTCGAGATCGCTGCCGAGGTCGGCTACCCCGTCATGATCAAGGCGTCTGCGGGCGGTGGCGGGAAGGGCATGCGCATTGCCTATGGCCCCAAGGAGGCGGAGGAAGGCTTCGGACTTGCCAGCTCAGAAGCCCGATCGAGCTTTGGCGATGACCGTGTGTTCATCGAAAAGTTCATCGAAAACCCGCGCCACATCGAGATCCAGGTGCTGGGCGACAAGCTGGGCAACATCATCTACCTCGGCGAACGGGAATGCTCCATTCAGCGCCGCAACCAGAAGGTCATTGAGGAGGCCCCATCGCCTCTGCTCGACCCCAAGACGCGCAAGGCGATGGGCGAGCAGGCGGTGGCCCTTGCGAGGGCGGTCGGCTACGACAGCGCCGGCACCGTGGAGTTCGTCGCCGGCCAAGACCGATCCTTCTACTTCTTGGAGATGAATACCCGCCTGCAGGTGGAGCACCCCGTCACCGAGCTCGTCACCGGCATCGACCTCGTCGAGCAGATGATCCGTCAAGCCGCCGGCGAGAAGCTCAAAATCAAGCAGGCAGACGTAAAGCTGAATGGCTGGGCCATCGAGTCGCGCGTCTATGCTGAGGATCCCAACCGCAATTTCCTTCCCTCCATTGGCCGTCTCACCCGCTACCGGCCGCCGCAGGAAGGCGCCGCGCTCGGCGGCACCATCCGCAACGACACCGGCGTGTTCGAAGGCGCCGAGATCTCCGTCTACTACGACCCGATGATCGCCAAGCTCGTCACGCATGCGGCAACGCGCGAGGCCGCGATCGATCTGCAGTCTCATGCGCTCGACGCCTTCGTGATCGACGGCGTAGAGCACAACATTCCCTTTCTGTCCGCCGTCATGCAGCACCCGCGCTGGCGCGAAGGCCGGCTCTCGACCGGCTTCATTGCCGAAGAGTTCAAGGGCGGCTTCAAACCGCGCGTTCCAAAGGGCAAGGAGCTGCAGCTGTTGGCCGCCGTTGCCATCGCCATCGATCATCTGGGAAACGCGCGCCGCCGCCAGATCACCGACCAGATGGGTGGGCCCGCCGTGCGCTTCGCCAGCCGCCGCATCGCCATGGTCGGGAACGAGCGGGTGGAGGCGCTCGTGGAAGGCAGCCTTGGCGCGCCCATCCAGGTGACGTTCCTTGACCGCGACGGCCAGCGCCGCGACACCCTCAAGCTGCAATCGGATTGGTGGCCCGGCGCGCCCGTTTGGACCGGCATGGTGCACGACAAACCGGTCTGCGTGCAGGTTCGCCCCGTCCTCAACGGCTACGCGCTAGCCCATGAGGGTTTCAACGCCCGCACCTACGTCTACACCACAGAGGAGGCCAACCTCGCAGCACTGATGCCGCAGAAGGCAGCGCCCGATACCTCCAAACTGCTGCTTTGCCCCATGCCGGGCCTGGTCAAGGCAATTCATGTGGGGCCGGGGCAGGAGATCAAGGTGGGCGATGCCCTGTGCGTCGTCGAGGCCATGAAAATGGAGAATATCCTGCGCGCCGAGCGCGATGGGATCGTCAAGGCCGTCAAGGCCAAGCCTGGCGACAGCCTTGCCGTCGACGCCGTGATCATGGAATTCGCCTGATCCGGCCTCCCCCGCAATGAGGTAGTTTGCGATCGGCCGGCAGATGTCTGGCCGGGCGCAAACGCGAGTGCTCTGCGCGAGGCTCCGCGCGGCGGCAGAACGCGGCCTTTGCCTCCATACCGAGCCTCCAAAGCGATGGCATCGGGGAACCATCCCGTGTCTGCGTATCGCTGCTAGGCTAAAGCTGTTGCGGCCGCGCAGCGGCTAGCCCCTGACCGGCACCACGCTGGAGGGCAGCGCCATGCACAGCGAAGCTGCCGGCATCGGCCGGCACGGGCACGCCATCGCATGTCGAGCTAGTTGCCCGCTCCCACAAGGCCGCTCACAGCTGCGATGTTCCGAACGTGTCGCAGGATTGGGTCTGGCCGGACTCCAGGCCCCGCTTGAACCAGCGCACGCGCTGCTCTGAGGAACCGTGGGTGAAGGTCTCTGGCACCACCCGGCCCTGGGCACGCCGTTGCAGCGTATCGTCGCCGATTTGCGAGGCGGCGTTGAGACCGTTCTCGATGTCGCCGGGAAGCAGGCGGTGCTTGACCTGATCGTTAAGGCTTGCCCACACGCCCGCCAGGCAGTCGGCCTGCAGCTCCATGCGCACCTGCAGCCGATTGACCTCACGCTCGTCGCCGCGTTGCAGCGCCTGCTGCTTGAGCATCTGCACCTTGTTGGTCACGCCCAGCAAGGTTTGCACGTGATGGCCGACCTCGTGCGCGATCACGTAGGCCTGTGCAAAATCGCCGGGCGCATGAAAACGGTTCTTCAGCTCCCTGTAGAAGTCGAGGTCGATGTAGACCTTGTGATCGAGCGGGCAATAGAACGGCCCCATCGCCGATTGACCTACGCCGCACGCCGTTTGCGTGGCGCGCGTGAACAACACCAACGTCGGCTTCTCATAACGTTTTCCGGCAGCCTGGAAGACGCGATCCCAGACATCCTCCGTATCGGCCAGCACGCGCCGCACGAAGCGCGACATCTCGTCGTCCTGCGGCGTCACGCGCTGCCCGGCGCCTGGGAGCTCGAAGGGCGAGCCCGATCGCGGGCTGGTGCGTGGAATGTCAGGAAGCCGCGGCGCGCTGTCGATGCTGCCGAGTAGCTCTAAGGGGTTGATCCCCAGCATCAGACAGATGGCACCGATGACGAGCAGGGAGGTGATGCTGAGGCCTCCCCCGCCGATGGGGATGGGGATCCCACCCATGCCGCCACCGAACGTGCCGCCGCCCTCACCCCGGCGGTCCTCCACATACTCGCTTTCCCGGTCGCCTTCCCCGTATCGCATGCCTGGATCCTAACGTTTTTTCCTGACTGGCAGCGCTACTCGCTCTCTTCCTTGACCTGACCCGACCTGGATGAACGCAAGCCAGACAGCTGCAGGAACCGACCGGGCTCCGCGCGCCCGCGCTCGGTCTTCAACAGTGCATGAACCTGGCGCGACGCCGCCACCAGCCCCTCGTTCTCGTAGGCCTCGTGGTTCTTCTCGATCTCCTTAAGCTCATAGCGATAGTTACACATAAGTCCGTGCGCCTCACGCAATCCCTTAGCGGAGATATCCCCTTGCCAATTGATCCGCTCCAGCCGCGCCCCATTGCCCAAATGAAAGCGAGCGACGGGGTCGGCGGGAAAGCCTTCATGCGTCTTGACGTTCAGAAAATAGTGCGCGGCAAGGCGCATGAGGAGCGGACGGACCGCCTCGTTGCCGTAGGTGTAGATCCAGTCCAGCTCGTCCAGGAGCTGCAACCGCTCGCGCTCGATATCATCGATCAAGTTGCTCTCCGGGTCGGCGCGCGTGCGCGCCAGCCAGCTCGCAAACTGCGGCACGGGCGATAAGGTCACGAAGGTTCTGAGGCTGGTGCACTCCTTCACCAGATCCTCGACCACCTGCTTGATAAGGAAGTTGCCAAAGGAGATGCCGCGCAGCCCATCTTGGCAATTGGAGATCGAATAGAACACCGCCGTCGTAGGCGTCTCAAGAGCGTCACCATTCTTCGGCGCCTCGCGCAACAACGACTGAATGTCGTCGGGGATGTCGCGCATGAGCGCGACCTCCACGAAGATGAGTGGCTCGTCGATCAGCGAGGGATGGAAGAAGGCAAAGCAGCGCCGGTCGCCGGGATCGAGGCGGCGGCGCAGGTCGTCCCAACCCTGGATCTCGTGCACGGCCTCGTATTCGATGATCTTTTCCAAGATGGCTGCCGGCGTCTGCCAGTCAATCCGGCGCAGCACCAGAAAGCCGCGATTGAACCAAGATGCCAACAGATGCATGAGATCGCGATCAACAAGAGCCAACGCCGGATCGGCAATGGCGAGAAGATCTTGGCGCATGGCGACGATCTGGGCCGTGGCGCCTGGCGCCAGGTTGAGACGACGGAAGAATTCTTGGCGCGGGCTTTCAACGGCGCCCTGCAGTGCGGCGACGGCGCTCGGGTTAGGGTTCGCCAGATAGACCTTCGCCGCAGCCGCGAGCGCCTCCGGGTCTGGCTGCATGGTGGCGAGGTGGCCGAGGAACGCGTGCCGTTCCTGCGCTTCCAACGTGCGATAGCGCGCAAGGATCTCGCTGGCGATGGCAACGCCCGATGCCTCGCCGCGCCCCGAGAGCAGGGCGGCCGCAAGTTCATGCAGGCTGGCCCTTGGGCTCGAGCCGCCGAGCGAGCGCGGCAGCAGTTGGCGACCCTGCTCGGCGACAGCGCCCAGCAGCTCCTGAAGAAAGGAGACGTTTACAGGAATGGCGCGCGCTCCCAATTTTGTGAGCCGGCCGGCATGGTCGACCTGGCGTCAGGATACAACATTTGGCGTTCCGGCGCGTTCCCCCATGTTGCACGTCCAGTTGAGGGTGCGTGACAGTGGCGGCTTTCACGGCCATGCTAACCATTGCCCACCCTTCCAGGAGGACGCCCGTGACCACCGAAACCTACGAGATCGTCGCCATCAAGTATGGTGAATTCACCAGCCGTCGCCGTTACGAAAGCTTCATTGGCGCCGACGATCACGATGCACCCCATCCGATCGATTATTACGTTTGGCTCATCCGTAACGCCAACCGGACCATCCTGGTCGATTGCGGCTTCGACGAAGCCGAAGCCAGCAAGCGCGGTCGGCGCATCGCACGCACTCCGGCCGGCGCGCTGGAGATGCTTGGTGTCGGTGCCGCCAAGGTCGAACAGTTGATCGTGTCGCACCTGCACTACGATCACTCGGGCACGATGCGGGATTTTCCCAACGCCCGCTTCCATCTGCAGGCCGCAGAGATGGCGTATGCCACTGGCCCTTCGATGTGTCACAACCACCTGCGCTACCCCTTTACCGCCGACCACGTGTGCGAGATGGTGCGCAATGTCTATTCCGGTCGGGTGATCTTCCACGACGGCGACGCCGAGGTGGCGCCGGGCATCAGCGTGCACAAGATCGGCGGTCACAGCCGCGGGCTGCAGTGCGTGCGCGTCATGACCGGGAACGGCCCGGTGGTCCTCGCCTCCGACAGCTCCCACTTCTACGAGAACTTCGAACAGGGCAAGGTCTTCCCCATCACCGTCGATGTCGCCGATGTCCTCAACGGCTACGCGCGGCTCACATCGCTTGCCGCCTCGCCGCGCCACGTGGTGCCGGGGCACGATCCCCTCGTGTTGCATCGCTATCCCGCGCTCAACACACAGACGCAGGGGATCGCGCACCGCCTCGACGTAGCCCGCCTCGACCGCTAACGGCAACAGGGCAGCTGTGCACGGCAGCGGCCGCCGGCTCTGGCCGTCGTGGGCCCACCCTTTTGCGCCATTGTTCTGCTGCGCAGCCAACGCGCCAGCAGGAGCTCCCAGAGGATCGGCTCGATGGTGGGCCCAGCCAGGGTGCTATGACTATATGAAGCGTGAGCCGGCTCACCTTCTCTCTCTGCACAAAGAGGCAACATGAACAAGTCCGACGACAGCCCCCGTGACCGCGGCTTCTTGCGCGGTCTGCAAAATTATGGCGACCGCGATTTCTCCATTTATATGCGTCGCGCCTTCGCCAAATCGATGGGTTACACTGGCAATGAGCTTGCTCGTCCCGTCGTCGGCATCGCCTACACACATTCCCGCTTCAATCCCTGCCACCGCCATTTCCCCGAGCTGCTGGAGGCCATCAAGCGGGGCGTGGCGGCGGCGGGTGGGCTGGCACTCGAGTTCCCGACGACCTCGCTGCACGAATCCACCCTCGCTCCCAACTCGATGAAGTTCCGCAACCTGATGGCCATGGACACCGAGGAGATGATCCGTGCGCAACCGATGGACGCGGTCGTGCTGATGGGCGGCTGCGACAAGACCGTTCCGGCGCAGCTCATGGGTGCAGCAAGTGCCGGCAAGCCCGCCATCCAACTGATTGGCGGGCCGCAGATGACCTCACGCTACGGGGACGAGCGGGTGGGTGCGTGCACCGACTGCCGCAAATTCTGGACCCAATTCCGGGCTGGCAAGCTCGGCCAAGCCGAGATCGATCGGGTCGAAGGGAGGCTCGTCACGACGGCGGGTACCTGCGCGGTGATGGGCACCGCCTCGACCATGGCTGCAATCGCCGAGGCGCTCGGCATGACCCTTCCGGGCACAGCGGCCATTCCCGCGGTGCACGCCGACCGGCTGCGCGCGGCCGAAGCCACCGGGGCGCGGGCGGTGGCATTGGCACGCTCCGACCTCACGCCGGACAAGATCATTACACCCGGAGCCATCGACAACGCTGCGCGCGTGCTGCTGGCGCTCGGCGGATCCACCAACGGCGTCATCCACCTGGCTGCCATCGCCGGCCGGCTTGGGCTGAAGTTTGCTCTGTCGCGCCTCAACGAGCTTTCCGACACGACGCCAGTGCTTGCCGCCGTCAAGCCGGTCGGCGACGAGTTTTACATGGAGGACTTCTTCGCTGCCGGCGGCGTCGGTGCCGTGCTGCGCGAGCTCAAGCCGTTGCTCGATCTTGACTGCATGACCATCACCGGTGAGACCCTGAACCAGCGCCTCGCGGCCGAGGCGGGCAACTACGTCGATCGCCGGGTCATCAAGACGGCTGCCGAGCCCGTCGAACCCAGGGGCGGCATCGTTGCACTGTTTGGCACGCTCGCACCGGACGGCGCCCTCCTCAAACGCTCCGCAGCCACGCCGGCCCTGTTTGAGAAGACCGCACGCACGGTCGTCTTCAGCTCGCTCGAAGACATGGCAGCCCGCATCGATGACGCCCAACTAGACGTGCGTGCCGACGATATCGTCGTGCTGCAGAACGCAGGGCCGCGCAGCCCGGCCGCTATGCCGGAGGCGGGGTTCTTGCCGATCCCGAAGAAGTTGCTCGCCCTCGGCGTCAAGGACATGGTGCGCATTTCGGACGCGCGCATGTCAGGCACGGCGTACGGCACCATTGTGCTGCACGTAGCCCCCGAAGCCGCCGTAGGTGGCCCATTGGGACTCGTGCGCACCGGAGACCGCATTCGCCTCAGCGTCGCGGAGCGCCGGCTGGATTTGCTCGTGGACCAAGACGAGTTGCAAAGGCGTCGGCAAGCCGCGAGCCCTGCAGTGCCGGCCCCTACGTCGCGCGGCTACGACAAGCTCTTCCGTGACGCCGTCCTACAAGCTCCGGACGGCTGTGACTTCGACTTCCTGCGCGGCTAGGCGAGACCAAACCCTGCCCCAAACCCTTGCAGGTGTGCCCCCCACATGTCTCATCGCTGTGACATCAGCGGGGTGATGCGGCGGATGGCGACGCGACGGTTCAGACGCTCGGGCGCCGGGGTGTCGATCTTGAGGAACTGCTTACCGTAGCCCTGTGTGACGAGATTCTCAGGCGGCACGCCAAAGGCCTCGGACATGATGCCCGCTACCGCTTCTGCCCGCCGGTCGGACAGACTGAGGTTATCGACGTCGTTGCCAACCGCATCCGTATGCCCCTCGATCAAGAACACCTCATCAGGATTGTTTTGCAGGATGCGCAGCATAACCCGGCCGATCCGCTCCAGCTTCGGATACTGGTCGGCCGTCACCTCGAACGCCCCGAACTCAAAGGTAATGCCGTCGAGGTCGATGCGACGCATGCGGTCGCGCAGCAGATAGTTGTCGCGAACCTCCTCGAGCGAATAAGCGCGCTCCAGCGTGTCCACGGGCGGCGCCGTGAGCGCCTGGTAGAGATCGTCGTCGGACGCACGTTCGTAGTCGACGATGTAGAGCTCGCGCGGGATCGTAATCCGGGGCTGCGCCAAGTTGAGCGCCACTGCGAGACCGACAGCTCCCACGCCAATCGCCACCGCCGTGCCGTAGAAGCGGCGGTTATCGATGATGCTGATTTCGCGGCCGTCGAGACCACGCCGGTAACGGCGCAGCAGTCGCCCGCTGCCATCTGTCACGCTGACGATGCGTATGCCGTCCGGACGCACGTAGAACGTTTCCGTGTTCCCGTCAGGCCTTCGCTCGGATCGCACGTCACGCCCACCGAGCCGGAATCGCTCCGCCTCGTCGTGGCGGATGATAATCCGGTCGCCCTGTTTGACGATGACGCGGTTTCCGGGCTCCTCAATCACCCGCCGCCCGTCTGCCTCGACGTGCTCTTTGCGGGCCTTCTGCACCTCTTCAAGGCGTGGTGCTGGCCCGGAGGGGATCGCCTTAAGCGCCGCCGCAGAACCCGGCGCAGCCGCCTTCGTGCCCGGGGGTTGCGCCGGCATGGCCTGTTGCGGTGCCCGGGTGCCATCAGGAACCTTCTTTTTGTCGAGCGGCTGTTCAACCGCTTTGCCCACCGCTGGACCAACGGGCTTGCCACCTGGCGGTGCACCAGGCGGAAGCGGTTGCGCGCTCGACGGGAACTTCTGTGTCGGGGCAAGTCCCTTATCCGGCGGGACGACGACGCTCTTGGCTGGCGGTGGTCCGGGAGGTGAACCGCTCGGGCCGGTCGGCGGCACCATGGCTTTCGCTGGTGGCCCCGGCGGGACCGGCGACCCCGGCGGCACCTTGTGGGTCGGAACATTGTCGGGTGGTACGATGACGCTCTTGGTTGGCGGTGTCCCGGGAGGTGAACCGCTCGGGCCTGTCGGCGGCACCATGGCTTTCGCCGGTGGTCCGGGAGGCGGACCCTTCCTCTCGGGTGGGGGCGCCTTCTTTTCCTCCTTGTGCTTGTTCTTGTCGTGCTCGTTGGGTTGGGCTTGGGCGAGCACGGTTATTCCGCCGCGCTCGATCGGCTGGGCGTGCGCAAGGCCACCGGCTCCGATCGCAAGGGTGAGGACACCAAGGAAAGCTGTCAAAATGGGGCGCGTCATTGTTGGTCCCGAATTCGTCCTGGCAGTGGAGGCGCGAGCGCTAAGCCGCGCCTGGGGGGGCAGGTCCCCTCCTTGTCTCGCCAGTTTGGGGCACAAAGGAGGCTGCCGACAGGAAAAGGCGGCCCCACCGCTTCTTTTTAAGCCGGCTGTCAGGCGCGCCCCGAAGGGGCTCCGCGCTGGCGGGGCCTCGCGAGCGCTCCGCGCCCCACGGGGCCCTCAGATCTGTGGCCGGAGCTATGGCCGGAGCTGTGGTCAGAGCCCTCAGAACTCCCCACGCTTGCCTAGCTTCAGCCCACGCTCGCGGGAGTGGTCTCGATGAGCTGGCCGCCGTCCAAAATCAGCACGCGGTGCATGCGGGAGGCGAGCGCCAGGTTGTGCGTCGCCATCAGCGCGGCGACGCCTGTGTGTCGGACGAGTTCCAACAGTTCGTGGAAGACGTGGGCCGAGGTCGTTGGATCGAGATTGCCGGTTGGCTCATCGGCCAACAGCAGCTTGGGCGCGTTGGCGAGCGCGCGCGCAATGGCGGTGCGCTGCTGCTCGCCGCCCGAGAGCTGGGACGGCTGGTGCGCGAGGCGCTCACCCAGTCCGAGCATGGTGAGCAGCTGCCTCGCCCGAGCCTCGCCGGTACGGCGCGGAACACCGCGGATCATCTGTGGCAACAGCACGTTCTCGAGTGCAGAAAATTCCGGCAGCAGCTGGTGAAACTGGTAGACGAAGCCCAATTCGGTGCGGCGCACGCGCGTGCGCTCAGAATCGCTGAGGCGCGAGCAGTCCGCGCCGTTGACGATCACACGCCCTCCGTCCGGGGTCTCGAGCAGCCCAGCGATGTGCAGCAGCGTCGACTTGCCCGCACCCGATGGCCCGACCAATGCCACCGCCTGCCCCGGATAGAGCTCCGTGGAGGCTCCCTGCAGAACGGGAATTTCCCGGTCGCCCTGGCGGAACGTGCGCTTGAGACCCTGCAGTTGCAATACGGGGCGAACGGTGGCGTCTTGCACTGGTTGCTCCTCGCGCTGCCCAAGCCTCCAGGAAGCCTCACTCGTAGCGCAATGCCTCAACCGGATCGAGGCGCGAGGCGCGCCAAGAGGGATAGAGGGTCGCTAGCACCGACAGGACCAGCGCCATGATGATGATCACGCCGGTGGTGTGGGCATTGATATCGGCCGGCAATCGCGTCAGATAGTAGATCTCGGGATTGAACAGGTTGGTGTTGGTGAGCCAGGCGACGAACTGGCGCACTTCGTCGATTTTCCAGCAGAACAGGACACCGAGTGCGG
>JAMXLN010000011.1 GCA_024281145.1 Hyphomicrobiaceae bacterium | reverse complement strand
CCCGCTGATCGGGCTCGCCAGGCGCATAGCGCTCGATCGACTTGAAGTGGGGCAACACCTCCTCGAACGACCAGCCCTTGCAGCCCATTTGTGACCAACTGTCGTAGTCGGCCGGATTACCGCGGATCCAGAGCATGCCATTGATGGAACTCGAGCCGCCGAGCACCCGTCCACGCGGCCAATGGATCTGCCGACCAGCAATGCCGGCTTCCGGATCGGTGGTGTAGTTCCAGTTGACCCTGGGATTGTGCAGCAGCTTCAGGACCCCTGCCGGCACGTGAATCATCGGATGCCAATCCTTGGGACCCGCCTCGAGCAGGATAACCCGCGCGCCACCCTCGCTGAGGCGGTTCGCCAGGACGCAGCCGGCCGAGCCGGCGCCGATAATCACATAGTCCGCGATGAGGTCGGTTTGCGTGCCCACCATTTGCGTCTCTCCCGGTCGATGCTTACAGCAAACTGGGTGCCCTGTCACAAGCAGGCTGGGCCGCACTGCCCGCCATTACGAACCCCTATGGGGAGCATCCCTCGAAGCCGCAACATCGCCGACAACGCGCACCCGCACGCGAACGGCGTTGCCGGGCAGGTAAGCGATCGGGATGTCCTCCGTTTCGACCGTCTCGAGCGTCGCCCGATCGGCGCCGGCGGCAACGGCCCGGTCCGCGGCAAGAGCGGCGGCCTTGGCTATGGCGTCGGCGCGCTGCAAGTCGCGGAACACCTGGTCGACCTCCCCCGAAACCTGAGCGATCGCCGCCCCCACGGCATTGGCGCAGTCGCCATGGCGCACACGGATGACGCGTGATACGCCCTCAAGCCGGTCCGGCACCAGGAACGCACCGCCGCCGACAGCAATCAGCGGCACATCGCCTGCTGCGGTCTTCACCGCATCCACGCTCTCCTCGATCATGCGCTTGGCTTCGTCCAAGACACGCGCGCGGATCAAAGTATCGAGGTGCGCAACGCGGCTGCGATCGCCGATGTCGATCAACCCGGCAGCGATAGCAACGTCGGAGGCGGTGAGCCGAGTGCCGCCAAAGGCGATCCCTTCAACGGGCAGACGGTATCCGACCGACAGCGGGCCGATCCGCAACGGCTCCAACGTCACATGGCTGCCGCCGCCAAGCCCGATCGAGATGAGGTCCGGCATGCGAAAGAGCGTGCGCACGCCACCAATGCGAACCACCGAATTGGCCTCGCGCGGAAATCCACTCCTGAGCTGACCGAGGTCGGTGGTGGTGCCGCCGACATCGACCACCATCGCGTCGTCGAGCCCCGAAAGGTAGGCGCCGCCGCGCATGGAATTGGTGGCGCCAGACGCGAAACTGTAGACCGGCAACCGTCGCGCTTGCGCGGCCTCGGCCACCGTGCCGTCGTTTTGAGTGATAAAGAGTGGCGCGTCCAGACCCGATCCGCGGATGGCCGCCTCGAACGCCGCGATCGTGTCGCGCGCGAGATCGCACAGCGCCGCATTGAGCAAGCCTGCGTTTTCGCGCTCGAGCAAGCCGATGCGCCCGAGGTCGCTGGAGCAGGTGATGGCGGCGCCCGGGTTCTCTTGCGCGACGATGGCCGCGGCCTGACGTTCGTGGCTGGGATCAAGAGGCGAGAAGATGGCCGAGATGGCGACCGACCCTAGCTCCAGCGCCCGCATCTCGCGCGCCGCCTGGCGCACGGCCTCGCCGTCGAGCGGCATGAACGGCCGGCCGTCGTACTCGTGTCCGCCCTCAACCATCCACACGCCGCCCTCCACCAGGCGCGCCAAATCGGGCGGCCAGTCGCAGAAGGGCGGCAAGGAGGCGCTGGCCGGCATGCCGAGCCGCAACGCCCCGACCTTGGTCAGATGCCTGCGCTGCACCACCGCGTTCATGAAATGCGTGGTGCCGATCATAATGGCGTCGATGCGCTCGCCACTGAGCCCACCTGTCGCCTTTAGCCGCATAAACGCCTCGAGAATGCCGCCCGTCACGTCCTCGCTGGTGGGCGCCTTGACCGCAACCGCGACCTGGCCGTCCTCGATCAGGACAGCGTCCGTGTTGGTGCCCCCAACGTCGATGCCGATCCGTCTCATGCCTCAAATACGCTCTTGAACTCGATGTCATAGCCGAACGCGCGCGGACCCACGTGCTCGAGCCCCTTGGGGGTGAGAAACACCCGCGGTGGTGGCAGCGCGATGACCGTGACGCGCTGACCATAACGGATCGTCTCCGTGCCGATGGCCTCGCCGCTGACGCTGTCGAGAACACAAATCAAGTCCGGGGACATGGCGATCGGTTGGTCCTCGAGCCAGGCCACGATCCACTCGTTCTGGAAGTCGATGCGCATGGCCGCGCCGCGCCAATCGCCGCTGCCCTCAAGCAGCGTGCGCCCGCGCAGAAAGCCTTCGGTGGCGCGGCGCTCCACATCCCGCACTTTACCCCGGTAGAGCACCTTCCCCGGTTCCACCGCCAGGATTGCTGCAATGGGATCGCCATGCGCGCGCTGGGCTTCGCGCACGGCACGGCCGATCGCAATGGCCTTGGTGGTGGTGCCGTGGATACCCCAGCGCTTGACCTCGCGGCCCGTGCGCGGTGCCTTGCAGGTTGAGGCAATAGAGCCGTATTCGACGCAGATCTTGCGCGACACGCGCTCCATCCACTTCCAGCTTGGCACCCTCTCCACGACAGCCTCAAGGCCACGCACGTCGACGGTGGTGAGCGGGCAGGGCTTGAGATCGCCAACGGCGACGCTCGTCATCTGTGCCTCGGGATAAGCACGGCCCATCATGTCGGCGTCGATCACCGGGCGCCGCAAATGCGCGGCGGCCATCAGCGGCTGGATCGAATTGCCACCGCCGATCTCGAGCGCCATGATGCCGCGGAAGCGATACCGCGTGTGCTCCTCCATTAATGCCACCGCGCGCGCGATGGTGCGGCTGTCGGTGAGGCGCTCCTGGCCGACCAGCGGCGCACCCATGTTGGACACCGCCGCTACCCAGTCGTCGTCAGCGAGCTCGGCCGCAGGCATCAGTGCAACGCGGTGGCCTTCGGCGTAGAGCCGGCGCATGTTGAGAAGGCCAAGGTAGGGGCTGCCTCCCCCGCCGGTGCCCAGGATCCAGGCGCCGACGGCAAGCGCTTCGATGTCGTGGAGGGTAAACTCGCGCAGCGTCAATCGATGAGCTCCCGCACGACCCGACCCGCCGCAGTGATGGCCAGGAGCGTCGGCACGCGGCATACCTCTTTGACGATGGTTTTCGCTGCCGGGCCGTAGCCCATGCAGTCCATGGCCACGAGGTCCGGTTGGTGCGCCGCCAAACGCTCCGCCGCGGCGGCGATCTGGCGCTCCGACGCGCTCGGAACGAGCGGCTCGGAGGCCACTTCAAGACCTGGCCTGGCCCACTTGGCGGTCAGCTTGCGCGTCTGCTCCGGCAGCGGGATGAGGATGCCAAGGCGACCGGCGGGAAGCACTGCCGCCGCGAGCGCATTGAGCACCCTTGAGGGAAAGACGACGCCGGCATCGCCGGCAAAGGGCGGGAACTCCCCCGTGCAGGCAAACACGATCACCGTGGCGCCATCCCCGCGCAGCGCTGCGAGCGTGGCACTCGCCCGCGCGACCACGGCCGCCTTGGAGATCTTGACATCGCGTTGACCCCTGAGCCGCGTGTAGAGCGTGTCGTCGCCATCGCTGGGGGCGCAGGCGGAAAGCTCCGCCTCGCTCAGTCCATCAAGACAGCCGCGCAGAATGACGCGCATGCCGCGCGGTGCATGGGCCGCGAACAATTCCCGGAGGTCCTCGCGCGGACCCTGGCCGATGGTGGCAATCCCGAGCGTTGCGTTCGCCATGTCACGCCTCCAGAACCACGGCATCCTCCGCGCGCCATAGGACGCCGACGCGTTCACCGATCGCGCGCACCGAATTGCCCTCGCCACGTCCGTCCTTCACAAGTATCGAGGCACCGCTGTCCACGGCAATGCGATAGAGCGTCTGCCCGCCGAGATAGTTGGTCGTCACGATCCGACCCGACAGCAAGCCCGCCGGAGGCGCCGTCATCATAGTGCGTTCAGGACGGATCGCGATCGCCCCTGGCCCATCTCGGCCTGCAGCCGGTGGGGCCGGCATCGCCCGGCCATCGGCCGCCAGCAGTCGCCCCCCACTCCAGGTCCCATCGACGATGTTGATCTCACCGACGAAATCGGCAACGAAGCGCGTCCGCGGTCGCTCATAGATTTCGGCAGGTGCGCCCACTTGTTCGATGCGCCCAGCATTCATGACGGCGATGCGGTCGGACAGGGCCAACGCTTCTTCCTGGTCGTGTGTCACGAACAATAACGTGACGCCCAGCTGCTTTTGTAGCTGCTTTAGTTCGAACTGCATCTGCTGACGCAACCTGCGGTCGAGGGCGCCGAGCGGCTCGTCGCACAGCAGCACCGGCGGCTCTATGACAATGGCGCGCGCCAGCGCCACGCGCTGCTGCTGGCCACCGGAGAGTTGTGCCGGTCGGCGCCCCTCAAGCCCGGTGAGCGCGACTTGCGCCAAGGCGGCCGACACGCGCCTATCGATCTCTTGCCGGGGGATCTTGCGCATGCGCAGCCCGAAGCCGACGTTCTCGGCCACCGTTCGATGCGGAAAGAGCGCATACGACTGGAAGATCACGCCCATGTCGCGCCGATGCACGGGCATCTCCGTCACGTCGCGGCCACCCACGACGATGCGCCCTTCGTCGGGCGTCTCGAAGCCGGCGACGAGCCGCAGGGTCGTGGTCTTGCCGCACCCCGACGGCCCAAGCAGCGCAAAAAACTCGCCCGCACCGATGTCGAGCGACACTCTGTCGAGCGCCTTGATGGTGCCGGCGAAGGACTTGCTAAGCCCCTGCAGACGAACCGAGGCTGAGCCCGGCAGGACCGCCGGCGGGTTGAGGGGGTTCACTGGGCTGGGCGGCACGGACGTGGCGTCGATCGGTTCAAAGCGGCGCGCGGGTGTCGTAAGGCGTCATGCCAGGAGCTCGCCCGATGTCTCGTTCCCGGCACCGGCGACGCTGCGGCCGCTTCGTCCCCGCGCATTCGGGTTGGCCGCTCCACTTCACCGTCAGGATCGAGATTGCTAACCCTTGAGGATGCGCTGCACGCGCGCGTCGATCTCG
The DNA here is from genome assembly GCA_024281145.1 of Hyphomicrobiaceae bacterium. Taxonomy (GTDB): domain Bacteria; phylum Pseudomonadota; class Alphaproteobacteria; order Rhizobiales; family Hyphomicrobiaceae; genus AWTP1-13. The sequence goes on along the minus strand of JAMXLN010000011.1, from coordinate 11,190 downwards.
TCCTTCTTGGCGTTGTACCACTGCCAGGGCACTTGCAGGAGCTGTGCCACCTTGGCCTCGGTGTTGAAGAGCTTGCCATCGTACTTGGGCTCGAGCCTCACCTTCTTGTTCGAGGGCGAGTACCACACACCTTCAGCGAGTTCCTTTTGCACCTGTGGACGCAGCATGTAGTCGATGTAGGCAAACGCCAGCTCTTTGACCTTGCTGCCAGGCGTCACATTGAGGACCTGCTCGAGCGCGAGGACGCCCTCCTTGGGCGCAGCGAACTCGATCGGTTGGTTCTGTCCGTCGTATCGGAAAATGCCGCTGTCGTGAAGCACACCCATGGTCACCTCGGCCGACAGAAGCGCCTTCTCCATTTGGCCAGTGAAGTCGAACAGCTTGATCGGTTTCAAGGCTTCCAAGGCTTTATAAGCCGCGTCGAGATCCTCAAAGCCCTTGCCATGGATCCTGCCCAGCATCATCAGGTGTGCCTGGCCCAAACTGTTGACGGGAATGAGATATCCGCCGCGTTGGCCCGCGAGCGTCGGCGCGGCGAGATCGTTCCAGGATGTTGGCGGCACGAGACCCTTATCGGTGCGGAAGCCAAGCCCCACGGCGCTCGTGAATATCGACACGCCAACGATCTTGTCAGATACGGCATAGGGAAAGACATCGGCGATGTTTGGCACCTCCTTGGCGGTAATCTTGCGCTCGACCAGTCCGAGTTCGACCGCCTGCCACTGCTCGTTGGAGTTGGAGTGCAGCACATCATAGAGGGGGTCGGTCTTGGGGCTCGCCTGCAGCTTGGGCAGATACGGGAAGGCTTGGTCGGCCTCAACCGAACACTTGAACTCCTGCTCGAAGGCGGGGAGCACCTTGCCCTTCATGATCTCGCCCCACTTCCCGCCCCAGGTCGTTATTTTGAGCACTGATGATTGGCCTCGCAGCACGGCCGGTACGGCAACGGCGGCTCCGCTAACGGCGGCGGCGAGCAGCACCTGACGCCGGGTTGTTTGCGACTTGCGCATGGGTCCCTCCTTTCGAACGCGACATGCTAGAGCTTAAGATAGGCCCTGAGGCCTATCCTCCATTCGAGCAGGATCACGACGGTGAGCGCCAGCGCGATCGACACCATCGAGGCGGCGGCGATGGCGCCATCGAGATCAAACTTCATGTAGTTGAAGAGCACGACCGGCAGCGTCTCGCCTTTCGGCACGACAAGGAAGAGCGACACCGGAAACTGATCAAACGAGACGATGAACGCAAAGATGCCGCCCGCGATTACGCCCGGGCGGATGAGCGGCAACGTCACCTCGAGGAACACACGCGCGGGATCGGCACCGAGCGCGGCGGCGGCCTCCTCCAAACGGCGGTCGAAATTGTGCAGCACCGCAAGCGTAGTGCGAATGACGTAGGGTACGGCAACGACCGTATGCCCCATGACAAGGCCCCAGATCGGCCGACCGATCCCCGCCAGCAGATAGATCTGGAACAGTGCCAATCCCGTCAGGATCGCCGGCAGCATCAGCGGCGACATAAACAAGGCCGTTGCCAAGCGGGCGCCGGGCAGGTTTCCACGCACCAGCGCCAGCGCCGCCGTGGCGCCGATCAGCATCGATAGCACGAGCACGGCGGCGGCCACCTTCAGGCTAAGCCAAAGCGCATTGATGAAATCCGGATTGGCAAAGAACTTCGCAAACCAGGCCAACGTAAAGCCGACGGGGGGAAAGGAAATGTAGGGGGTGGGATTGACCGCAAACACCGACACAATGGCGATCGGCGCGAGCAGAAAGAACACGATCGCGCCGTTGAGGCCGAAGTAGGCGATCACACCGAGGTCCACCTTCGCCCTCATGACACCTCCTCTCCGGCCAACCCAGCAAGCACCTTGTTGTAGGCGATGACGAGGGTGAGCGACACCGCCAACAGGATCAGACCGAGGGCACCCGCGAAGTTTGGATTGAAGCTGGAACTCACCTGCTGGTAAATCAGCATGGGCAGCGTCAAGACGTCGGTGCCCCCCATCAAAACCGGCGTGACGTAGGCGCTGATCGACAGCGCGAACACCAGAAGCGAACCGGCGAGAATGCCCGGAAGACTGAGGGGGAGCGTCACCTCGCGGAAGGCTTGCCAGCGCGTCGCCCCGAGGCTGCGCGCGGCATCCTCGAGCCGTTCATCGACGCGGCCGATCACGCCTGCCAGCGTCAACACCATAAACGGCACATAGATGTGCGTGAGCGCGACGATGGTGCCAAACTCGTTGTACATGAGCTTGAGCGGTCTCTCCGTCACACCCAGGGCCACCAGCGTCGTGTTGATCACGCCTCTATCTTGCAGCAGCGTCATCCAAGCGAAGGTGCGCACAACGATGCCGGTGAGCATCGGCGCGATGACGGCCATCAGCAAGAGCGCATGAGCGATGCGCGAATGGGCACGCGCCATCAGGTGTGCAAGCGGGTAGCCCAAGAGGAGCGCAGCCAGGGTGGTGAGGAAACCGATGCGCAACGTCGCCCATAGCGCCTCCGGATAGAGGTCGTCAGCAAAGAAGCGCTGGAAGTGGCGCAGCGTGAAATGCACGGCGGGCGCGTTCACTGGATTACCGGAGAGGAACGCCATGACGCCGAGCACCCCCAGCGGCAACAGGAAGAAGAGCGCAAACAGCAAAAGCGCAGGCCAGATCAGCCAGCCGACGGCGGTTGCCTTGCGCCCCCGTCGGGTCTGCGCCGAGACCGGTGATACCCGGCCTGCCGTATTGGACGCCATGCGCGGCGTGCTCCTCGCCCTGCCAACTGTGGCAACCCCTGCAGAACAGATTTTGCTGCCCGATAATCAGGCTCGTCAACGAGGCCTGCGCGGGCGAGGCTTGCGCAGAGGTGGTTGCGCTCCAAGAGGCAGACTAAACTGGTGGGGAGGCTGCCGCCCAATCTGAGGCCTTGCTAGGCACATGCAATGAGAAACGAGGTCGCGGTCCGCCTGCGTCCGGCCTTGCCGGAGGACCGCTTTCGCATCCGCCGCTGGCTGGCCGATCCGGGGATCGCCGCCTCCTGGGGCAACGCGGCCAGCGCGGAGGCCGAGATCAGTTTGGCGCTGGCAAGCGAGACCGCGCTTTGCCGCATCGTCGACCGCGATCGCACACCGATCGGATACGCGCACGCCCTTGAAATCGGCCTGTGGAGCGAGGAGCGTCCCTGCGACCTGCCGGCCGGCACCTGGCACATCGGTTATTTTTTGGCCTTGGGGGATTTTTGCCACGTGCGCATGGGTGCGGCGGTGCTGGCTCTGCTCTCAGCGGAGGTTTTCGCCACCACGCTCGCTCTGGCGTGTTCAAGCGTGGTGTCGGTCAAGTCCGAGACAGCCGCGCGCGCCTACGAGCGGGCGGGTTTCCGCTGGCGGCGGATTTGGAACGACCGACTGCTCGGCCCGTCCTGGCTCATGCTGCGGGAGCGACCGGCTTAGCCTCTACGAGGTCGGAGAGCTGGCCGGCGGCCACCAACAGGCGGGCAACGGTCAATGGGCCCTCGCCGGCGATCTCCGCCAGCATGGTCCTCACCCGTGCGAAGCGATCGCCTTGGACGGCGAGCCAAGCCTCAGCACCGACCTGGGCCGAACGGATGGCGCTGCGGGTGAAGGCCATCTGGGCCGCGGCCAGCTTGTTGAGCGCCTGGGCCACCGCCAGGCGGTCATAATAGTCGGGGGTCGCGAGCCCCGCAGCCTTGCTGGCGAGCTTGGAGATATTGAGATGCTCGCCGATGGCAAGATAGATCCGCGCTGCGTCGGCCACCGGGGCCTTGGTCTCCTCGGCGATCTCTGTGATCGAGGGCGCAAATCCCAACAGCTCGAGGGCTGCCACATCGAGGCTAAGCTGACCGGGTATCCCCGCGCCGCCGCGCCGCGCCGCCTCCGCCGCAAGCAGGGCCTGCCGCCGCGGCGTCAGGACGCTTGCGAGCGCGCCTTTCAAGGCGGCGACGCCAGCGCGGTGGCGGGCGATGGTGCCCTCAAGGTCGGCGATCGCCGACCCGTTGCGCAGGAACCAGAGGGTCTGCGCGTTTACCAGGCTCTGGATCACCTGGTAGAGCGTGAGCTGGGCGGCGCCCTTGGCCTTGCCGTCGAGCGCGTCGATGCGCTGCCAGAGCGCCGGGAGGTCAAATACCTCGCGCGCGGCGAGGAAGGCGTGGGCGACATCGGCACTCGAGCGCTGCGTCTCTTCCACCAGCCGCGCGGCCATGGCCGGGCCGCCGCGGTTCACGATGGCATTGGTGAGGCCGAGCGCGATGATTTCACGACGAAGGCTGTGCTTTTCCACCTCGGGCCCGAAGCGTGCTTGCAAAGCCGGCGGGAAATAGCCGCTGAGCCACGGCCCCAGCCCCGGTTCATCGGGGACCGGGCTCTCGAGCAGGTCGTGCTGCAAGGCGATCTTGGCGTAGCTCAGCAACACCGCGAGCTCCGGCCGGGTAAGCCCGCGTCCGGCACGACCGCGCTCTTGCAGATCCATATCGGTGGGCAGCGCCTCCAGCGGCCGGTCGAATAGCCCGCGCGCCCCAAGCGTGCGCATCAGCAGGGAATAGTCGGCTAGCTCCTGCGCGCTTCGGCGCTCCGCAAGGCTCAAGGCGAGCGACTGCTGATAATTGTTGCGCAGCGAGGCGGCGGCGACGTCCTCCGTCATCTCGGCCAACAGAGCACTGCGGGCCGCGGCCGCGAGCTTGCCCGCGCGCACCGCCGGCGCCAACGCGATCTTGATGTTGACCTCCTGGTCGGACGTGTTGACGCCAGCCGAATTGTCGATGAAGTCGGTGTTGATGCGCCCGCCGCGCGATGCGAACTCGATGCGCGCACGCTGGGTCACGCCCAGATTGGCGCCCTCGCCGATCACCCGCGCCCTCACTTCGCCGGCCGTTACCCTGAGCGTGTCGTTGGCGCGATCGCCGACTTCCGTGTCGCTTTCGCCGGTCGCTCGGATGTAGGTACCGATGCCCCCGAACCAGAGAAGGTCGGTCTTGCACTTCAGGATGGCGCCTATCAGCTCGGTGGGGGTGAGGCTTGCCGCATCGGCTTCCAACAGCCGCCGCATCTCCTCGCTGAGCGCTATCGATTTGGCCGAGCGCGAGAAGACCCCGCCACCCCTGGAAATCTTGGCGCGATCGAAGTCCTGCCAGCTCGAGCGGGCGAGGTCGAACAAGCGCTTGCGCTCGGCGAAGGCAGCGCCGCTGGGGTTGGGGTCGATGAAGATGTCGCGGTGATCGAAGGCCGCCACCAGCTCGATGTGCTGGGAGAGCAGCATGCCGTTGCCGAACACGTCACCGGACATGTCGCCCACACCCACCACTCGGAAGGCTTCGCTCTGGATGTCCTTGTCCATCTCCCGGAAGTGCCGCTTGACGCACTCCCACGCGCCGCGTGCCGTGATCGCCATGCGCTTGTGATCGTAGCCGGCCGAGCCACCCGACGCGAACGCGTCACCCAGCCAGAAATCGTGCGCAGCGGAGATGTCATTGGCGATATCGGAAAAGGTGGCCGTGCCCTTGTCGGCCGCAACCACAAGGTAGGGGTCATTGCTGTCGTGACGCAACACATGGCGCGGCGGTAGAACATTGCCGTCTTTGATGTTGTCCGTAATATCCAAGAGCGCGGAGATGAAGATGCGGTAGGCGGCGACACCCTCCCTCTGGATCTCCTCGCGCGCGCCGCTGCGTGGCAGTTGCTTGGGCAGGAAGCCGCCTTTGGCGCCCGAGGGGACAATGACCGCATTCTTGACGAGTTGCGCGCGCACCAGGCCCAAGATCTCTGTTCGGAAATCCTGCGCCCGGTCCGACCAGCGGATGCCGCCGCGGGCGATGGCAGCAAACCGCAGATGGATGCCTTCCACGCGCGGTGAATAGATCCAGATCTCGCGGAAGGGGCGCGGCTGCGGTGCTGCTTCCACGGCCTTGCTATCGAGTTTGAACGCCAGCGTGGCGGGACGTCGACCCTCGGCATCCGGCACGTAGAAATTGGTGCGCACGGTGGCGTCCACGAGATTGTGGAACTGACGCAAGATGCGGTCCTCATCGAGGCTCGGCACGGCGCCCAGGGCGCCGACAATGCGTTGCTGGATCGGCGCCGCGGCCGCCTGACGCTGCGCCGCAGTGAGGTTGCGATGGGGATCAAAACGCAGGTGGAACAGCTCGATCAAGTCGCGTGCGAGACCGGCGTGGCGGTTGAGCGTCTCGGCAAGGTAGCGCAGGCCAAAGGGCGAGCCGAGTTGACGCAGATAGGCTGCAAAGGCGCGCAGCACCGCCGCCTCGCGCCATTCCGCACCGGCCGATACGATGAGCCGATTGAAGCTGTCGTTGTCAGCCTCGCCGCGTAGCACAGCAAGGAAACACGCCTCTAATCTGCGGTCGTGGTGTTCGAGCTCGATGGGCGCGCCATCGGCCGTTTCAAGAACCATGTCGTGCAGCGTGACGCTGCGCTCGCCCTCGCTAAACCGCGGCCGGATGTCGTAAGAGCGCTCGTCGATCGCCGAGAAACCTAAATTCTCCAGGACGGGAACGCGCTGCGACAGCGGGATCGGTGCTCCGAGCGAGTAGACCGCGACGTGGACGCGGTTGGCGGCCATGCCGGCCACCCGATAAAAATCGATCACCACCGGATGGTGGATGCCAAGGCGCTCGATGCGCTTGATGTCCTCGAGGGCGCGCTCGGCTGGGAACGTTTCGGCGTAACCGGCGGAGAAGGCAGCGCCGTATTTGGCCTGCAGCACCTCGGCGCGATCGCCTTGGGTCGCAATGGCATCGGCTAGCCGATCCTCCCAAGTGCGCACGATCTCGACGATGCGGCGCTCCAGCAGGGCCACGTCGGCCTGCGGCGTCGGTCCCGCAAAGCGGGCGACGATGAACTGCACCCGCACCAAGGGCCCTTCCGGGAAGTAGGGGTAGAATGCGGCGATGCGGCCACCGTACGTTGCCGAGAGCAAGTCGCCAATGCGCTCACGCACGCGCGTGTTGTAGCGATCGCGGGGCACGTAGAGCAGCACCGAGACGAAGCGATCGAACCGGTCGATGCGGGTGAAGGCGCGCACGCGCGGCCGCGTCTCGAGGTCGAGGATCCCTTCGCACCAGGCCTGCAGTTCCTTGGCGCCGATCTGGAAGAGCTCATCGCGCGGAAAGGTATCAAGGATGTTGAGGAGCCCTTTCCCTGCGTGGCTGGCGGCGGGGTAGCCGGACGCGGCGAGCACCGTCTCCACCTTGTGGCGCAACAGCGGGATTTGGCTTGGCGGAATTACATAGGCCTGCGACGTGAACAGGCCGACGAACCGCATCTCGCCCTTGGGCGTGCCGTCGCCCCGGTACGTCTTAACGCCGACGTAGTCCATGTGGGCTCGTCGGTGCACGCGGCTCATCACGTTGGCCTTGGTGATGATGAGCGGCGCCGGTTCCAGGAAGAAGCGGCGCACCTCCGGGGTCATCGCCACCAGCTCGCTGCCGCGCCGCAGCACCTGCACGGTCGGATCGCGCAACACGCCAAGACCGGTATCGTCCACTGGCGCAAGATCGCGGTCGCCCACGAGCGCGAAGGAGCGCGCACCGAGAAAGGTAAAGTTGGCCTGCTCGAGCCAGGACAGAAAGGCAATGGCCTCGCCGAGCGCCTCGGGGGGAAGCCTCCCATGCGCCAGTTTGAGCTGCTTGCGTCCCGCCTCGAGACGCTCCAGCATCGGCTGCCAGTCGGAGACGACGACGCGCACGTCCGTGAGAATGTCCGAAAGCGCCGCGGTCAGCTCGCCGGCCTCCGCCGGCATGAGGCTGCGCAAGTGAATGGCGATATAGCTCTCCTGATGACCGTCGCCCCAGCGCTCATCGCCAGGACCGGCGATGGTCTCAAGACATCCCGCTCTGCTGCGCTGGGTCCTGAAGATCGGGTGGAACAGGAGCCGTACGGTGAGCCCGCGGGCCTGCAGCTCGGCCAGCACCGAGTCGACGAGGAAGGGCATGTCGTCGTTGAGGATCTCTACGATCGAACCCGGCGGAGGCCCTCCCTTGCCGCTGCCCTCCAGGCGTCGGACCGAAATCTTGTGCTGCGCCTTGGGTTTGTCGGCGATGAACGCCATCGCCTCGCGCGCATTGCTGGCGAGCCACTCGGCGGGCAGGCCTTCGAGCCCGGAGAGCCCGTCGTGGGCATAGAGCAACGGCACCAGCGGCGCGGCGGGCGACCCTTTGCCCAAGGCCTTCTCAACCCTGTGGATGAGACCGCCGGCTGCGGCTTCGGCCTCGAGAGCCATTGGCGCCCCTCCTGTCAATGCTGCGCAAGTTGTGGACCTCTGCGCCACGATTGACAATGCACCCTATTGGCCGTTGACAATCGTGGGGCGGCGCGCGAAGGCCAGAGCGAGGAGAGGAGAAGATGGTGAAGGCAGCGAGGCTCACGGCCCTCGATCTGGGCCCCGAGGCCCGCCTCGACCCCGATACCGAAGCCTATTTCGCCAAATGCCAGGAAAAGCTTGGCTTCATCCCCAACGTGCTCAAGGCCTATGCCTTCGACAACACCAAGCTCAAGGCGTTCATCGCCATGGCCGATGACCTGATGCTGGGCGACAGCGGCCTCTCCAAGCTGGAGCGCGAGATGATCGCGGTGGCGGTCAGTTGCGCCAATCACTGCCACTATTGCCTGACCGCGCATGGGGCCGCCGTACGCCAACGCGCCGCGGACCCCGAGATGGGCGAGCTCATTGCTCAGAACTACCGCGCGGCAGCCCTGCCCCCACGACAGAAGGCGATGCTCAACTTCGCGGTGCGGCTCACCGAAGCCCCCGATAAGATCGAGGAGATGGACCGCGAAGCCCTGCGCCGCGCCGGCTTCAAGGACCGCGACATTTGGGACATCGCAGCTGTGGCCGCCTTCTATAACATGTCCAATCGACTGGCCGCCGCCGCCGACATGAAGCCCAACCGAGAGTACCACTACATGATGCGGGACAGGGTGCGCGAGGAAGAGGCCGGGGTGAATGCGGCGGGGGTGAGTGCGGCTGGCGCCCCCGTCAGGGCCTCGACGAACCGAAGAGGTGAGGACCCGCAAGGGGGGCGTCGGCGACGGCGCGCGGTGTGACGGGTTTGCGGGGACTGCGGCGTGGTGCTTGTCAGGGGCATCCGCAGTCTGCCACATTTGGCCGTCACACCAGCCGACGTCGAGGTCAAGGTCGCGGAGCGAGGCAGGTGCGCTCGATCGCGAGCACACGGGATGGGGTGATGGCGGGGCATGCGTAACACCATAGCCGTCATGAACACCAAGGGCGGTGTGGGCAAATCCACGCTCGTGCTCTCGCTTGCCGAAACGCTCTCGGCCGTGTTCCGCAAGAACGTTCTCATCATCGATTCGGACTCGCAGGCGAGCATCAGCGCCATGCTCCTGTCCGCCACCAACTTGCATCGCCTGCAGTCCGATGGATTGACCATCGTCGACCTGCTGGTGGCGAGTGTCCTCAACAACGTGGCCGTCGACTGGCCGCGGTTTGTGGTGGGCGGCGTGTCGGACGTGGACGAGGCGCGCACCGTCTATCTGATCCCAAGCGACATGCAGCTCACGCTGTTTGAGCGCGAGGTCTCCAAGGAGAGCCTCCACGCCCGGCTGCGGACCAGCATCGGAGCGCTCCTCAATCATGTGCGCGGGGTATTCGACATTGTACTGATCGACTGTCCCCCCGGCCTATCCGTGCTGACCGAGTCCTGGCTCAGGGAGGCCGACTTCCATCTCTCCCCGACCAAACCCGATTACGTCTCCACGTGCGGCCTGGAAGTGTTCCGCCGCTTCAAGGGGCTCAACCCGGAAATGGGATTTGCCGAGAACCTCGGCGTCATTATCAACATGCGCGACCAGCATTCGGCCGTCGAGGCCGACTACCAGCGCTGGCTCAGCGAAAACGCCGACAACCGCGTGTTTGCGCAGACCATCCCGCGCACCAGCGCACTGCAGCACGCGTCCCACCTGAGCGCCGTGGAGCGCTCCTACATGGCCAAATACCCCGGCGAGTCGAGCGTCGCCATCCGCGCCGTGTGCCAGGAACTGTTGAGCCGAGTGGCGGCCGCCAACGCCGCAGCAAGCGCCACGTCCGCACCCGATCCGAGCGCGCCGGTCGGCTCCAAGGCCTCTTGAGAATCAGGTAGCGTTACATCTCGTCCGTGAGCGCTCCTCGCTTAGCCCCGCAGGGACAGGACACGGCTCGGGCTCGATCGCATGGTCGTCACCGCATGGGCCTCAAGAGCGAGCGCATGGACGTCCTCGTCGACCTTGACGGCACGCTCCTCGATCCGAGGCCGGGTCTCATCGGATCGGTGCAGTATGCCCTGGACCGGCTCGGCTTTCCCGTCCCGCCCGCCGATGAGCTGCTGTGGCTCATCGGTCCACCCTTTCGCGTCTCCTTTCCCAAGCTTTTCGGCACCCCCGAGCTGACGGAGCTCGCCATCGCGCACTACCGCGAGCGCTACTTCGGCGGCGCCATGTACGACGCCATCGTCTACGACGGCGTACCCGCCGCCCTCGATGCGTTGGGGGCGGCGGGGTGTCGGCTCATCCTCGCCACTTCCAAGCCGCACGCCTACGCGCGCCCAATCCTGGGGCATTTCGATCTCGCCCGCCGCTTCACCGCCGTTCACGGCCCCGAGCTTGATGGCACCAACGACCATAAGGGCGACCTCATCGCCCACATCGTTGCGCGCGAGGGTGTGCTGCCCGGGAAGGCGGTGATGATCGGCGATCGCGAGTTCGACGTGGCGGCAGCTGCCGCGAACGGCATCCCCACTGTGGGCGTGACGTGGGGCTACGGCACGGCCAGTGAACTCACCGATGCTGGCGCTTGCGCACTTTGCCCGGCACCTGCGGACCTCGCCGCGATGGTGCTCGGCGTGCGCGATCGGGTTGGCGGCACGTCGGGGTCGCGATAGCCGCCGGTCCAATTGTCGCATGGCGGAGCAATTGGCAATTCTGCCATGTGGGGTAAGTGCTTGGTGCGCCCGACCATTCCTTGACACCCTAGGGCCCCGTCCCTATGGTTCGCCCCGTTCAATAGGCCCCCGGGGAGTTTGGGTGATCATTCGGGGTCTGCGCCGAGGACGTCAGTCCGATGCCTGGACCAGCCAACGATCGAGGCCCTGGCGAACGCCAGATGACCGAAGCAGAAAGGGCTGCGTTCGAAGGCAGGATTTCCGACCTCGGCGACCGGCTGAATAAGATCAAAGCCCA
>JAMXLN010000010.1 GCA_024281145.1 Hyphomicrobiaceae bacterium | reverse complement strand
CGTCGCCTTCTGCGGCTCCCTGCGGGAAGTGGTAGCCCTGTGCCGAAGGCGCTCCGTAGCCCGGCTGTGGAGCGCGCTGGCCCGGTGCCTCACCATAAGGCGGTGGCCAATGCGGCGAGGGCTGCGTCACCGGCTGTGCCGGCAGGTCGTCCGACTGCGGACGGCGTGCTGCCGCCCTCATCCCCGCCTGCCCGATCGGACCGCTCCGAGACATGTCCGAAATCCCCCTATCTCGTACCCGAGCACGCTCCGTCGAATCGCGACTTTATCGCATCTCCTCGGGGGCGTGTACGCCAATAATCGCCAGGCCCGCGGCCAAAACCTGTGCATTGGCGCGGACGAGCGCGAGGCGTGCGGCAGTCAGTTTCCCGTCATGCGCCTGGATAAAGCGCAAATGTGGCGATTCATTGCCTTTCGTCCATTGCGTGTGGAAAGCTGAAGCCAAATCATAGAGATAGAAGGCAAGCCGATGCGGCTCGTGGGCGCGTGCGGCGCCCTCAACGAGATGGGGAAAGGCCGCAAGCGCCTTCATGAGCTCGATCTCGCCTGGCTCCTGCAACGGCGATAGGTCCGCACCGGCGACTTCCGCCGCCTCCTCACACATCTGTGGAAACACATCGCGCACGTTGCGGAACACTGACTTGGCCCGGGCGTGCGCATATTGAACATAAAACACCGGATTGTCCTTGGACTGCTCGACCACCTTGGCGAGGTCGAAATCGAGGGGCGCATCGTTCTTGCGGTAGAGCATCATGAAGCGCACGGGATCGCGACCGACCTCGTCGACCACGTCGCGCAGGGTCACGAACGTGCCCGCACGTTTGGACATGCGCACGGGCTCGCCGGCGCGAAAGAGACGAACCAGCTGGCACACCTTGATGTCGAGATCGGCCTTGCCGTCCGACAGGGCCGCAACGGCCGCCTTGACGCGCGTCAGATAGCCGGCATGGTCCGCGCCGAACACATTGATCAGGTGGCGAAAACCCCGGGACAGCTTGTTGCGATGGTAGGCCATATCGGCGGCGAAGTAGGTATAGCTGCCGTCGGATTTCATCAGCGGGCGATCGACGTCGTCGCCGAAGGCAGTCGACCTAAAGAGCGTCTGTTCGCGATCCTCCCAATCGGCGTCGTCGTGGCCTTTGGGCTTCGCCAATCGCCCCTGAAATACCAAGCCCTTCCGGCGCAGTTCCGCGATCGTTTCGGCCACCTCGTCCTCGCCCTCGGTGAGTGAGCGCTCGGAGAAAATCACGTCGTGTTTGATATTAAGTGCGGCGAGATCTTCTTTGATGATGGCCAGCATTGCCGCCACTGCCGTCTCGCGCAGCAGCGGCAGTCGGCGCTCCTCGGGGAGGTTGAGCAGCGTGGGCCCATGCTCTCGCGCGAGGGCGCGGCCGACGGGCCGCAGGTAATCGCCGGGATAAAGACCTGCGGGAATCTCACCGATCTCCTCGCCCAAAGCCTCGCGGTAGCGCAGGAACGCCGAGCGGGCGAGCGCATCCACCTGCGCCCCAGCGTCGTTGACATAATATTCGCGCGTCACCTCGTAGCCGACGAATGCCAAGAGATTAGCAAGCGCGTCGCCGAACACGGCGCCTCGCCCGTGGCCGACGTGCATGGGGCCCGCCGGATTGGCCGAGACGTACTCGACATCGACTTTTTCACAACGGCCGATATCCGCGCGCGCGTACGCACCTCGTTCTTGCAAGATGGCAGACACGATCCGCTGCCAGAACGCTGGGCGGAAGGTAAGATTGAGAAAGCCAGCCCCCGCCACATCGAGCTTTGCCAAGTCGGGATCGGCTCGGAGCTTCCCCGCCGCGAGCTCGGCGATGGCGCGCGGCTTCATGTTGGCCCGCTTAGCCAGCACCAAGGCTGCGTTGCAAGCAAGATCGCCGTGGGCCGGATCGCGTGGTGGCACGACCTCGATGCTGCTTAGGTCGAGCCCGGCCGGCAGCGCACCTTCCGCCTGAAGCGTCTTCAACGCGTCAAGAATGCGGCCGTGCACGAGCGCGTAGACGTTCATCAATGTTGCAATCTCCGTCGAGCCGGTGCGGGGGAGCTATCGCAAGTCCGGGGTAGCGTCAAACAGACGGCGATGCTCGCCCAGGGCATAGCGGTCCGTCATGCCGGCCACAAAGTCGGCAACCACGCCACTTGGCCCGTCAGCCTCGGCGGCCGCGCGCCACGATCCCGGCAGTTCTCCGGGATCTGCCATGTAGCGTTCGAAGAGGTCGCGCACGACCCCTTCGGCATCGGCCATCACGGCCATCACGCGCGGATGGCGATAGACGTTGGCGAACAGGAAACTCTTAAGGCCCTGCGCCTCGACAGCGCGCTCCTCCGAATGGGCGATCACCGGCATGCGCGCGGCGCGCACGCCCGCAACACTCCACTCTGCAAGTCGAGCCAGGCGCTCGCGCGACTCGCTCACCGCATCCTCAAGCAGCGCAGAGATGATACGCCGGTTGACCTCATAGATGGCGCGCTGCTTGTCGAGCCCGCGCGGGAGGGCCGCCGCGAAGCCTGCCGCCAACGGCACAGCCGCCAGATCTCCAAGCCCAACGAGCCCGGCTCTTAAGCCGTCATCGAGATCATGGGCGTTGTAAGCGATGTCGTCGGCGAGCGCCGCGACCTGGGCCTCCGCCGGTGCATACTGCTCAAGGTGCAGCCATTGGCCCACACCGGTCGCCTCGATTTCCCGCTGCAGCGCGCTGATCGGGCCACCACACCGCAAGAGAGGGCCGTTGTGCTTGGCCAAGCCTTCCAGCGTCTCGTAGCACAGATTAAGTCCATCAAAGCTTGCATACTTGCGCTCGAGCCGCGTCACTACCCTGAGGCTCTGTGCATTGTGGTCAAATCCACCAAAGGATGCGGTGGCCGCCGCCAAGGCCCGCTCGCCCGCGTGGCCAAAGGGCGGGTGGCCCAGATCGTGGGCCAGGGCCAGCGCCTCAGCCAAATCCTCGTCGAGCTCGAGCATGCGGGCCATGGCCCGGGCGATCTGCGCCACCTCTAGGCTGTGCGTGAGGCGCGTTCGATAATGATCCCCTTCGTGGAAGACAAACACCTGCGTCTTGTAGGTGAGGCGTCGGAAGGCGGTGGCGTGCACGATGCGATCCCGGTCGCGTTGAAAGGGGGTGCGCATCGGGCAAGCGGGTTCGCGATGGAGCCTGCCGGCGCTGGCCTCGGCCACCGCAGCGTAGGCCGCGAGCGCACGCAAGCGGCGCGGTTGGACCTCGCGGGCGCCGGGCGACGGCGTTGGGCTTCCAATTGCCATGGAAAAACACCGGGTTTGACAAGACGGGCCGCGATCCTATCTTTGGCCCTAGGCACGCATCGCCGAGCCCGACCTTGACAGTGGGCCTCGCATTGCAGGCACAGCGAAACCGACAAATGGCGCCATGAGCCAGTCAGCCCAAGAAGCCGCGCCCGCTGCGGTGAGCCTATCAGAGCGCGCTGCCAAGCGCATCGCCGAGATCGCCGCGGGCGAACCCGATACCCCCCTTCTGCGCGTGAGCGTGGAGGGCGGCGGTTGCTCCGGCTTCTCCTACAAGTTCGACCTCGTTGCCGCCTCTGATCCGGACGATCTCGTGATCGAGCGCGCCGGTGCGCGCGTACTGATCGACCCCGTTTCGCTGCAATATCTCACCGGTTCCGAGATCGACTTCGTCGACGACCTCATTGGCTCCACCTTCAAAATCCACAATCCAAACGCCACCGCTTCGTGCGGCTGCGGCACGAGCTTTTCCATCTGATGCGAAGCGCTCGGGCTCCGCGCCCCGGCTGATCTGGTGTGCGCAGAGCAGCTCAACCCCGGGTGTTGCCAGGTTTCAGGAACGCCGCGAGCGCGGTTGGGCTCGAGCACATGGCTCCCGCCACCCCGCTCGCCGGCACGCTGCCAAGGCCTTCGTGGCCCGATCGCCTGCCACAGCAACGCCACGGATCGCCCCTACTTGCGCCTCAAGTTGTGGTGCACAGTAAAGCCTGCGGTTGCGCGACTCATGGGAGAATGAGCACCAGCCGTGGGGGTCTTATCGTCGGCGGCGGCGCCAGCCGGGTGTTGCCACGGGGACGGCGAACGGGAACAACACACTGCCTTCGCCGCGACGCGCGCACGTGCTTCGCGTTAACAGGCCGTTAACGTTAAACCCCTATCCAAAGGAGATTTCCCGTGTGCGCGGGCGGGTATGCGCGCTGGGAGTAGGGAAAATTGAGGTGTTGGCCCATGCAGCGCAGTGTTGCGGCAATCCTAGCCTTCGCATTCGTCTCGGCACCGTTTCAGCTGGCAAGCGCGGCCACGCTACCCGAAATCAAGACGAGCCCCCGCAACACGGTGCCCGAATGCGCCACGCCCGGCCGGCTGATGGAGTACCTAAGGAGCCGCAACCCCGACCTTCAACCTCGCTTCGACATCGTGGCCAGCGAATACATGCGGCAGGGCGAGATGCTCGGCGTCCGCTGGGATTTTGCCTTCTATCAAATGATCCTTGAGACCGGCTCCCTCAGCTACCGGCACGGCAATCGCTCCGGCGACGTCAGGGCGGCGCAGAACAATTTCGCAGGCCTTGGGGCCACCGGCGGCGGACAGTCGGGGGAGAGCTTCAAGGACATACCGACCGGCGTGCGCGCGCACCTGGAACACCTCCTCCTTTACTCTGGCGAGAAACTCGACAACCCAGTCGCCGAACGCACCCGCAAGGTGCAGGAGTGGGGTGTGCTGACCAAGTGGCAGTCCCACTTCACGCGACCAATCACCTACGCCGACCTCGCACAACAGTGGGCACCCGGCTCGACGAGCTACGCGCGCATGCTCGATGGCATCGCCGAACGCTTCGTGGAATTTTGCGAGAAACCCGACCCGCGTCCGGAACTCGCCGCCGCCGTGCACCGCGATCTCAGGCTGGCCGAGGAGAGAGCGCAGCGGCCCTCGGGCGAGCAACTCGCCAGGCGCGCCATCGAGAGCGGCAAGGCCGAGGAGAGCGATCAACGCGCGGGCCTCGGGGCGCAAGAGCCCACCAAAGAGCCTCCGATGGGGTTCAAGGTCCTCAATGCCCCGCCAGCGGCCGACAAGCTCGTCGCCGACGACGCGCCCGCCGAACCCATCGCCAGGAACGGCCTTGATGCCACCCGGGGCGACGCAGCGAAGCTGAAGCTCTCGACAGGCACGCTGTCTCCCCCCTCCAGAGCACCGGCCGCCACTGACAAACCGGTAGCCGAGAAGCCGCAATTCAAAGTGGCGTCGGCTGGCGGCGCCGCCAAGGCGCTCGTCGAGGGCGCCCCGCCTGCGGCGGCTGGCCAGAAGTGCCGGGTCTGGACGGCAAGCTACGGCGGCCAAAAGGCACTCATCATCCGCTCGATCGTCGACAAGGTGGTCAATTATACCGTGCTCGACGTCAATGAAGGCGCCGAGAAGCGCGAGGCCGACGCCTTCATCGCTGCCTACGCGAAGGAAGGTGCCATCGCCGGCGAATATCCGAGCCAGGCCCAGGCCCTGGACAAGGCCTTCGAGCTTTGCCCGGAAGGCTAAGAGAGGGCGCGAGGACAGCGCAGTGATGTCGCCAGGCCTTTCGCCACGGGCGCGGCTGTTGAGTGCCCTACTCGCAGCCGTCGTCAGCGGCGTGCCGCCGGCAGCGGCGCGAGGGCCGGTATTGCCCGACATCCGGCTTTCCTCGAGCGAGACGGTGCCGGCCTGCGTCACCCCAGGACGGCTCATGCACCACGTGCTAGAGCGCACCCCCGATCTTCGCCCCGCCTTTCGCGACATCGCGCGCTATTACAAGCAGCACGGCGAGTCTCTGCGGGTGCGCTGGGATTATGCATTTTTCCAGATGCTGCTTGAGACCAACTATCTGTCGTACAAAACCGGCAACGGTCGTTGGGGTGACGTCGATCCCCGACAGAACAACTTTGCCGGCATCGGCACCACGGGGGGCGGGGTGCCGGGCGACAGCTTCCCCGATGTGTCGACCGGAGTGCTGGCGCAGATGCAGCATCTCATCGCTTATTCCGGCGAGCGCGTGAGGAGCCCGCTTGCCCCGCGCACGCGCGAGAAGCAAGACGACATCATTGAGCAATCACTGGCGTTGGGACGCCCAGTGCGCTTTGACGATCTGACCAACCGCTGGGCCGCCGATCGCAACTATGCAAAGTCCATCGAATGGGTGGCAGACCGCTATCGGCATGGGAACTGTAGGCCGTCAGGTGAACCGCTCTATGCAACCGACGAAGACGCCGCCGAGGCGCCTCCACGCAAAATGCAACTTGCAACACCCGGCGCGCCGGCCATCCCGTCCGCCGCGCCGCAGACCACTCCCGCGGCCGCGGTGCCCCATCCGCCGGCTTGCGACGTCTATAGTGCCAGCTACGGCGGTCAGGTCGCGCTGCTGATCCGCTCGGTGTCCGGCGCCTTGGTCAATTACACCGTGCTGCAGGTCAATGCAGATCTCGAACAGCCGCAGGCGGATGCCTTCATTGCCGCCCACGCACCCAACGGTCGCACCATTGCCCGCTTTCCCTCGCCCGAGCCCGCCTTCGTGCGCGCCTTCGAGCTTTGTCCTCACCGCTCAGGCGATGAGGGGGCGCCATGAGCTTGGGCGATGAACGCCCAGCCAGAGAATTTTGAAGGAACGGGCAGGCCAGGCGCGATACGCTTGACGCACGTGCCCCTGATCCCTCATCTGCGCTCCTTGGAGCTCTCACACCACGGCCAGGCGAAACCCATGCCCAAGTTAGCGACCAAGTTGGCAGCAGCCGCGGTGATGCTTGCGTGCGGGGTCGCCGCCGCCGAAGCGGCCGAACAGAACCAGCCGTCCTCTGCCAACGCCAACTGCCAGAACACCGGCAGCTTCGAGCGCTGGCTCGCAGGCTTCCGTCAGGAGGCCGCGGTCAACGGCATTTCGCGCGCCACCATCGCCGCCGCCCTGGATGGGATGACGATGGATCCCGGCATTATCGCCCGCGACCGTCGACAAAGCTTTTTTGCGCAAAGCTTTACCGCTTTTGCGGCGAAACTGATCTCGCCGAACCGCCTACAGTCTGGCGCCGCCAAGCTCAAACAGCATCACGAGCTGTTCGCCAAGGTCGAGCAGGAGTACGGCGTTCCCGGACCTGTAATTGCTGCCTTCTGGGCGCTCGAGAGCGACTTCGGCGGCGACATTGGCAACTTGCCCGTGCTGCGCTCGCTTGCCACCCTCGCCTACGATTGCCGCCGTCCAGACATGTTCCGCAGCGAGCTGATGGACGCCTTGCGCATCATCGATCGTGGCGACTTGCGCCCCGCGGAAATGATCGGCTCATGGGCCGGCGAGCTCGGCCAGACGCAGTTCCTGCCCTCGCACTATTTCAAGTACGCCGTCGACTACGATGGCGACGGCCACCGCAATCTGCTTCGCAGCGTGCCAGACGTGGTCGCTTCGACGGCAAACTTCCTGGTCTCGCTAGGCTGGCAGCGCGGCCAGCCCTGGCTGCAGGAAGTACATGTTCCCCCCAACCTGCCCTGGCAGGAAGCCGACCTGGCCGTGCAGCACCCCCGCTCCAAATGGGTCGCCTGGGGCGTGCGCGCGGCCGACGGCAAACCCTTGCCTGCCGACAGCCTGCCGGCGTCGCTGGTGTTGCCGATGGGACGATTTGGACCGGCGTTCCTGGCCTTCGACAATTTTCAGGTCTATCTGAAGTGGAACCAGTCGCTCAACTACTGTCTGACCGCCGCACATCTGGCGGCGCGCCTCGGCGGCGCCCCGCCTTTCGGCCGCGGCAGCGGCGAGGTGCCGGAATGGTCTTTGCAACAGATGAAAGAGCTGCAGCAGCTGTTGGCGCGGCGCGGCTTCGAGGCCGGCGAGGTCGACGGCAAGCTCGGCGCGACAACGCGCGCAGGCGTCAAGGCCGCGCAAATGAAGTTCGGCCTGCCCGCCGATTCCTATCCAACACAAGAGCTGGTGGAGCGCCTGCGCGCCGCAAGATAGCCAACCGGCAAAGCGGCCACGGACCTTGGCATCGCATCACCGGCACTTGCGGCTCGCACCTGTGCCGCCGCCATTGGCTATGACCACCATCCCCGCCTTGACCGTTGCCGCCGCCGTCGAGACGTGGCCCATTGCCGGCCAGTTCACCATCGCCCGCGGCGCCAAGCGCGAGGCAACCGTGGTGATTGCCACCGTGACCGACGGCAGCGTGACCGGGCGCGGCGAATGCGTCCCCTACGCGCGCTATGGCGAGACCGTTGCTGGCGTCCACGCGGCGGTGCTTGCCATGCGCGGCCAGCTCTCGGATCGGGCGAGCCTTTTGCGCCAGATGCCGGCGGGCGCTGCCCGCAACGCGCTCGATTGCGCGCTGTGGGACTATGAAGCCAAGTGCGCCGGCATGTCGGCGGCTTGCCTCGCCGGCCTCTCGCTAAGGCCAGTAACCACGGCCTACACGATCAGCCTCGAGGCTCCCGAGGTGATGGCCGCGAAGGCGTCCGCGGCCGCGCGCACCATGCCGCTCCTCAAACTCAAACTCGCCGGCGAGGGAGATGCAGAGCGTCTGCGCCAAGTCCGAAGCGCGTGCCCTGGCACGCGCCTGATAGCGGATGCCAACGAATCCTGGACCGTGGAGCTGCTGCCCTCCCTCATGGCGGTGGCGGCGGAGACAAGCATCGAACTCGTGGAGCAGCCCCTACCGGCAGGAGCCGATCTGGCGCTCGCGGGCCCACGCGCCGTGCCCGTGTGCGCCGACGAGTCGGTCCACGACCGCGCCGATCTCGACGCTCTCGATGGCCGCTACGATGCCCTCAACATCAAGCTCGACAAAGCCGGCGGACTAACGGAGGCTTTGGCGCTGGCGACCGAAGCACGCCGACGCAACCTCAAGGTGTTGGTGGGCTGCATGGTGTCGACGTCGCTTGCCATGGCACCGGCGATGCTTCTGGCGCAACACGCCGACTGGGTCGACCTCGACGGTCCGCTTCTGCTCGCCGGCGATCGCACGCCGGGGCTGCGCTACGATGGAGCGCTCGTGCGTCCACCTGACGCCCAGCTGTGGGGATGACGGCCATCGGCGGGTTCGCCCCTATGCGCCACCCCTCGCCTTCGCCAACGCCAGCCCCGCCAGCAACGCCGCTGCCGCCACCCCTGCCATGGCCCAGTACACCCGACCGGCACAGGCCGCATAAACCGGGCCGGCCATCAGCGTGACGCCCCCGGTCGCGATCCCACCGGTGATCGCGGCATAGAGCGCTTGCGCCGTCCCAGCCTGAGTGTCGGGCACGCCGCGACCAATGTAGTGAATGGCGCCAATGTGCGTGGCGCCAAATGTCAACGCGTGCAGGAGTTGCAGCGGCAGCAGCACAAGCAGCGCGGGGTCCAGACCCATGATCAGCCAGCGGAGCACCGCCGCGCCGGCGCCGAGCACGATCAGCCGCACGGGCCCGATGCGCCGCACGACGGTGGCCGAATAGGCAAACAGCGCGACCTCGGCCACGATTGAGACCGCCCACAGCGCTCCGGACCAGGCGGTGGACAGACCGAGCGCTCGCCAATGCAGCGTGCCGAAGGTGTAGAAGGCGGCATGCGAGGCCTGGGTCAGACCGGCGGCTATCAGCATCAGCAAAAAGGCGCGCGAGCGCAGCAGTCCGACCGCATCCCGAAGCGCCAGGCGCGGCCGCCCGGTCGGCGCCTTCGAGGGCCGCTCTTGCAGTCGCGTCAGGCCGTGCGTCGCGGCAACGGTCAGCGCCGCTCCGGCCGTCACCAGCCAAATCGCGGACGCCCCGCCCAAGCGCGCCACCGCCCAACCCCCGACAAAGCTCGCCGCAATAAAACTCAGCGAACCCCACAGCCGCATGCGCCCGTAATCGAGGCCAGTTGTCTTCACTGCGCGCATGGCCGCCGCCTCCGTCAGCGGCAGAATGGTGGTCCAAGCCAGCGAGGAGACGATTGTCCAGGCCAAGATCGACCAGAAGCTGCGTGAGTGCGCCATCGCCACGAACCCGCCGAGCCCGATCCAGGCCAAGCTGATCAGGAATTTGCGATGGTCG
>JAMXLN010000009.1 GCA_024281145.1 Hyphomicrobiaceae bacterium | reverse complement strand
GAGGGGTGCCGCCGCTTCGACCTCTCCTGGTGTTCTCTTTATGTTCTCCTCATGGCTGCCGCCAACGCCTCCGCCCGCGGCCAACGGGCTGCCATCCTCGCCAGTCCGCTGCATGAGCTGACCGGCTTCTACCTAGCCGTTGACTGTCGCTCCACTAGCTGCGGTGGCGAGCGCAGCTTTGCCATCTCCGATCTGCCCGCCTTCTACAAGCAGCGAACCGTGGGCGAAGTGCTGCGTCTGATGCGGTGCTCTCGCGGCTGTGGCGGGCGCGTGCTGGCGGCATGGTTGGAGACCGGGCCAGTGCTCAACCAGCGTGTGCGATGTCTTTCGGCGTGCAATTTTGACCCGGTGAGCCGGGGGATCGGCGTCCAAAATTGACCCCCTGAAATTGTGGCTGATGGGCTGGCCTGCTTCGGTCTGAAGTGGGCGGTGGGGGATGCTGATTGTGGAGACGATCGGCCGGATCCGACGTGAGCATTTGGTCAAGGGCAAGTCAATCAGGGAGATCGCACGCGACCTGAAGCTGTCGCGCAACACGGTGCGCAAGGTGCTGCGCTCTGGGGATACATCGTTCTCGTATGAGCGGGAGGTCCAGCCCCGGCCCAAGCTCGGGCGTTGGCGGGAGGAACTCGAGCGATTGCTGGCGAAGAACGCTGGAGCGGCTGCACGTGAACGGCTGACGCTGATCCGCCTGTTCGAGGAGTTGCGAGCCCTGGGCTACGAGGGCGGCTATGATGCCGTGCGCCGTTATGCGCGGATCTGGAACCGACGTGCGGGACAGACGGCAGAAGCATTTGTGCCGCTGTCGTTTGCGCCGGGTGAAGCCTACCAGTTCGACTGGAGCCACGAGATCGTTCTGATGAGCGGCGTCACCGTGACGGTGAAGCTCGCCCACGTCCGTCTGTGCCACAGCCGCATGATGTTCGTTCGTGCCTATCCGCGCGAGAGCCAGGAGATGGTGTTCGACGCCCACGAGCGGGCGTTCGC
This sequence comes from Hyphomicrobiaceae bacterium, assembly GCA_024281145.1. Lineage (GTDB taxonomy): Bacteria > Pseudomonadota > Alphaproteobacteria > Rhizobiales > Hyphomicrobiaceae > AWTP1-13. The sequence goes on along the minus strand of JAMXLN010000009.1, from coordinate 1,936 downwards.
GTTCTTCAAGGGTGCCTGCACACGCGGCATCTACGACAACATGAAGACCGCGGTGGAGACGGTATTTGTCGGCAAGGACCGGCAATACAACCGTCGCTTCCTGCAGATGTGCGCGCATCATCTGGTTGATCCGGTCGCCTGCACGCCGGCCTCTGGCTGGGAGAAGGGCCAGGTGGAAAACCAGGTTGGCCTGGTGCGCGAGCGCTTCCTCACACCACGGTTGCGGGTGAGGAGCTACGACGAACTGAATGTCTGGCTGATGGACAAGTGCATCGCCTACGCCAAGGCGCACGCCCATCCCGAGCGTCCTGACCGCACAGTGTGGGAAGTGTTCGAAGAGGAACGGCCGAGGCTTGTTGCCTATCGTGGCCGCTTCGACGGGTTCCATGCGTTGCCGGCTTCGGTGTCGAAGACCTGCCTGGTTCGCTTCGACAACAACAAATACTCGGTGAACGCCAGTGCGGTCGGGCGCCCTGTCGAGATCCATGCTTATGCCGATCGGATTGTCATTCGCCAGGATGGACGCAATGTCGGCGAGCATCACCGCAGCTACGGCCGGGGCGAGACCATCTATGACCCGTGGCATTATGTGCCAGTGCTGGCGCGCAAGCCGGGTGCTCTGCGCAATGGTGCGCCATTCAGAGACTGGGTCCTGCCCACCGCATTGGAACGCGTGCGACGCCGCCTCGCCGGCTCTGACGATGGCGATCGGCAGATGGTCGCCATCCTGGCTGCCGTACTGACCGACGGACTGCCAGCGGTGGAAGCGGCCTGCGCGCATGCGATGTCCGAGGGCGTCCACTCATCCGACGTCATCATCAACATCCTGGCCCGGCACCGCGATCCGGGACCCACGGCCATCATCCTCACCCCGGCAGCACTGACGCTGCGTCATACGCCGGCGGCCGATTGCGCGAGATACGATCAACTCAGGAGCCGATGAGCATGGAGCGAACCGAAGTGCTCGACATGATGGGCGAGCTCAAGCTGTTCGGCATGAAGACTGCCTATGACGAGACGCTGGCCACAGCGATCAAACGCAAGCACGAGCCGCAGCGCTTCGTCGGCGATCTGCTCAAGGCGGAGATATCCGAGAAGCAGGCGCGCTCGATCAGATATCAGATGACCATCGCCAAGCTGCCGCTCGCTAAGGATATCGATGACTTCGCCTTCAAGGGAACGCCGATCAACGAGGGCCTGGTGCGCGATCTCGCCGGCGGCAACTTCATCGCGCAACAGCGCAACGTCGTCCTGGTCGGTGGCACGGGTACCGGCAAGACACATCTGGCGATCGCCATTGCACGAAGCTGTATCCGAGTCGGATCACGCGGGCGCTTCTTCACCACCGTCGATCTGGTCAATCGCCTCGAGGTCGAAGGACGTGCCAGCCGACAGGGACGGCTCGCCGACTTCCTCACCCGGCTGGACTTCGTCATCCTCGACGAGCTCGGCTATCTGCCGTTCGCTCAGGCCGGCGGCCAATTGCTGTTCCACACCATCAGCCGCCTCTACGAACGCACCTCGGTGATCGTCACCACGAATCTCGCCTTCGGCGAATGGCCAAGCGTGTTTGGCGATCCCAAGATGACCACCGCACTGCTCGACCGTCTCACCCACCACTGCGACATCGTCGAAACAGGCAACGACAGCTGGCGCTTCAAGAACCGCGCCTGAGCCGCGCCATCAACCGTCACGGCTTGCACCGGTGGGTCCACAGGAACCCCCCGCGCATCGCTGCGTCAGCCTCTTGGGGGCACTCCGCGACGCGCGGGTCCCCCTATGGACTACCGGCACAAGCCCAACCTGTGCTGGGTCAATTTTGCACGCCTATCGTGGGTCAATATTCAACGCCGGTTGACACCGGCTAGCGAGCTCTCCCAGCTTTCGGTTGCTGTGGTTTCGGTCATGTCGCTACTCCCGGTTTTCTTGGCACCCA
>JAMXLN010000008.1 GCA_024281145.1 Hyphomicrobiaceae bacterium | reverse complement strand
GCCTTTGGGATCACACAGAGGCAGTTGCGTTCGCCGAGCCGGGCGTCGGCAACGCCGACCATCGCCGCGTGCATCACCTTCGGGTGTGTATAGAGCAACTCCTCGACCTCGCGCGGGAAGAATTTCTTGCCCCCGCGGTTGATGATCTCCTTCCGCCGTCCCACAATCTCAACGTTGCCAGCTGGGTCGACGATGCGGCCGAGATCACCGGTGCGAAACCATCCCTCCGCCGTGAATGCCTCGGCATTGGCCGCGGCGTTGGCGTGGTAGCCAAGATGCACACTGGGCCCCAAGGCCGCGATCTCACCCACTTCTCCCGATGCGACTTCGCTGCCCGCCTCATCGAGGATTTTGAGACCCATCGATGAGACCACCCGCCCGATCGTGCCGTTGACCTTTGCGGGATCATCGGAAAAGCGCGTATAGGAATGAAAGCCCGTCTCCAGCATGCCGTAGAGCTCGATGAGGTGGCCCGGCATGCGCGCCTGGTAGGCACGGATGGTCTCGATGGCCGCCGAGGCGCCGCCTGTAATGACAACACGCAGCGAGGAGACATCATGGCTTGAAAGTTCCGGCTCGTTGAGAATGGCAACGATCGAGGCCGGCGCGGTGGCGATGTAGGTGACGCGTTCGCGCTCGATCAGCTCCAGTGCTGCCTTGGCCGAGAAGCGCTCAAGCAGCACCGCCTTGCTGCCGCTCAGAATGGCCTGCAGTAGACAGAGATAGCCCCAGTTGAGGCAAACCGGGAGATAGACGAGTTGCACGTCTTGCTCGGTCACCAGCATATCGCGATTGATCTGGCGAACCGCGGGCAGCGTTGTATTGAACGAGTGCAGCACGCATTTGGGATTGCCGGTTGTGCCTGACGTGAAGGCCATGCGGAATATCTGATCGGCGCTCATGCGCACGCGTTGGTCAGCCGGAAGGGCCGAAGCTTCCGCAATCCCGCGCTCGAGGTTCCACTCGTCCTTTACCGGTTCGCCGGACAGCACGACATGGGTGAGCGCGGGGATTGCCTCGCGAAGCTGGCGAGCGAGGCCCACGTAATCGAAACCCTTGAAAGTGGTCGGGCAGATGAACCCCTTACTCCCGGAAAACCGCAGGATGTAATCGAGCTCGCGGATGCGGAAATCCGGGTTCACCTTGTTGGCAATCGCCCCGATCAACTCCAGCGCAAAGAACGCGATTGGGAAGGCGATGCGGTTCGGCAGCTGAATTGTGACGACGTCGCCACGCTCAATCCCGATTGAGCGCAAGAACTGCGCGCAGCGTTCAACCTTGTCCTTGAGCTCGCCGTAGGTGATGCTGCCATGCCCGTCGATGAAGGCGACGCGCTCGGGAGTGCGGCTCGCTTGCGCGCTTAGGATCGCAAAGGGGGACTCTTCGCGCCATTCGCCGGCGGCCCGCCAGCGTTGGGCGAGTTCGGGCTTCACGACGGTCTCAAACTGCATCCGGTGCTCCTGCCCACCCAGCTGCCTGTCGCCCGTGATCGATCCCCAAGGCCGACAAGTGGATCAGCCCGCGCGCTTAATTGCTACGATGGCGCGGCGATGGGTACCCTCACCAACCTTCTTGTCCTCGTCGTGGGCCTCGACTTTGAACCGAAGCTTGCGGCCGTCGATCTCGAGAAGCTCGGCGGTGGCCGTGATCTTCTTGCCTTTCGGCGTGGCGCCGAAGTGCTTGACGTTGACCTCAAAGCCGACGGTGGTGTGCCCGTCGGGCAGCTGTGCCTGCACCGCCTCGATGCCCGCGCGCTCCATCAATCCTATCATCGAGGGGGTGGAGAGCACGCCCTCTCCGCCCATGTGCTTGACGACAAGCTTATCGTCGACCGTCGTGACGATCTGCCCTTTAAGGCCGGGTGTGAGAGGGTCTTTGGCCATGATGTCTCTCCTTTACTCAGCACAATGCGGTTCGTTTCGTTAGCGCACGCCTCTAAAGAGACCGCCGTCGACGGCAATGGCCGCCCCAGTCGTGTAGCGACCCCGCGGCGAGACCAAGAGCGCCACCATCGCCGCGACGTCATCGACGCTGCCGATGCGGTTCATCGGGATCTCGGCTTCCAGCTTGGCGCGCATCACGCGGGGGTCGCTGCCGTCGGCTGCGAACACCTTCTCAAGCCGCGTCGTCTCGATGTAGCCGGGGCAGATGGTATTGACGTTGATGTCGTGCTTGGCAACCTCCAGGCTCAGCGTCTTGGCGTAGCCGATAACACCACCCCACGTGGCGACCGACAAGCCGAAGCCGGCGATGGGTTGGATGGCCGAGATCGCGGTGATGTTGAGAATGGCGCCGCCGCGCTTTTGCGCGATCATGTGTGGAACGACCGCGCGGGCCATGCGGATCACGTACATGAGGTTCTGTTCGACGGCCTTGGCCCACGCCGTGTCATCGAAGCTGACGAGGTCGCCCAGCGGGGGCGCGCCATCGTTGTTGATGAGGATGTCAATGCTGCCGGCCCGCGCGATCGTCGTCTCGACGACCCGGGCGCAATCTGCGGCACGGCGGCAATCCGCGGCAATTGGAATGATCTCCGCGCCCGTCTCGACGCGAAGCTTCTGGGCTGCCTCGGACAGGTTCGGCTCGCGCCGTGCCGTGATGACGATCCTGGCACCCTCGCGCGCAAGCATGCGGGCGATGCCCCAGCCGATGCCCATGCTGGCACCCCCGACGATCGCCACCTTGCCTTTGAGCCCGAGGTCCATGGCTCACATTTGGCCCCTGCAGCCGACATCCGCCAAGAAGCGCTCGGCGTTGCGCCAAAACACCTTCTCGAGCACCTCCTCGGAATATCCCTCACCCCGCCAGTCCCTGACGAGGCGCTCGTAAGAGAAGAGCGGATAGTCGGCCCCGAACAGGATGCGATCCTTCAGCCGTCGCGCAATCTCGTGCTTGAGGTCGGGCGTGTGATACTTCGGCGACCAGCCATGCAACTCGTACCAGATGTTGCGCTTGTGCATGAGGACGGCAATGACCTCGGCTTGCCACGGCCAGCCAGGCCGCGCCGCCACGATCTTGAGCTGAGGATTGTGGGCGGCGACCCAGTCGAGATGGCGCGGGTGGCAATGGTCCAGGATCACCCCATCACCTCCCGGCAGTCCCGCTCCCAAACCCGTGGTGCCGACGAAAATCAGCACGGGAATGCCAGCTTCAACGCACAGGTCATAGTAAGGCTGATAGAGCGGATCGCTTGCCGGCGGCGACAGCGAGGCAGACACGGCATAGCCCAAAAATCCGACCCTCTTGTCGACGCAGCGGCGCAGTTCGCGCACGCCCTCAGGGCCGGTGCGCTGGGGATCGATGTGGACCCAGTGTCCGATAATGACGTCGGGGTGGGCCGCCTCCGTCTCGAAGCCATAATCGTGCAGCGCGCGCATCTCCTCCAACGGCCTGTACTTGGCGTACCCTAGATCGAGAATGGCGCGCACGCCGTGCTTGCGGAAGTGGTCGGCCATCTCCGCTTCGGTGTGGTACTTGGTTTCCGAGTTCCAGGTGGCGCGCTGCTGGGCGAGCTCCTTCTCCGTCTGCAGCGGATAGCCTCGCCGCGTGCCCCAATGCGAATGCACGTCGATGAGCTTCATGCCCATACCTTGAGGCCCATAGGTTGTGGTTATAGCCCAATAGCGTGGGCAGCGGACCAGCTTCAGCGTCCCATGAGGATCAACCGAGAAATCCATCCTGGCAAGCTCATCCCGAGGCCGGGAATGGCAGCTGCGCGGGTGACCCATGGGCAAAGCTCGCGGATGCGCAAATCCCTCGTAAGCCGCGGGAGCTGCCGCAAAGCGGTGGCGCACCGGGGGTGCGATTGGAGATGTGTGACTTGGAATTGTGCTTTTCCGCCCGAGCTCAACGCATCAGGGGTGTGCGCTAGGCACTCCGCAGAGAGATCGGATTGCGGCGGATTTCTCTTCAAATCGGGCGGCGTGGCTTGCGTCGTCGGAATGAACGGGCCAACCAACGCACGCCATGGCCACCCACAGTTGGGCACATCGTGAGAGGTGATCCGCGCCTCTGGCGTCCTCTGGGTATCCACGACTTCGAACACACGAATGCCCCCGCCCCCGGGGCCATGGCCCCGGGGGACGCCGTCGCCCCTCCAGACGTGCTCCCGCGATGGCGGAGAACAGAAGTCCTTACATGGGTGGCACGATGCCGCGACCGACGGCGATCCGCGGGGCCTGCAACGTTCCGTCGGGCTGGGGCCGCGCCGCGGCGATGAATATGGCGGCGCCCGGTTTCAGTTCGCTCCGCTCGCCAGGTGCGAAGCTGACGATGGGCGTTTCGGAGGGAACGGTTATCTTTTTCTCACCGTCCTTGTATTTGACGGTGAGCACCTGACCCTCTGTAGCGGTGACGGTCTGCTCAACGTTGCCATTGGTCATCATGCTGGTGGGTTGAAGGTCCCAGCCGTAGTGGCCCTCGCCCGCACCGCGCATGGCCTCGGGGAAGATCAGAAGCTCGAGGGCCTTCTGACTGCCATCGGCTTGCGGCAGGCTGGCGATGCCCACATAGGTGCCGGGCTTCACATCGCTGAGAGACGCCTTCACGACAGCCGAAACCGACGCATTGTCGGCCAGGGTTATCTTGAGTTCGCCGCTCTTTGCCTTGACCACGTAGACACCACCCTCGACCCGCTCGATAGTGCCACGCACGCGCACCGGCTTATCCTGGGCGTAGGCCACCGGCATGGCCAGCGCGAATGTCAACCCGGCCAATGCCAGGAGCAGCTTCATAGTCTGCATGGGGATCCTCCCGTTGCCGCATAGAACAGTAAACGCCACAGCTAGAGCCATTAATCCGTCGCCCGTCCACCCGTGTGCGCGATGCGCGATGCCAAGCGCTTGAGGGACGGGCGCTTGAGGGGCGGGCAGGCAGCATGGCGCCTCCTTGTCTCTCCGCTGGCTTGAGCTTGGTCCTTGGATCGGATCACTTTGGTGGCGCTGGGGCGCCGGGGTTCGGCTCCCCGACAATCCAACCCTATCCACCACGGCAACCCCGGCGGAAGCCTTTTCATTTTTGTCGGAGAGACGCCCGGAGTTTCGCGCGGGAGATGCCAAGGGGCGCGCATGCGCATCGTGTCCTCGCCATCGGAACCGGTGCGGCGGACGAGAATGCGCTACCAGCAGTCCGGCGGGGTCACTGCCACGCCGATCCATCACGGCCCTATGGACTGGGTGCTCGGCATATGCACCTGCTGCGGCCAGGACGACGACGGGCGGTTCGCTTTTCCAAGGACGCTGCACACCCGGAAGCACCAGCCAACGGCGTCGGGCCGGGTGAGCCGACGCCGGCCAAGGAAAATAGAGGGCCGCTGCCAAAGGGTGCGGGGTTTCAGCAGCGGGCCCCCCGTTATAGCCCGCGCGGAGGTGGGGCATCCGTCGGGCTAACGGCAATAACGGCTCAGACCAAGCTTGGTTCCACAGGGGACAAAGAAAAAATTTACAGTCCTTATCCGTCGAAGGCTCAGTTGAAGCCTAAGCTCTTCATTTCTCAGGGCTTAGTGTAGCGGGCAGGGTGTCACGCCCGATGGGCCGAGAAGGTCGTGGGACCATAGCCCCAGACCGATGGACGGTAGTTGCACACAAGACGCCCATTTTGGACGGGCATCGTGCGGATTGGTGAGCCGTTCAATGCACTCTGGGTGATCGCAATCTCAGGTCTATAGGGGAGCGCTTGAATGAGTTTTGAACGATGTATTTTTCCGACGCTTAGAAAACCACTCATGACGGGCGCGCCTTGAAGTACGCCCACGGTCCGTTACGCCCAACTGCGGCTGGCCATGGCATCCGGACTGCCGGCAATCAATAGCTCGTCTGCACCCCAGGCCGCCGCGTCGGCTGTTGGGCACTATCCGTTTTGTATTATCT
>JAMXLN010000007.1 GCA_024281145.1 Hyphomicrobiaceae bacterium | reverse complement strand
AAGGGTAAGGAAAGCGAGGTCGAGCCGGGCGGCGATCCCGGTGTGGAAGTCTTCGAGGTTGCAGGTTCGATCAAATGGTTCGACGTCTCGAAGGGATATGGGTTCATTGTGCCCGACAATGGGCTTGCCGACGTGCTGCTGCACGTCACCTGTCTCAGGGCCGGAGGCTATCAGACCGCCTATGAGGGTGCGAGGGTCCACTGCCAGGTTCTCAAACGGCCCAGGGGCCTGCAAGCCTTTCGGGTGCTCAGCATGGATGAGAGCACCGCGATCCACCCGTCCCAGTTGCCGCAGCGCACGCACGTACAGGTCACGGCAGAAAGCGATTGGGAGCGGGCCAGGGTCAAGTGGTTCAATCGGGTCCGTGGATTTGGATTTCTGACGCGTGGCGAAGGCACTCCGGATATCTTCGTTCATATGGAGACGCTGCGCCGGTTCGGCTTCACCGAACTGCGCCCCGATCAGATCGTTCAGGTTCGCTGGGGTATGGGGAGCAAGGGCTGCATGGCAGCCGAATTGCGGCCGGACGGCGTGCCCCCAGGCTTGCCACCCAAGCATTGAGCCGAAGAATAGCCGACGAGCCTCAGGCCGGGCCGCTAGCACAGTGGCCTGGCTTGTTGCCGTGCTCGCGTTGGCGAGCCTGCTTCATCCGGCCTATGCCATGCGGCGCGAAACCCTGAAGCTCTTGACGGCGCACGGAACGCGCGTGATCGACGTCGAGATCGCAGACACCCCGCAGGAGAAGGCGCAAGGCCTGATGTTCCGCACCCACTTGGACGACAACCACGGGATGCTGTTCGCCTATGACACGCCCCAAGAAATTACCATGTGGATGCGCAACACCTACATCCCGCTTGACATGGTGTTCATCCGCGCCGACGGCACGGTGCATCGCATCGAGGCGATGACCGAGCCGCTCTCGGAGGATATCATCGCCTCACGCGGTGACGTCTCGGCTTGCCTCGAGCTTGCCGGCGGCGCAGCCGAGCGACTGGGCTTGAAGCCTGGCGACCGCGTCGAGCACCGCTTGTTCTCTCCCGTCAAAGGTCCCAAGCGCTGAAACTTCTCAGGCGCTCTCATCGCACGGGATCGGCCCAACGCTCGGCATCTCATAACTAAGCGCCGTCAGCCAAGCTGTGCACCATGAGCCGGCGCGAGCCCCCGCTCGCCAGGCTCCCCAAGCTCGTTCGCCCAGCTCGTCAATCCGGCAGTTCTAGACGGTCGCGCTTTGGAGCTTTTTTGCGACGCGCCGGCTTCGGCGGATCCGTCTGGCGCTCGCGGCGCACGCCCGGAAAGATGATGATCTCAGCGCCCGACGTCTCGGCGCGGTCGCGCGGCTCAGTGCGCGCGTTCCGCGAACGGAAGTCAAGAATCATAGCCATCGCGTCCCTCTGGCCGTGGCGCTGCGCGCCCCGGCCTCCCCATCGCATAACGCGCACGCAACTTCCTGGCGAATCATCCTATTTGACCGCCACAGGAGTTAACGGATTGTTAATGCGTCGCTGGCGAACGGCGCAGGTCACTGCGCCAACCAGTCCTCGAGGAAGTGCCGGCCGAGCCGGTCCTCAACCGCGACGATCCAGATGTCGGGATCGAACTCGATCTGCCGCTCGAGGTAGGCATCAGCTTCTATTTCCGCGGCAGGTTGGCGTTCGAGGCAAGCTTGCCAGCGACGATCCTCGCGCGCCTCCTTGAGACCTGCGGGTGCCGGGCCGAACAGCGCCGCCGTGCCGTCAAGCCGGCAAACTTTGATATAGATCGCACCAGCATCCACATCGCCGCGTCGCACCAGCACCGCGGCGACCCCCTCGTGCTGACAACGCCGCAGGTAGGCCTTCACCCAAATTTCTGACTTGAGGCGCATATCTCCCGCACCCTCACTTCCTCTGCGCCATCTGCAGGCGCATCGCATAATGCTGATAGACCTGCCCGGCGCATTGCACGTCAATCAGCCGCCGAGCCTCAAGCAGGGCCGTACGCGTTGCCGGTGCCATCGCCAGTGTGGCCGCATAGGTCCTTAGCCGATTGCCGTAATCGGGCGCCGAGTAGGTCACGGTCTGCGCAAACGTGTCGGACGACACCTGGGCAAGCCGCGTCTTGCGCGTAGCGCTGATGGAGTGGCTGCTTGGCCGCGGTGAGCCGATCGCCCTGCTCGTCCGAAACATGATCATGCCGATGCCGATGAATGCTGGCCAGATGGCCCGAGGCCTAGAGGGGCCGTGCGAATTTTGAAACCTCGCCTTGGGTGCGATCCAATGCCACGCGCTCGCAACGTGCGCGAGGCCCAAGATGGCCATGGTCAGTTGCGCCGCCTCGAAGGACGCATTGACAAGCTCAACGCTCGGGTATGCCTTCGGCCGGCCGCGGGCGACGCGCACCCCCAGGGGCGCCGAGCTCGACACACCTGATGCGACGGCCTCTTTTGGCGCCCAGAAGGGTTGCCTGTCCGGTCAGCGGCGCGATCTCGAGAGCCTTGCACACCCGCGCAACCCGGCTCGGCGCACAAGCGCAGCGATGAGCACGGTAGAATATCGCGGCCGGATCGCATCGTAGAAGCTCGGCCACCGCGTCGAACGCGCTCTTCATGTCCATGGCGCCTCGCGTGCTGCCAAGGCGCAATCATAGATGATCGACAATCCCGTCGTCGCCAACTCACCGGGGCGAGGATTTGGCTGCGGTGGCCTCGTTGAGCCGACCCACCAGCTCGGCCGAGACGCGCCCCCGCGGAACCATGCCCTTGTCCACCTCGAAGTCCCGGATCGCCTTCACCGTCTCCTCTCCAAGCCGGCCATCGGCCTGACCTGGCTGATAGCCGAGCGCTGCGAGCCACCGCTGCACCGAGCGAATCACCTCCGCGGCACCCGCAGATGCGCCGCGGTCGGCAACGCTACCGCTCACCTCTGCACGTTCGATGTCACCGAGCACAATGCGCTTGAGCAGCGGTTCGCTCGCCTGTGCGCTGAGGCTCATCCCATGATCGTGCTCGAAGGCCATGATCGCTGCACGCGTGGCAAGCCCCATGGTCCCGTTGACCGGAACCGGCCCATAACCGTGGAGCTTGAGTTCGCGTTGGATGGCGCGCACCGTCTCGGCATCTGTCCCTTCGTCCAGACCAGCTGCCGCGGGATCGATGCTGCCCGGCTCGGCCGCAAAGCGCGCGATGCGCAGACCCTGTTCGGCACGGCTCGAGCGCTCGCTGGGGCGCGGAGGAGCTGCCGTAGGTATCGCGATGGCGCCCCCTCCCGTCAGTCCAGGCACCCCCGACACGCGCCCCATCCCAGCCCTGCCGGCGGAAATGGCGTCCGATTGCAGAAATAAGGCGTTAACCACCACGCCAGCACTGACCAGAAGAAACGTCCCGAGCGCAATGCGCGCCTGCCCTGGGGTCATTATCCTTACTCCGACCTGCGTTCGCATTATTCGAAGGGGGTTCTAAACGATCTGTTAACTGGCGTGTGGCCGAGGCCCGCGCCTTACGCAAAGCCATCGCCGCGGCCACCATTCATCTCTGCCCTTGGCCGATCCTTAAAATTCGAAGCAAATTTTCGCAGCATCAGGTTGAGGCTCTTTGCAGCCTTTAGAGATTTGCCTGCTAATTCTGGCACCCGGTGCGCCAGATCAGGTGGCGCAAATCACGAATGGACGCTCCATGATGTTCCTCATCAGGCTGGCATTCTGGCTGGGACTTCTCGTGTTGCTGCTGCCGACCGACGAGCGCCAACAGGCGCGTTTCTCGACAACCGCGCTGGCGGCGGTCGAACGCGCCACGACTTTTTGCGAGCGCAACACCCAGACCTGCGCCGTTGCCGCGCAGCTTTGGGCGACGTTTCTCAAAAAGGCGGAATTTGGTGCCCGCATGGCCGTCGATCTCGTGAGCTCAGGCGGTCGCAGCGACGAGGGTGCGACATTACAGCCATTGCGCACCGAGCCGGCGCGCTCTCCCGCGCACGCGCGGCCCAAGGCGGAGCCCAAGCTGCCTGGCGACCGCGGCACGCTCGCGCCCGCCGACCTGACCCCTGCCTGGCGTGGTGCCCAAATCCAGCGCACGGGACTGTGAGGTCGGGGAGATCCGCAGCGATTAAAGCGCCCGCTTGCGTCACCCCGCATTGAGACCATATGCATAGCGCGGCGGCAGCCACTACGGTTCGCTGTCGCTCCAGGTCTTGCATGCGAAACCCATGACCTTCGACGCGATCCGCTCCGATTTCGCGCTCCTCGACGAGTGGGAGGACCGCTACCGCTATGTGATCGAGCTTGGACGGGCGCTGCCTGCGCTCCCCGAGGCACTGCGGACGGAGGCCAACAAGGTGCGCGGCTGTGCTAGCCAGGTATGGCTCGCAAGCCGCGGGCGACGCGCCGGCCCGACCTCTCCAGCGGTTCTCACGTTCGTGGGTGACAGCGACGCCCACATCGTGCGCGGTCTCATCGCCATCCTATTCGCCATGTACGCGGATAAAACCGCCGAGGAAATCTTGCGCGTCGACGCCCGGGCGGCCTTCGCCGAACTTGGCCTAGAGGAGCATCTGACACCACAGCGCTCGAACGGTTTCTTCTCCATGGTAGAGCGCATCCGCCGCGACGCACAGGCGCTTGCGACCGCTTGAGGCTGGGGGCCGGCGGCACGCCAGCCTCCCGCACCCGTGGCGCTCGCACTCTAGCGCGGCACGCGGCGCCGCCGCAGCAGGTCACCCTCCGACGGCGATGGCTCGGGGCCGGTGCCGGGCGCGGTGCCGGGGGGAGAACCCGGTTGTGCCGGGCGCTGCGCGCTGGCGCGCGGCTGGGCGCAATCGGTCAGCCACACGTCGAACACAGGGTGCTCTACGGCGTTGAGGCCTGGGCTGTCCGCAAACATCCAACCCGTGAAGATGCGCTTCTCTTTGCCATCGAGCAGCTTCTCATCCACCTCCACGAAGGTGGTGGTCTTGGGCGGCTCGGTCGGCGCGCGCGTGTAGCACACCCTGGGTGTCACCTTGAGGGAGCCGAAGGTAGCCGTTTGGTTGAGCGGCACCTCGAGCTTTGAAATCTTTGCCGTCACCTTGTCGAGGGCAGCAAACACCGCGACCGAATTCTCGATCCTCTGCGCGGCGGCCGGCGTGCAATGGCCCATGCCAACGAGCAGGACTGCGAGCACCCAGCGTCTCCCGGCGAGGAGCTGGTGGGAGCGTACGGTGGTGCGCTGGTGGGAAGCGTGCGCCATGCCAGATGCGATCAAAGGTTGGGTCGCGACGCAAGCGGGTTGCGGCGGGAAAATGGCACGAGCGTGACCGTGCCGCCGCGCCTCAGCTTGGCTGCCAGGGCTCGTAGTCGCCCGTCGCCGCCGGCCGCTTGCCGGTGCTCAAGATGCTCCCGGGCGGACGATAGGCCTCCGGCGTGCCGGTCAGGTTCATGCGATGCGGCCTTTGCCACGGCCGGGCGACGTAGGTCTCCTCGCTGGGCGGCGTATCGACCATATAGTGCAGCCAGCCGTGCCACTCCGGCGGCACCTGCGAGGCCTCAGCGAGCGTCTTGTAGATCACCCAGCGGCGCGGCACGCCAAGGGGCCCGATGCCCTTTTTTTGCAGATAGTAGCGGTTGCCATCGCGATCGGTGCCGACGCACTTGCCGCGCAGCACGGTATAGATGCGGTTCGACCAGGTGTTTCCGCCCCACCAGCTGAAGATCTCGCTCAGAACACCCATGCTTGTCCGCCTTGCGGTCCCCGCGTTTGCCTTCCCTTATGGCATCGCCCACTTGCACCTGTCCATGCGCGGCCACCGCGGCAGAACTGCCACAGCCGGCAAAATCCGGAATCGCGCTAGCATTGTGACCGCCAACCCGGCGGGGAATTTTTGCCATTCGCACCCGCCGGCGGCGCGATCCCAGGACGCCAAAAAGCCCGCCGATGCTGGACCTGTGAGGTCTTCCTCCACAGGTTCTGCCCAAATTGAGCGCGGCCACTACATCTAGTGGATGGGTGCGACCTACACTACTAGAGCTCGCGTGACGACTGCCTCCGAATCGTCATACTTTGGCATCCACGGGCGCCGGCAGATCCGTCGGGCCGCCCTTCAAAAGAGACCTGCGCCGCCGCCGCGTTCAGGAGAGCGGCAGGCGCTGCCGCGTGGCGGAGCAAACGGGCTCCGCAGCGCGCGGGTTTGTGCGTCTGTCGCGTCATTCACCACACACCATGCCGCGGGCTGGTTTGTCTGCTTTTCCGCGACCACACGTGCAAACAGGGGCAAGACCTATGCAGATCGAGCGGCGCTTCACCACGGCGGGCAAGTCACCCTACGAGAAGGTCCCCTTCCGCCGCGCCACGTCGGAGATCAAGAACCCGGACGGCTCCATCGTCTTCCGTTTGGAAAACTTCGCCGTTCCTGAGCACTGGAGCGCGGTTGCAGCCGACATCCTGGCCCAGAAATACTTCCGCAAAGCGGGCGTGCCAACGCGCGTCAAGCGCATTGAAGAAACGCAGATCCCCTCCTGGTTGTGGCGCTCGACCGCGGACGAGCGGGCGCTTGCCGGTCGGCCAGAGCAGGAGCGCTTTGCGGGGGAGACGGACGCGCGCCAAGTGTTCGATCGCATGGCCGGCACGTGGACCTATTGGGGCTGGAAGGGCGGCTACTTCAGCACCGAGGAAGACGCTCGGGCATTCTTCGACGAGCAACGCTACATGCTTGCCATGCAGTATGGCGCCCCCAACAGCCCGCAATGGTTTAACACCGGCCTCTACTGGGCCTACGGCATCGACGGGCCGGGCCAGGGCCATTCCTATGTCGATCACGAGACCGGCGCTGTGATGCCCTCCCAGTCGGCCTATGAGCATCCCCAACCGCACGCCTGTTTCATTCAGTCGATCGAGGACGATCTCGTCAACGAGAACGGCATCATGGACCTTTGGGTGCGTGAGGCACGGCTCTTCAAGTACGGCTCGGGTACCGGCTCCAACTTCTCCAAACTGAGGGCCGAGAACGAGAAGTTGTCGGGTGGCGGTAAATCGTCGGGCCTGATGAGCTTTCTCAAGATCGGCGACCGCGCTGCCGGCGCCATCAAGTCAGGCGGCACCACGCGGCGCGCCGCCAAGATGGTGGTGGTGGACGTGGACCACCCCGACATCGAGGCCTACATCGACTGGAAGGTAAAGGAGGAGCAGAAGGTCGCTGCCCTCGTCACTGGCTCCAAGATCTGCCAGAAGCGGCTCAAGGCCATCATGAAGGCCGCCGTCAATTGCGAAGCGGAAGGCGAGGCTTGCTTCGACCCCACGAGAAATCCCGCGCTGCGGCGCGCCGTCAAGGAGGCACGACGCGATCTCGTGCCTGACAACTACATCCGCCGTATCATCCAGTTTGCACGCCAGGGTTACAAGGAGATCGAGTTTGCCGCCTACGACACCGACTGGGATAGCGAGGCCTACCTCACCGTGTCGGGCCAGAACTCAAACAACTCCGTGCGCGTGACCGATGAGTTCCTCAAGGCCATTGAGGAGGATGGTGACTGGGCGCTCAAGGCTCGCCTGGGGGGGCGCACCGTCAAGACACTCAAGGCTCGCGACCTGTGGGAGAAGATCGGTCACGCCGCCTGGGCCTCGGCCGACCCCGGGATCCAGTTCCACACCACCATCAATGACTGGCACACCTGTCCGAAGTCGGGTCCGATCCGTGCGTCTAATCCGTGCTCGGAGTACATGTTCCTCGACGACACGGCTTGCAATCTGGCCTCCCTCAACCTGATGCGCTTTCGCGACGCCGGCAAACGCTTCGACGTCGCCTCTTTCGAGCACGCTTGCCGGCTTTGGACCATCACGCTCGAAATTTCTGTGCTGATGGCGCAGTTTCCCTCCCGCAAGATCGCCGAGCTCAGCTACCGCTATCGCACTTTGGGGCTTGGTTTTGCCAATATCGGCGGGTGTCTGATGGCGTCCGGCATTCCCTACGACAGCCCTCAGGGTCGCGCGATCTGCGGCGCGATCTCCGCCATCATGACGGGCACAGCCTATGCCACTTCCGCCGAGATGGCGCGCGAACTTGGCCCCTTTCCCGGCTATCAAGCCAATGCTGCCGACATGCTGCGCGTCATCCGCAATCACCGTCGCGCTGCCTATGGACTGGACACAGGCTACGAGCGGCTCTCCACACCACCGGTGCCCCTCGATGCCACTGCCTGCGACGCCAACACGCTCGTGGAGGCCGCCCGCCGCGCTTGGGACCAGGCCATTGCCCTTGGCCAGGAGCACGGTTATCGCAATGCCCAGGCGACGGTGATCGCGCCGACCGGGACCATCGGTCTGGTGATGGATTGCGACACCACCGGCATCGAGCCAGACTTCGCGCTCGTGAAATTCAAGAAGCTGGCCGGCGGCGGCTACTTCAAGATCATCAACCAGGCCGTGCCCGAGGCGCTGCGCACGCTGGGCTATGGCGCGGCCGAGATTACCGAGATTGAGGCCTATGCTGTCGGCCACGGCACGCTGGCCCAGGCACCCGCCATCAACCACGCCACGCTCAAAGCTAAGGGCTTCACGGATGCGGCGCTGGCAAGGCTCGACGCCGCGGTCAAGACGGCCTTCGACATCAAGTTCGCGTTCAATCGATGGACGTTGGGCGAGGAGTTCCTGACGAACACGCTGCAGATCCCAGCGCCGACGCTCGCCGATCCTGCCTTCGAGCTGCTCGACCATCTCGGCTTCTCCAAGAAGGACATCGAGGCAGCCAATGAGCACGTGTGCGGTGCCATGACGCTGGAAGGCGCGCCGTATCTCGCCGAGAAGCATCTGCCGGTCTTCGATTGCGCAAGTCCCTGCGGCCGCAAGGGCAAGCGCTTCCTGTCGGTTGAAAGCCACATTCGCATGATGGCTGCGAGCCAGCCCTTTATCTCCGGGGCCATCTCCAAGACCATCAACATGCCGAACGAGGCGAGCGTGGCGGACTGCAAGGCCGCCTATATGCTTTCCTGGCGCCTCGGTCTCAAGGCCAATGCCCTCTACCGCGATGGCTCCAAGCTGTCCCAGCCGCTCAACGCCCAGCTGCTGGCCGATGATCCCGATGAACAGGAGGAGGTGGCGGCCGAGCTTGCCGGCGACAAGCCCGCGGTGGCACGCGCGGCCGTCGCGGCGGAGCGCATCGTCGAGCGCATCATCGAGCGCCAGCGCGAGCGCGAGAAGCTGCCCAACCGGCGCAAGAGCTACACACAGAAAGCCACCGTCGGCGGACACAAGGTGTATCTGCACACCGGTGAATACGAGGACGGCCGCCTCGGCGAGATCTTCATCGACATGCACAAGGAGGGCGCGGCGTTCCGCTCGCTTATGAACAATTTCGCCATCGCCATTTCGCTGGGCCTGCAATACGGCGTGCCCCTCGAGGAATACGTGGATGCCTTCACCTTCACCCGCTTCGAGCCTGCGGGGCTTGTACAGGGCAACGACACCATCAAGAACGCCACCTCTATCCTCGACTATATCTTCCGCGAACTCGCCGTCTCCTATCTCGGCCGCAACGATCTCGCGCACGTGGACGTAAGTGAAATCGCCAATACCGGCTTGGGCTCCTCCGACCAAGAGCTCGAGGAGCAGGCCCCGCCCGCCGCCAGGTATGTGTCGCGAGGCTTGCTACGGGGCCAGGAGAGCCGCGTGTTGGCGTTGCGATCCACCACCGGCGCCGTTGCCGTCGCGGAGGCACAAGTCGATCCGGCAAGCCCCGTTGCCAGCCTGCAGGCGAGCTTGCGGCAGGAGCTGGCAGCAACCTTCCTGGCCCCGGACAAAGCTCGGATGGAGGCGGCCATGACGCACCTGGGCGCGCTCCAAAAGGAACTATCGGTGGGCCTTGCCAAGCCGAAGACCGAAGCCTCGGTCGAGGAGATCGCGCGCCAACTTCAAAGCCAGCTCAGCGCCCGTGCCAAGTCGCGCCTGGCCAAGGAGAACCTCGCAGCGGACTTGCGGGCGGAAGCCAGGGTCAAGGGTTACGAGGGCGAGAGCTGCCGAGAGTGCGGCAACTTCACCCTGGTGCGCAACGGCACCTGCCTCAAATGCGACACCTGCGGCGGAACGAGCGGGTGTAGCTGAGTGAACTTTCCGCAGTAGCCCGTTGACTCGTCAGTTCGTGACATCTATGTGATGCCGCCTGTCGGGCTGGCTCAGCTCAGGCTCGACAGAGGGCGCGTCGGGTCGCGTCTCAATTCGCAAGTGTCGGGGATCTCTCACGCCAGGGGGTAGGTCATGGAACCGGCGAATTACGAGCTCGTGCGCTATCCTTCGGGCCAGGTGGTGATCTTGACCGTGGGCTCCGGCCCGCGCGACGTGGTCGGCGTCTTCACGAGCGAGCGCGAGGCACAAAGTGCGCTCACCCGCCTCTTGTCCGCCTCGCCCGACAAGGCGCAGTCGATCCGCGCCGCCTGAGGCGGCGCTTGCGTTGAAAACCGCAAAGCGGGTTGGCAACGGGCGCCCGAATCGGTCTTCATTCCCACCGCGAAGGCGGCGGGCATCTGCACGGCCGACCGTCGCGGCTCGGCTTCGGGGGACCTCATGAGCGCCAGCTTCACGTCCAACCATCCCAGCATCTATCTGCTGGGCGACCATCTCGACGCCGCCCTCGCTTTGGGCGAGGACCTCCTCACCGAGAAGGTCGTGCTTGCCGACGCGGTCCAGCCACTCACCATGGTACGGCTGGTGCAGCAAAACCGCGAATTGGCCGAGTTCCTCACCACCGTGCGAACGCTGGAGCTGAGCCTCACCGCACGGCTGCTGCAGGCGCGCAAACGCGCCGAGGAGTTGCGCCGGCGCGAGACCCGCCTCAAACCCCTCATTGCCCTGTATGTGGGCGGTACCGCCCCACTCCTCGATGCGGCCATGGAGCTCGGCGACACCACGGTGCACGACTTCCAGACGGGCGACACCGCCTTTGCCTTCCTGCGCAGCCGAGCGCTGATCGCCCGCGACGCCGCAAGCCTTGAGCGTCTTGCCGAGCTGCGCGTCAGCGAGGACTACCTCATCGCCGGTCGCATTCGACTGGGCACGCTGCTCGATCTCGTCGCCACCTTCCTCGACTCGCTCGACCTGCTCTACGATCTCTACGGCGAGCCCGCCGAGCCCGAGACGATGACCACCGAGGCCACCGGCGCGGATGCGGCGGAAACAAGCCGCGCCACCTGAAAGGGGGGCGCGTGCTCAGCCTATGCGCCAAGCCAAGCCTTGCGCGACGGGGATCGATCCCCCTTGCAGGCTGAGATGAGCATCAAGCACCTCCCTCCGGCACCGACCCACCGCGCCAGCCTGCGGGTCAGCACTGAGCTGGAGCGCGCACAGCACAGGACTTGTGCCAACGGGGCAAGAGCGCGCGACTGAGCTTGCGCTGTGCTGTAATTTCTCCCTATGACTTGATGTTTGCCCCACCGCCCCGTCCCTGGCATCCGGAATCCCCCCATGCGCAACTTCCACCGGCCCGGCCGCTCTCTTGTCTATGGACGCCGGGCCATGTGCGCAACGTCGCACCCTCAGGCGAGCCTCACGTGCATCGATGTGCTGCGCCAGGGCGGCAATGCCGTGGACGCGGCGATCGCCACCGCCGCCGTCCTCGCCGTGGTGGAACCCCACATGACCGGCATCGGCGGCGATTGCTTCGCGTTGCTCGCCAAACCCAACGCGCGCGGATTGATCGCCCTCAACGCCTCGGGCCGCGCCCCTAAAGGCGCCACCGCTGCCTGGCTCAGCCAGGCCAACCTCGCGCGCATCGATCCCGACAGCCCGCACGCGGTAACGGTGCCCGGTGCCGTCAGCGGCTGGTTGCGCCTCCTGGAGGACCACGGCACGTGGCCAATCGAGCGTCTGCTGCAGCCGGCCATCGAGCTTGCACAGGAGGGCTTTGTGGTGAGCCCCCGGGTCGCCAGCGACTGGGCGCGTCATGTCGCCAGGCTCGCGCGCCACCCCGGTGCCAAAAAGCACCTGCTCGAAGCAGGGCGCGCGCCCCGCTCGGGCGAGATCAAGCGCTTGCCGGCGCTCGCCGCCAGCCTCAAGCGCATCGCCAGGAACGGCCGTGACGGCTTTTACCAGGGTGAAACCGCACGCGACATGGTGGCTGAACTCAAGGAGCTCGGTGGGCTGCATACCCTCGATGATTTTGTTGCCCAGGCCACGAGCGCCAGCTACGTCGACCCGATATCGCTCTCCTATCGCGGGCTCGATCTCATCGAGCTGCCGCCCAGCAATCAGGGCATCGTCGCCCTCATCATCCTCAAGATGATCGAGCGACTGGGCGAGCCGCGCCCGGAACCCGTATCCGCGCAACGCTATCATCTGCTGATGGAGGCGGCGCGCTTGGCATATGCAATGCGCGATGCCTTTGTGGCCGATCCTGACATGGCCCGCGTGCCCGTCACCCACATGCTGGATGACAAGGTCATCGATGATCTCGTTGGCCGCCTCGACCGGCGGCGGCGCCAGCCCCAGCTCGGCGCCCTGCCGCAGCCGGCGGGCTCCGACACGGTCTGCTTCTCAGTGGTCGATGAAACCGGCATGGCAGTCTCGTTCATCAATTCGCTGTTCGACGAGTTCGGCTCCGGTATCGTCACCGCCAAGACCGGCATCATTCTGCACAACCGCGGCAAGAGCTTCGTCACAGACCCCAACCACCCCAACTGCATCACCCCGGGCAAGCGGCCGCTGCACACGCTGGTACCGGCCATGGTGCTGCGGAGTGGCAAGCCGTACATGGCGTTCGGCGTCATGGGCGCGCATTTCCAGCCCATGGGCCACGTCTACGTCATGAGTAACATGTTCGAATACGGCATGGACCCGCAGGAAGCGCTCGATGCTCCGCGCGTGTTCTTTGAGGGCGAGGCGCTGCTGGCAGAGGAGACGGTGCCGCAGCACGTGCTCGCCGCTCTGCAACGCCTCGGCCACCGCGTCGAGCAACGGCCTCTGCCGTGGGGGGGCGGGCAGATCGTGGTCATGGACCGCGACCAGGGCGTGTTGATCGGGGCCTCAGACGGCCGCAAGGACGGTATGGCCCTGGGCTACTAATTGAGCTAAGGGCTTGGCATGAGCGAGCAACGCTTGGACCGGCGCGGCGTGCGGGTGCGCATCGAAGGTGGCGTGCAGGGCGTCGGCTTCCGCTTGTGGACGGAACGCGTCGCCCATGATCTCGGCCTCGGCGGTTGGGTGCGCAACCGCCGCGACGGATCGGTGGAAGCGCTCTTCTGCGGGCCGGCCGATCACGTTGCGAACGCGTTGGAGCGCTGCCAGCAAGGACCTCCGTCAGCACGGGTGGCGGCGGTCAAGATCCTGGAGGAAGGTGACACGGCCCCCGAAACCTTCGCGGTGCTGCCGACCGCGTAAGAATTCCCAGGCACAAAGCGCTTGCACGCGTCGGGGTCACGGCGCCAACAGCGGCGCGACCCCCGCCAAGGCGACCGGAGCGTTCGCCAACAGTGCGGCGATGGCCGGCTCCTCCCACGCCGCAGCTTCCGGCTCGAGCGGGTCCTTGGGCGTGAGCCGATGCTCGAGCGCAAAGCGGGCCACGAGCGCTCGCCGGGCATCGGCTCCATCGCGCGTTCCTTCCCAGGCGAGCAGGATCGCGCTTGCCGCATGATAGAGGGCCGATGCTGCCCGTCGCGCCTGGGGCTCCGCCTCAGGCGCAAGCGCCGCCCACTCGGCCAGTTGCAGCGCCCGCGTCAACGCCGACGTGAGCCGACCAGTGAAGGCTGCCGGCAACCCGTCGACCTCCGTGAGGCGCCCACGCAGCAGGACCTCGAGCGCCTTGTGCGCCCGCTCTTTGCCGACCGCACGGCCGATGACGTCGAGCGCGTTGATGTTGCTGGTCCCCTCCCATAGCAGACCAACCTGCGCATCGCGGATGAGGCGGGCATTGACCCACTCCTCGATATAGCCGTTGCCGCCGCGCACCTCCATCGCTCCAGTCGCCACCGCGATGTTGTCGCGGCACGCGCGGAACTTTACGAGCGGCGTCAGAATGCGCAGCACCTGACCCGCCTCGGCCGACCCCGCCTCCGCATCACCCATGGCGGCCGCAGCCGCCATGGTCATCGAGAGCGCCTGTTCGGTCGGCACGATCAGCTTCAGCAACTGCCGGCGCAGCAGAGGATGCTCGATCACGGGCTTGCCGAAGGCGACGCGCTGGCGCGCGGCAGCAAACGCCTCATTGACGCAGCGGCGCATCATGGCGGCGGCCCGCACGCCGTGCGACAGGCGCGACAGGTTCACCTGATCCATCATCTGCTTAAGGCCTCTGTCGAGCCGACCCACGGGATAGGCGACGGCGCCTTCCAGTTTGATTTCGCCCGAGGCCATGGATCGGGTGCCGAGCTTGTCCTTGAGCCGCACGATCCGATAGCTGTTGCGCGAGCCATCCTTAAGCCGGCGCGGCAACGCAAAGAGCGCCAATCCTTCCGTCCCGGCGGGCGCGCCTTCAGGTCGCGCCAGCATCAGCGCCACGTCGGCGTCGGCGTGCGAGCAAAACCACTTCTCACCGTAGAGCCGCCACATGCCGTCCTCCTGGCGGGCGAGGGTCTCGACTTGGCCAATGTCTGAGCCACCCGTCTTCTCGGTCATGAATTGCGTACCCTTCCACTGCACTGCCGGATCGGCGGAGAGCATGCGCGGCAGCAAGTAACGCTTGAGTTCCGGGCTCGCATACTTGCGGATCAGGTAAATGGAGGTGTCCGTCACGCTGATCGGACACATGAGGCCGAACTCACCCTGCACAAAAAGATACTGGCAGGCGTACTTGGCAACCGGCGGCAGGGGGGCATCAAGCCCGAGCGTGCCGGCGCGGTGGCTCATGGCGTGGAACTGAAATTCGCAGAACGCGATCGCCTCCATCTCGCGGTAGCTCGGATGATATTCGATCCAGTCCTCGTCGCGCCCGAACCGGTCGCGCGGGTGCAACACGGGGCCCATCCGGTCGGCCGTGCGCGCAAGCTCATCGAGCCTGCCGCCCGCGAGCACGCCAAGGCGCACAAAGTAGGGCTCGAGCCGCAGCCGCAACGCCGCCGGCAGATAGAGCGCCAAGAGCTGCTTCAGCCCAGCATCGATGGCGTAGAAGTCCTGCCCCGCACAATCCGGAGCAATGGGCGAGGGCGCGCGAACCTGTGCGGGAGCCAGCGTTGCCTTGCCTTCTCGGCTGCGCCTGGTCGACCTGCTGTCCACGCTCATTGCCGTTCCTCGCACGAGCTTCGGCCTGCGACCATAGGCGAAAGCGCGCCCCCGCCCATAGCAGAAATGTTGAGGGCCCCAAGCTCATGCCGAGGCGCCGCAGTACGGCCAAAAATCACAACTACGCCTCTGTGCGGATCAAGGCGCCGGGGCCATCAGGCGCAGCGACGAGAGAGGCAACGCGCGGGCCGCTGCACATTGCAGGGAATTAACTTGAGGCGTTGGGGCTTCCACCCTCACCCTCTATCGGCAGCGGCAAGCAAAACCCCGGTAGCATCCGATGGATTTCTGGAGCTGGCTAAAACTGCGCTTGGGCGCGGGCGATCCCTGGTGCGCGGGTCCCAATGAGCCCTCCGGCGCCGCCCACCCCGCACGTGCGAACGCTGCGGAGAATGCGCCCCGCGACCGCAAGCGGCTCTTGCTCGTCATCGGCCTTGGCGCGCTTTCGTGGGTGGCAACCTACGTCGGCATGCTTGAGCTCATCGAATCCAACCTTGGCGACCTGCCCTTTGTGCACAAGATCATCATCGGTTTTTCAGTGGCCATGCTGATGACCATGATCATCTGGTTGCTGGACAAGATGTTCACGCCCACCGACGCCTTCACCAAAGCCTGCTACATCGCCGGTTATCTGTTTCTCACGCTGATTTCGGTGGGCTTCGGCTTCGGCTTTTACTGGAAGGTGCTGGAAAGTCGCGGCGAAGCCTCGCGCTCAGCCGAGAGCGCCATAACGCAGGTGCAAAGCGCACTGTTCGGGGCCTCAACGCGACTTGAGCAACTGCTGTCGACCCTCGACCAGCTCACCACCCTCTCGGCCGAGAAGGCCGAGATCGAGCGGGCGACAGGCAAGTCGTGCCCCAACAGCGGCCCGGGCGACGGGCCACGGCGTAAGATGCGCGAGGAGGATGCGGGGCGCTTCAAGTTCGCTGCAGACTTCGTCAAGGGTCGCATCGCGACCGTCAAGTCCGATATGGCGGCGCTCGACACCGACCTTCAGAAGATCGTCAAAGACGATCGCTCCGTGATCGACGCCCGGACCGGCAACCGCAACGAATTTCTGCGCGGCATCGCTCGCAAGCTCGACCTGACCGTGACGGGCTTCAACGCTTTCCGCAGCGATCCCCAGCTCAAACAGATGCGCATTGATCTCGCCGACCGTGCCGAGAAGACGACCATCACCGGTCCCAAAGGCATTGCCATCTCCTGCCCAGATGGCCACTTGCAGATGGCGCTGCGCGGCGTTGTTCGCGCCATCGACCAGCTGCCCGAGCTGACAAAGCCGCAGGTCGCCGCGGTGGAAGGATCGGAGGCCACCATCGAGGCCTTCCGCCGGCTCACCACCACCTTCTTCGGTCTCCTCACCTTCAGGCTGCCACCGTCGCCAGATGAGCTCAGCGAGCTGCAGCGCAAGGCCGTGCAGTCCGTCGAGGGCTCGGGCTCGTCGGGCGCACCAGCCATGGTTCAGGCTGCTGGCCTCGCCAAGCGCGACTATGTACCCCTGGCAGTCGCCATCTTCGTCGATCTTTGCCTGCTGCTCGTTTCCATCGGCCGACCTGTCAACCAATTCATGGGTCTCGAACGCAGCATGCGCGAAGCCGAGGACGGGCCCGTCTACCCGATCCTGGCGCGCTTCCACGACATCCACGCCGACAGCGATGCCGTGCGAAATTTCGAGATGTTTCGCGACGTGATCTTCGATCTCAACGGCCACTATCACGTCGCCGTCCCGCTCAACATTCCCAAACGCGCGGAGAACTACGCAGCGCTTGAGCGCGAAGCGCATCGCCTCGCCAATCTGTGTTATGCGCTCGAGGGCAAAGGCATCCTGTCGCGGCCCATGAGCGTTCTGCCAGGGCTTCTGGTCCAGCGCCAACTTAAGCGCCGGGGCAGCAAGTTCGTGGAGTGCTACGGCCGCCATCGACCCGCGCGCTATCGGCGCGGCTGGGACGCCGTCCGCTCGGTATGGGCTGAGACCCCGGTTGAGGATAAGCCCGCGTTTAAGGTCTACCGCTTCAAGCGCGGCGCCTGGCCCGAGATGATCCTCGGCGCCGTCATGGGGGCTTCGCGTAGCCTGGCCCCGCTGAGCGCCGACCCAGCCGGCTTCCATGCGTCTGGCGCTGCCGACACCTTGTGGCGCAACGGCCATGCAGAGGTGCGCCATGCGCCCACCGTCCGCCCCTGGAGCACAAACGCAGGCCACGGAGCAATCCAGAACAGTCGGCACGCGGAGCAGGGGACCGTCGAGCGCTATCGGCCGGGCGATGTGGAACCCAGGCTCGAGGCCGAGGAGCAAGAGCGCGATCAAGTCGCTTTCGGCCTGCACCACGAGGGGCATGGCAACGGCATTTCCGGGCGCTCCGGGACGGAGCCGGCACCGAGCTTCGCCGAGCACGCCCAACGCAGCGACCGCGACCCCGGACCGGCACCCGACACCACCGATCGAGCCTCGCCCCTTCTTTCTCAGCTGCGGCGTGCGTGGGCCCAGCTGCTCCCCGGTGACGCGGATCGCAGCCACGAGCTCGGAGGGTCTTTGCCCCGCGAGGCCAATCTGGAGCCCGAGAGGATCGCCAGCCGATTTGCCCGTCCCCGTACCGGCGCCTGACGGGGCGCCCGCGTGCGCACGGGCCGGCCGCGTCGGCCGACCGGCCTCGTGCGAGGTCCGAACCGCCACAGTCGAGAACCATTATTTAACCTCAATGCCGCC
>JAMXLN010000006.1 GCA_024281145.1 Hyphomicrobiaceae bacterium | reverse complement strand
CCGAAGCCACCCTCGGCGTCCTCGATTATCTGGAGCGCGTAGCTCCCAGTGTCGTCGAGAGCGTGCAGGCCGAGCTGTGGCCGCTTTGTGCCGACACCTCGGCGGATCGCTTCCACGGCCTGTCGGAGGCCACGCGCGAGGCCGCCTGCGACTGCATCAGGCGCATTGTCCAGATGTTTGCGCTCGAACGCGAGCGCTGGACGGCCTTGACGAGCGACTACGATTGGCACCTGGCACGCCTCAACGCCGTGGTGGTCGACCAAAACGTGCAGGCCCGGTCGCTCAAGCTGTCGCGCGATGTGGCCATGGCAGAAAACGTTGCCAACTTGCTCGAGCTGGAAGGACCGAACTCAAAAGCGGTTCTGTGGGCGCACAATGGCCATGCCGTGCGGCAGAGCCCCTATCGCAGGGGCGACCGGGTGCTGGCGAACATGGGAAACCGCCTTGACGAGCGATTCGGGTCCCAGCATCGCGTCATCTCCTTTGCCTTCAACCAGGGGTCGTTTCAGGCACAGGAGCCGGGGCGAGGTCTTGTTCGCCACAGCGTTGGGCCCGCCCATGACGGCAGCCTCGATCGTACGCTGGCCGAGACGGGCTTGCCGATGTTCCTGCTCGACCTTTCGGCGGTTCCCCCCGAGGGTCCAGTTGCCGACTGGCTGGCAGCAAAACCTCCGACGCGCTGGATCGGCGCGGTTTATTCGCAGGCGCAGGCGCAAGCGTGCCTCCATGCTGCGGACCCGCGCCGCGAATCCGATCTCCTGGCATTCGTGGAATGCACGAGAGCAGCACGCCCCAATCCTTGTGGACGCCGACCGGTCTGGTCGAGACAGGAACTCGTTGCCTCACCCACCAATTTGCAACTTGGCGGCAGCGGTGCACTGCCGGATTTTTGGACCTCCTCCGGCACCTGGCGGAGGCACGGGCACGACGTCGCACTTTCGGATGCGCGTTCGCCCGGCGGTGGCCGCACGGTGTCTATTTCGCGCACCTCAGCGCCCTGGCGGTGGGGCGAGGGTTGGCTTGCACAGATGTTCGCCGCCGCGCCCTGGCGCGGCAAGCGTTTGCAGTTTGCGGCCGCCGTGCGCGCCGAAGTTCACGAGCGGGGCGCCGGCGCTCAGCTTTACGTCGAGGTGCGGCCGGAACCGCCCGAGGGCACGATATGGACGCTCCCTGCCACCCACCTTGCCATGATCGCGCGCCCGGTGCGGTCCCCGCAGTGGGCGACCTATCGAATCGAGGTCGAGGTGCCAAACGAGGCGCATTCCGTCAGCATCGGCTGCGCCCTGGCTGGGAATGGGGCGGCCTGGTTTGGGGATCTGGAGCTGGCAGAGGGCTAGAGAAGCACCCCATCCTGGCCCTGAACCCAAAGCCCCTCATCAGTGCCAACAGGCTTGCGCTTGAAGGTGGCAAAGCAAGAGCTGCCCATACCCCCCGGGATTTCTGCACACCGCCCCAGGGCTCGAGGGATGGGAGCTCGTCTCGACACTTTGGTTTATGGGAACGCGCGAACTCTTTCTTCCCGCGACGGGACGCCTCACGCCTCGCATCCGGCGCCAAGCGCAGTCGGATCGGCCACAAGCGGCATTAGACGCGGTACTTCTCGATGTCTTCTCCGGCATCCTGCTTGTGCTTGAGCCACGTCGCCATCCGCCCACGGCCTGACCATGTCTCGCCTGTCGCGGGATCCCGGTACTTTGCCTTTATCGCGCCCGTTGCTCCGTTCTCGTGAGCGGTGTGCACCGGGGTCGGCGTGTCCTCGATTGCGCGCCTCAGATAGGCAACGCTATTTGGCGTGATGGCGATGAGCTCCCAGCCTTGCTTGCCCGCCGCGCACAGGAGCTCGATATCATCGCCGTTGCGAACGTGTTCATTTAGAAGGATTTTACGATATTGCCATTCCACGGCGCGTCTTCTCCTGAACGGCCAGCCGCACGTGAAACGACTTCGGCAAAAATGCGGCTCAGGTTTGTCCAGTTGAGGGTCTATCAACATATATGGGAGGGCTTATGCCCGGACGCCACAGCATGGGCGCAAAATTGGGTCGCTGTGCGCTCCAGGCAGCACCGAGGTGGGTGCAGGCCTGCGCGGGGACCGCGAGCTCCCCATCGCCGTCACCTGGGCTGGTGCGTCACGAGCGCCCTAACTGCGACCAGGCGGGACCACACACGGTGGCCACAAAATCTGGCGAGCGTACCCTTCGGGAAGTACCTCCACAGAGAACCTCCACATCGCGAGCACGCCTGTTCGCTGCGTCCGTCTCACGTGCCACAATCTTGACATCCTGAACGATCGGTTGGTGACACTGCGCTCACGCAGTGGTGACCCCCAACCATCTTGTTGTCGACCCTAGAGCCACCACGTCTTTTGGTGCGGCCAAACGGGCGGCTCTACGGCGAGGCGCTGGCGTTCCGGCCGATGACAATCAGAACAAAGAACGGACTTTCAAGATGATCATGAGGCAGGACCATGCAAGTTCAAGAGCATTCAGACGAGCAGGAATTCGTGTCTGCGATCTACCACGGCAGGCCGATCGCCACTCTCAACCACTTTGGCCGATGGCACGTCTATCTGGACCACGTTCTCCAGCATAAGGTCGAGTTCGAGACGGCAGATGAGGCTCTAAACTGGCTCATGCACCGCGTGGATGAGCACGTTCCGGCGCGCCTCCACTAATAGGGGCGGTAGAGGTCCTCCAACCCCAACGGCGGTGTGCGGTCCCGGGCCACCGCCGTTTCTAGGGCGGCGGACCCGCCGCGTTGCCACGCCATGAGGGTGCGGGCTTCTGCCAGTTGATGCAAACCCATGGGGCCCCTCAGCCTGGCACCTGAGCCTGGCACCTCAGCTTGGCACCTCAGCCTGGCGTTGCCCAAGCGCTCTTGGCGCGGGCCACACGTGCCTCGGCGCGTCGATCCCAAGGCATCGGAGGACCAAAGCGGCAGGGCTGGCGTCCGGAGTTGATGATTTGTTCCGCGCGGGCCTTCTCTAGGGCTGATCACGCAGCATGTAGTCCGTTCTTGCGTGTGACGGCCTGCTGCTCCTTCGCAAGCAAATCGCAATAAGTGCGTTGGACCGCGTGTCCATCCAAGAGCTTCTTCAGTTCGGCCTGGGCCCGGGCTGCTTCGGTTGGGTGCGCGGAGAGTTCTTTAATATGCAGACGGTACTGCTCTATCTGCAGCTCGAGGCTCTGGAGCGCCCGGAGGGCCTCCCAGTGACGTATCTTGATGTCCACCTTCGTGGCCTCCCTGAGTAGCCCGGGCCAACGCCCCAATTTCAGGAAAGTTCCCTGCCGACGGGCTTCATCGTGCCTTCGCTCTGCGGGCTCTGTGGTCGAGCGCGAGCGCCGACGGCCTGGGTGGACTCTCGTAACGCCGATCACCCTCGCCGAGGATGCCTCAGGGGTGGGGGCCGGGGCGGCTTAGGGGGCCTGGGCGGCTCATGGACTGGGACGGGTTGGCCGGGGTCATGGGGGCCCGGGGGGGCCCGGGCGGCTCGTGGGACCCGGGGCGGCTCATGGACTGGGACGGGCTGGCCGGGGTCATGGGAGGTCATGGGAGCCCCGGGCGGGTCATAGGCCGGGTTTGTCGTGGCCGGGCGGATCATAGCGGATCATGGGGCTGAGCGGGCCGCCAATGGCGGCCAACGTTGGGCCAACAACGGCGTTGAGCGACCGCCGCGCGGCCTTGGGCGGCCCCTGTCGTGGTGAGCGCATCCGACGCCCCGACGGATGGCCCGCATCGCAGACGTTTGCGACTTGAGCCGCCCGGCGTTCTGGCGGCAGGGCCACCGCACCGGCTCGCGGTTCCGCGCATCGGGCGCTAAGATCCTTCACTTATGCAATAGGGCTTATAGGCGCATCTTGCGAAAGAATGAAAGGGAGCCTCGACCTCAAGCCGCAAGCAGCCCGCGCCACGCGCCGGCTTGTGCTATTATCTCTCACGACAGACCACACTGGTGCGGGAAGCGATGCGACTTTCGTTCGTGCTC
>JAMXLN010000005.1 GCA_024281145.1 Hyphomicrobiaceae bacterium | reverse complement strand
GCCGGCCGGATGAAAGCGCGAGGGCCTGGTCGTGCTGCCGATCAGCTGGTCCTCTCGTTGATCGCTCCCACTGCGCTCCGGCCCGGAAAGCGTTGAGCCAGCATCAAACCATGAAGTTGACGATCGCGGCCGCCACCTCGTCGGGCTTGTCGAGCTCGGCGAGATGTCCGGCCCCGGCGATGATTCTCGTTTCAACCCTGCCCCTGATGGCGTGCGCAATGGTGGCGGCGTAGCTGCGCGGCAACAGGCGGTCCCTCTCACCCCACAAGATCAGGGTCGGTGCGGAAATGAGCGGAAGGCGCCGTTCGAGACGCGTATTGCCGAGCGGCCAGAAGATCCGGGCCGCAGCCTCCGCAGCGCGCGATTGCTCGATCGGCCACTCGATGGAATTGGCGCCGGAAGGGATTTCCTTGAGCTTGCGGTAGACGTCAGGATCCGCCGTCATGAGACCTGGGATATCGTCAGGCCGCTGCGCCCAAGGATCAGTGGCAGGATCCTTGGGATCGAACACTCCGAACGGAGCGATCAGCGCGAGCCGCTTGACCTTCTCGGGCCAGATGGCCGCCACTTCAGCTGCGAACGAGCCGCCGACCGAACTGCCGACGAGATCGGCACCTGCAAGCCCCGCCTCGTCGATAAGTATGCGGGTCGCCAGCACCCAGTCGAGGTGGCTGTCGAGCACAGAGTGCCCACGCTCGCCACCTGGGAAGCCCGGCAACGATGGGACGACGACGCTGCGGGTTTGTGCAAGCCGGTCGAGAAACGGCACCCATCGCGGCAGGCCGCCGTAGCCGGCCAGGAAGCCGATGACGGGTCCCCTGCCCTTGCGCCATACGCGCATGGCAAAGCCGTTGACGTCCACCGTCGTTGTTTCAGGTTCGTCCACGCCGCCCGCTCCGTTCGAGGCCCGTATGCGCGATGCCTGCGACACTCACTCGGCTGCAGCTGCTGGAAAGAACGCGGGCAAGGCGGCGCGCTGGCGCCGATCCAATGGCTGCGGCCACCAGCGGTTCTCCCATTCTGAGTGCACCGACCTCAGTTTCGGCAGCACCTTCTCAGCGAAGAGGCGCGTGTTGTACTTGGCAAGGTCCGTCGCCATGTTTCCGAACTGCATCATCAGCATGAGCTGACCGATATTGAGCGTGGTTGCGAGCTCGCGCAGTTGCTCGACCACCTCATCGGGCGAGCCGATAATCACATAGCCCTTGTCGACGATGCCCTGCATGTCGCGCGCGAGGGATTGCATCTTCTGCGCGGAGGCGGCATTGGTCGACGGGCCGCTCGGCACCGCACCCTGGGCGGCGATCTTGACCTGGCTCTCGATGCCGGCGCGCTGGGTCGCCTCCGTCACGTATCCCGGCGGCCCAGCGAAGCGCACATCCACATGCAGGCAACGACCGTAGAAGTACTCGGCAGGTTCCGTGTAAAGGTCGAGTGCCTGCTGTCGGCTCTCGGCGACACCGACCACCTGGGCAAAGCCCGCGCGGTAGGGATTGCGATCCTTGCCCAGTCTCGCCATCTCCTCCCAGAACCCCCGCATGACGTTCTGGGCCATTTTGTAGCCGTAGTAGGAGAGGTAGCAGAACACATAATCCATCTTGGCTGCCCAACGCCAGGTCTCGACCGAGCCAGCGCCGGGGATCCAGATTGGCGGATGCGGCTGCTGGATCGGCCGCGGCCAGATGTTGACGTAGCGCTGTTGATTGAAGCGCCCGTTGAACGCAAACGTCTCCTTCTCGGTCCAGGCGCGTAGCACGAGGTCGTGGGCTTCCAAGTAGCGCTCGCGCAACTGACTTGGGTTCACGCCGTAGGCATAGGTCGTGTCCATGGGCGTGCCAACCGGGAAACCGGCGATGAGCCGGCCGCCCGAGATGCAATCGATCATGGCGAACTCCTCGGCCACGCGCGTGGGCGGGTTGTAGAGCGCCAGGCTGTTGCCGAGGACGCAGATCGCCGTGTCGGTCGTGCGCCGCGCCAGCGCGGAGGCCACGAGATTGGGCGATGGCATAAGGCCGTAGCCGTTCGAGTGATGCTCGTTGCAGCAGATGGCATCGAAACCGCATTGGGCAGCGTATTCGAGCTCGTCGAAGAACTCGTTGTACATGCGGTGTGCACGTTTGGGGTCGAACAACGACGAATGAATGTCGACCCACACGGACGGGTGCTTTTCCCGAAAGTCGTCGGGCAGCTCCTTATAGGGCATCAGATGGAACCACAGGAATTTCATGGGAAGCTCCTCCCGTGCGGGCGGCGGGCACAGCCTCAGTATGAGCCGCACGCCGCCGGCATTCAAGGCACTCACCCCCGTCTGGTAGCCTCGCTCGGTCTTGATCGCAGGCGAAAAGCCCATCATCGTCTCGCAGGAGTGATCGTGCCAACGTCCCGCGATGGAGGAAGCGCCATGGAGCTCGCCTATTCGGAGCAATATCGAGCGTTGCAGGGCGAGGTGCGCGCCTTCATCGCCAAGTACGGCCACCTATCGCCCAAACCCGGTGGCGGACGACAGAGGCCAAGCAAAAAGGCCCTCGACTGGCAAAAGCTGCTTCTGGAACACGGTTACTTCGCGCGCAATATTCCAGCGGAGTACGGCGGTTTTGGCTTGCCGCTCGACGTCCTGGAACTCGCCGTCATTGCCGAGGAGATCGCCAAGGGGGGCGTCTACCCGGGTATCATGAACCAGGGCATCAGCATGCTGGTGCCGACGCTGCTCGAAGTGGGGACCAAAGAGCAATGCGCCCAGTGGATCGAGCGCACCATTCGCGGCGAGGTCATCTGGTGCCAGGGCTATTCGGAACCCGAATCCGGGAGCGACTTGGCCGCCGCGCGGACCAAGGCGGACGTCGTCGACGGGCACTTTGTCATCAATGGGCAGAAAATCTGGACGAGCTCGGCGCATTACTCAGACATGATGTTTCTGCTGTGCCGCACGGAGCCCGATCAGCCCAAACACAAGGGGCTCAGCTACCTGCTGGTGCCGATGAACGCACCGGGCATCGAGGTGCGCCCGCTCGTCACGATGACGGGTCGCGCCACCTTCAATGAAACCTTTTTCACGAACGTGCGCGTGCCGACGGACCAGATCGTCATGGGACGCGGCGAGGGCTGGCATGTCGCCAATGTCACGCTCAAGTACGAGCGGCTTCTGCTTGGTGATGCCAATCGGCTGTCCGCTCGGCTCGCCCGCATTCGCGAGCTGATGGAGCGCACGAACCTTGATGGTCAACGCGTCATGGACATTCCCGAGTACCGGGATCGGCTAATGCGTCTGCAGGGAGAAGTGATGGCCTCCAAGTACCACGGTCTGCGATTGTTGACCGAGCAGGCGCGCGGGGAGGATTCAGGGCTCAAGCGTCTGATCGTCAAATACAACGGCACCCTCCTCGGCTACCGGCTGTCTTCGCTCGCGGTTGATGTGCTGGGAGCTGCAGGACTGGCCTACGACGCCAAGGACGAAGCCGCGGAGACCGATGAGGCCACGGCCTGGCATATCGACAACATGTACGACATCGGCCTCATGATCGGCGGGGGCTCCACCAACATCCAGAAGAACATCATTGCTGAGCGCGGTCTTGGGCTGCCGCGCGAGCCAAAGACCGCGCCCGCGACACGGAGCTAGTCTCATGGATTTCGCTCTGTCCGAGGAGCAAAAGATGCTCGAGGCCTCACTGCGAGGCTTTCTTGCCGATCGCCTGCCGATGGGGCGCCGCCGGGCTATCGCCGCTGCGGGGAGCGGCCATGACGCTGAGCTCTGGACGGGTCTCGTTGCCCAGGGACTTGCCGGCCTCATCATACCCGAGCGCCATGGGGGTGCCGGTCTGGGCATACTCGATGCGGCCGTGGCCGCGGAATGCCTGGGCTACCACGCTGTACCCGGCCCCTTCGCCGCGTCTGTCGTGATGGCGTCGCTGGCACTGCAGGCGAGCGGCACAGAGGCGCAACAAGCGGCATGGCTCCCCAAGATCGCTTCTGGCGAGGTGCGCATTGCCGTGGGCTTCGCAAGCCCCGTAGGCCAGACCGGAATCGCCAAGGTTGCGCTCGAGGGCACACGGCTATCCGGGCGTGTGCAAAGCGCGATCGACGGTGGCGGCGCAACGCACGTGTTGGTCTTTTTGGAGACTGGCCAGCCCGCCCTCGCCGCGGTCGATGCCAAGGGTGTTCGCGCTACCCTGCTTGCGAGCCTCGACCGCACGCGGCCTCTGCTCGATGTCAGCCTGGAGGGTGCGCCGGCCATTGTGCTGAGCGCAGCAAACGACGCCTTGGCGGCGCGCACGCGTGTGCTCGATGCCGGCCGCGTCATGTTGGCAGCCGACACGCTGGGTGCCGCCCAGTCCATGCTTGATCAGGCCGTCGCCTTTGCCAAGGAGCGCGTGCAATTCGGTCGGCCGATCGGCTCTTTCCAAGCCGTCAAACACACGTTGGCCGATCTTGCGACCACCCTTGAGCCCTGCCGCGCGCTTGTTTGGTTTGCGGCCCATGCCCAAGACGCCCTGCCAGACGAGGCACGGGTGTCGGCCTTGCAGGCCAAAGCCCACCTTGACGATGTCGGCCGCGAGGTCGCCCGGCTCGCGACCGAAGTGCACGGGGGTATGGGCTTCACGGATCTGCAGGGGCTGCATTACTGGTGGAAGCGCATCGACACCAACCGCCAGCTCCTCGGCACCCCCGAACGCTGCCGTCACGAAGCGGCCCTCGTCCAGGGCTGGATCAGCTCCTGAGGCCAGGGCGTGAGCCAGCCTCCCCATCCCTCCCCGAGCGGCAGGCATGCCGCCCGGTCGGGGCCCACTTTGTTGCTCATGGCTGGCGCAACCGGATAGCATTGGCAATGGGCTGCCGGCGCTAGCCAGGGGGGCCCGAACGATGGCTTCCTTTGGTCCGCAGCGCCCATGACCGACATTGCCACCCGCGTTTACAATCATAACTGGAAGATCGACCCCATCGTGCGCTCGGTGCTCGACACCGACTTCTACAAACTGCTGATGGCGCAGACGATCTTCCGCCGCCACCGCCATGTGCAGGTCGCCTTCGGCATTCTCAATCGCACCCGAACCGTCAAGCTTTCCCGGCTCATCGACGCAGGTGAGCTCAAGGAGCAGCTGGACCATATCCGCACCCTGGGGCTTTCACGCGGGGAATCCACTTGGCTGCGCGGCAACTCGTTCTATGGCAAGCGGCCGATGTTTGCCCCCGAGTTCATCGCCTGGCTCGAGGCCTTCCGCTTCCCGCCCTATACCCTCCAGCGTCGCGGCGAACAGTATGAGCTCACCTTCGACGGGCCCTGGCTTGAGACGACGATGTGGGAGATCCCGGCGCTTGCCGTGCTCATGGAGTTGCACAGCCGCGCCGTCACCAAGGGCCTCGGCAAGTTCGAGTTGCAAGTGCTCTACGCACGAGCCATGACGCGGGTGTGGGAGAAGATCGGCCGTCTCAAGCAGCTGCCCGGCATCAGCATTGCCGACTTCGGCACGCGCAGGCGCCACGGCTTCCTCTGGCAGGACTGGTGTGTGCAAGCGATGATCGAGGGCCTAGGCCCCGCATTTCTCGGCACCTCCAATTGCCTCATTGCCATGCGCCGCGAGGTGGAGGCCATCGGCACCAATGCGCACGAGTTGCCGATGGTCTATTCGGCAATCGCCGACAACGACCGCGAGCTCGCCGAGGCGCCCTATCGGGTGCTCGCAGATTGGCAGCAGGACTACGACGGCAATCTGCGCGTAATGCTGCCAGACACCTACGGCTCGCGCAACTTTCTGGAGCGCGCGCCCGACTGGGTGACAAATTGGACCGGCATCCGCATCGATTCCGGTGACCCCATTGAAGGCGGAGAGATCGCCGTCGCCTGGTGGCGCCGGCGCCATCAGGACCCACGCCAAAAGCTGCTGATCTTTTCCGATGGCTTGGACGTGGGCGCCATCGAGCGTATTCACAACCATTTCCATGGCCGGGTGCGCATCGGCTACGGCTGGGGCACCCTGCTCACCAATGACTTCCGCGGGTTCGGACCCGAGGGGCGGCTCGATCCCTTCTCCATCGTATGCAAGGTGGTGTCTGCCAACGGCCGACCGGCGGTGAAGCTCTCGGACAATCCCATGAAGGCCATGGGCCCGCCCGCCGACATCGTCCGCTACCGGCGCGTCTTTCAGGTCGGCGAACAGGTGAGCCTGCCAGTGGCGGTGTGAGCGACGGCCCAGGCCCAATGGCCGGCCTAGGCGTGGCTCGGGACGACGTGTTCAGGGGTTCATCTCCGGGTCCACGTGCGTCGAAGCCTTGCTGGCAGCGCCGGTGGAATTCAGCGTGACCCGTTCGCGCACGATCAGCTTCGATTGGCATCACCGAGGGGTTCCGGCGCGAGCGCCGATGAGCTGCCCGAGCGCACCAAGGCAGTGCGCGGGTCGCAACAGGGTTGCCACGCAACTGGCGGCCGCCTGAGGCCGTCAGCACGGGCTCAGATGGACTGCCTTACGCGACCACCCGATGTTCCCTGGCCGCAGAGACGCGCGCGGTGATGGCCTTGAGAAGCTTGAACAGGCTGTAGAGCGCCAGCTCCACGGTCGCCGTCAACAGCAGCAAAAACAGGGAGCGCTGGCCAAGGTCATCGGTGATCGCGCCGCGGACCTTGTATTTGACGTCGGCCGGGAAATAAGTCTCGACCAAGGCGTAGAGGCCGTTCGTCAGCGGGAGCAACTTGGAATAAAAATAGCCAAGCCAGTCCAACCGATAGGCGTGCAGGTAGGCATAGAGCGTCCACACCACCAGGATGGTGACAAACAGCAGGACGACCTTACCGAAGAACAGCCAGATAAACGATGGCGAAGCTCGCGATGCTGAACCGTTCACGCGCGGGTACTCCTCTCGACACCGTTGCTGACCATCATTCCCGATAATGCTCCGGCCCACAACAAGGAGGTCGCGCACCACGTGGCGTCAGATTTCCCGTGCCATCTGGTGCAACCTCGCCCGCAGGGCCACTTCATCGGCCATGAAATCGCCGGCAATCCACCACGCCTCAAGCGCGCGCAACAGCTCGCCGACGCGCGGACCCGGCGCGAGGCCGGCGGCCATCACATCGCCGCCGCCGAGCGGGAAGCGCGGTGGCTGCCAGCGCTCGGGCAGGGTGTAGCGACGCTGCCAGGCTGGATCTTCAGGCGCATGACCGGAGCGCGCCCAGGCCAGCACCACCCGCGCGCGGTAGGCGGCCGCGCCATTGGCGTAGAGATCGGCCCTCGCCACCCGATCGTCCACCGTGGGGCCGATAACGGGCGCGCGCAGCGCCGCATACCGAAGGCGTGCGTGCTCTTCGTTGCCAAGGCGCAGTCGCTCGCGCAGCCGGTCAGCGTCCTCGGGCAGCTCGACCGCCAGGGCAGCGAGCCGCAATAGCGCGTCGGCGGCAAGACCCAGGCGAGCCTCGATCGCGGCAAGGCGGGCAAGCAAGCCCGGCCGCGGTGCGGCCGGCAGGACGAAACCCAACAGCCCATACTCCTGCATGGCGCGCGCGAGTTCCGGCCCGCGCGGCGCCGCCAGCAGGCGCAGCATCTCCTGGCGCACGCGTTCCCCAGAGAGCCGCGTGAGCCCGTCGCGCTCGGCGACGCAGGCGGCGAGGCCTTCCAGGTCCGGTGGGCCTTCGCCATATTCGGCCGTCAGGCGGAAGAAGCGCAGTATGCGCAGGTAGTCCTCGCGGATGCGCTCCCTGGCTTGGCCGATGAAGCGCACCCTTCGGGCCGCAACATCGGTGCGGCCACCGAGCGGATCGAATACCTGGCCGTCGGCGCTGCAGTAGAGGGCGTTGATCGTGAAATCGCGCCGCCGTGCGTCGGCTGCCCAGTCGTCGGTGAAGGCGACGGTGGCATGGCGACCGTGCGCTTCGACGTCCTCGCGCAGCGTCGTCACTTCATGGGCAACATGGCCGGCGACCACTGTCACCGTGCCGTGCGCCAGACCAGTGGGGTGGGCCGCAAGGCCCGCAGCCCGCGCCGCCGCCATCACCTCCTCTGGACGCGCTGGCGTGGCGATATCGACATCGATCACGGGGCGACCCAGCAGCGCATTGCGCACCGCGCCGCCGACGGCACGCGCCGCGTGGCCTCTTGCCGCAAGCGCAGCAAATACGGCTTGCGTATCGGCTCGGGTGAGCCAGTCGGCGCCAGCAAGGCTCGGGAGCTCGGGGGATGATGGATCGGCCATCCGGCCACTACTTCAGTTGGCCGGGCTCGATGCGCCCGTCCTTGCCCACGTGCGGGGGGATATAGACTTGGCCGGGCTTCCCGCCGGGCGTGATCGAAGCGTAATAGATGAGCGTTGCGGCGACCAGCAGTGCACCGATCAGAAACAGCCATACCAGGGGCGCATCGTTGATGATGGTCCCGGCAGAGGTATTGCTGCTGCGCATCAGCAGCATGTAGGCAACGTATGCAGCAGCCGGCAGCAAAAAGAGCAGGACGTTCTCGACGACGACGCGGATCATCGCTGAAATAGCCTCTGGTGCATGTTCTTGAGCATGCCCGCGGTCGCGCCCCAGATGTAGCGGCCCTCGTAAGGCATGGCGTAGAACACCCGCTGTCGGCCGCGCCACGCGCGCGCATGCTTCTGGTGATTGGCCTCATCCATCAGAAAGGCGAGGGGGACCTCGAACACCTCGAGCACTTCGCGCTGGTCGAGGACCAGCGCGAAGTCCGGGCGCACGAACGCCACAACGGGACTGATCTGGAAGCCCGTGCCGGTGCGATAGCTATCGAGGAAACCCAGAACCTCGACGTAACGCGCCTCGAGGCCGATCTCCTCGCGCGCCTCCCGCAGCGCGCATTCCACCGGGCTCGTGTCATAGGGCTCGACCTTGCCGCCGGGGAATGAGATCTGGCCCGGGTGGCTCGACATGGTGTGCGAGCGTTGGGTCAACAACACCGTAAGTGGAGTTCGCAGCACGATGGGCACGAGCACGGCCGCGGGACGCGGCGGGGCCATCACGGCAAGATCGTCGCGAAACTCGGGGGTGAGATCCCAATCGCTGGGCCCGAGCGCTCGGCCGGAGCGCGCATCGAAGATCGCCGGCGAGGGCGCGGCGAGCAGAC
>JAMXLN010000004.1 GCA_024281145.1 Hyphomicrobiaceae bacterium | reverse complement strand
TCGAAGCCATCACCGATGATCAATGCGCCGCGCCCGGCTTCGTGCACACCGATCCCAGCGGCGCGTTTCGCATCGATCGCCAACGGCTGCGACAGGCCCCGGAAGAGATCGCGCTGCGCCTGATCGGCCGATGCATCGCCGCCGCCGGTGGGCTGCCCGAGCCGGTACCGCTGGCAGGGCTTGAGCCGGTGGTGGCGAAGGTGTGGGCAGGCCCAGGCGACGCTGACGGCTGTTGGACGCTGGCCCGCGCACAGATCAAGGCGAAGCGCAATGTGGTTGCGGTCGAACGTGAGCCGGGCCGCAATCCGCCTCCGGTCGCCACGCTTGCCGCCGGCGCCAAGTTGCTGTGGGACGGCCGCTTCAGGGTCGAGATCGCGCGGACATTCGAGGGACCACTTGAGGTGCGCGCCCTGGCACGTGCCGGCCTCGCCGACCTCAAGCGTCGGGGGAGGGCCATCACGGCGAGCCCGTCGCTGCTGCTGGCACCCGCGTTCTGGCGGGCCGACGCGCTCATCGCCGTGCCCTCCGCCGCGTTCTGGGCGCAGGAGAACTTGGAGACGATGATCTCGGCTCACTTCAAGGGCTTGCGGTGCGCCCTCGCCCCCCTTGCACCGGGTGGGCGCGAGCCCGGTGGGCCCTGCCAAAGCGGCCAATGAGCCGGTAACGATTGGGCCCCGCGGGTGCTTCGCCGGGTCTTGCCGGTGTCGATTGCGCCACCCGCGCTTGGCAAATTTTCTATACACACCTATGTTAAACCGAAGCGCGGACCTCGCCGAGCGGCGGCGCGGCGTGGCAGGTGCCTGGGTCGGATGGCACGTAAGTTGCCCCACGAGTTGTCCCAGGGCATTAAGGAACCCCGATGAATTCCAATTTCCGGAACCTCGCCATTTGGGTCGTCATTGGTCTGTTGCTGATGGCCCTGTTCAACCTTTTTCAGAACCCCGGCACCAGCCGGCGCGGCAACGAGATCAGTTATTCTGAGTTCCTGGCCGGCGTAGATGCCGGCAATGTATCGGAAGTCACCATCGCCAAGCATCGCATCACCGGATCGTACCGCGACAAGAGCACCGGCTTCACCACCATTGCGCCTGAGGATCCAAATCTGGTCGAGCGGTTGAGCAAGAAGGGCGTGAAGATCACCGCTCGCCCCCCGGAGGAGGACGTGCCCTCCATTCTGGGTGTGTTGGTTAACTGGTTCCCGATGCTGCTTCTCATCGGCGTATGGATCTTTTTCATGCGCCAAATGCAATCGGGCGGTGGTCGTGCCATGGGGTTTGGCAAGTCGAAGGCCAAGCTGCTGACCGAGCGACACGGCCGTGTCACGTTCGAGGACGTGGCGGGCGTCGATGAGGCCAAATCAGACCTGCAGGAGATCGTCGAGTTCCTCCGCGATCCGCAGAAGTTTCAGCGCCTCGGCGGACGCATCCCTCGCGGCGCGCTCCTCGTGGGGCCTCCGGGGACGGGCAAGACGCTGCTGGCACGGGCCATCGCCGGGGAAGCCAACGTGCCGTTCTTCACCATCTCGGGCTCCGATTTCGTCGAGATGTTCGTAGGCGTCGGAGCCAGCCGCGTGCGCGACATGTTCGATCAGGCCAAGAAGAACGCGCCGTGCATCATCTTCATCGACGAGATCGATGCCGTTGGTCGCCATCGTGGTGCCGGTCTTGGCGGCGGCAACGACGAGCGCGAGCAGACGCTGAACCAGCTGCTCGTCGAGATGGATGGCTTCGAAGCCAACGAGGGCATCATCCTGATCGCGGCCACGAACCGGCCGGACGTGCTCGACCCAGCGCTGCTGCGTCCCGGCCGTTTCGATCGCCAGATCGTGGTGCCAAACCCGGACGTGGCAGGCCGTGAGAAGATCCTGCGGGTGCATATGCGCAAAGTCCCGCTCGCCCCCGACGTCGACGCCAAGACGATTGCGCGCGGCACTCCGGGGTTCTCCGGCGCCGATCTCGCCAACCTCGTCAACGAGGCGGCCCTGCTGGCGGCCCGCCGCAACAAGCGCCTCGTCACACAGCAGGAGTTCGAGGACTCCAAGGACAAGGTCATGATGGGTGCCGAGCGGCGCTCGATGATCATGACCGAGGAGGAAAAGCTCGCCACCGCCTACCATGAAGCAGGCCACGCGCTCGTCAATCTGCTGGTCCCCGGCAACGACCCCCTGCACAAGGTAACGATCATCCCGCGCGGCCGCGCGCTTGGTGTCACCATGAGCCTGCCCGAGCGCGACAAGCTCAGCTACTCCAAACAGTGGTGCGAGGCGCGCATTGCCACCATGTTCGGAGGCCGTGTTGCCGAACAGCTCATCTATGGCGAAGACCACCTCAACACCGGCGCCTCGAGCGACATCATGCAGGCCACCGAGCTCGCCCGCCGCATGGTCACCGAATGGGGCATGAGCGAGAAGCTCGGACCTTTGCGCTACAACGAGAACCAGCAGGAGGTGTTCCTCGGACACGCCATCACGCAGCGGCAGAACATGTCGGAGGAAACCGCCAAGGTCATCGACGAGGAGATCCGCCGCATTGTCACCGAGGGCGAGAAGAAGGCCCGCGAGGTGTTGTCCGCCAACCGCGACAAGCTCGAGGCGATCACCCAGGCGCTCATGGAATATGAAACGATCAGCGGCGAGGAAGTGCAGGGGCTGATGCGGGGCGAGAAGATCGTGCGCGCCTTGGACGATGAGGAGAACAAGGGACCGGCCGGCCCCGCCGTGCCAGCCGCCGGCAAGATGCGTCCGCCCCGTCCCGAGCCGGGCACCGGCGGGCTTGAGCCACAGCCCCAGACCTGAGGGCTGTGGGGTGTATGCAAGGCGGGCGTCAGACGCCTTGGTTTGGTCGTTTTTTGCACCTCTTTTGCTAGAATCGGCACAGCGTGTCTGTGGGGGTTGGGCGCAGACGACTGTTCGCTTGCCGACGCCGACGGTCACGTGTCGAACTCGGCGGGGCCTCACCTTGGAGGAAGCTTAAAAGGACGCGTGAGCTCGGCAGGTTAGCGGGCCTGCGTATCGGCGAGGTCGGTGAGATCGATCGCCATGCGAACGAGGGAGCGGAGTGACCACGACCGGGGGGCGAGGGGCGAGACGGAGCACGCCGGCGCAGAGCACGCTGGCGAGCGATGCGCCGGAGACCGGGGGGCCGAGGACAGGGGTACCGAGCACGGGTGGACCGCGGACGGGGGCACCCCGGCCGGGCGCCCGGCGACCGAGCGCGGCCGAGCGGGCCACGACACGCTCGCGCCAGAGGCGGCTTGCGACCCTATCCTTCCTTGCCAAGGCGGTCGGCATACCCGCCTTCGCGGCGGCGTTGGCGCTCGGGTTGCTTTACGTCAAGCTGCTGCACGGTCCGGTATCGCTGAGCTTCCTCATCCAGCCCATCGAGCGGGCGATCGCGGAGGAAGTGGCCGGACTGCGGGTGCGAGTCGAAGGCGCCGTGCTCCGACTGGGCGACGCCGGCCAGATCGAGTTCGAATTGAAGAACGTGCGCGTGACCGATGCGGGGGATGTGCCGCTGGCGCTCGCTCCCTCTGCCATCGTCTCGCTCAGCCGACGCGCCCTTTTGTTCGGCCGCATCGCGCCTGAGAGCCTCGACCTCGTCTCGCCGCGCTTATCCCTGTTCTACGGCGAGGATGGCAATCTGTCGCTCAAGTTTTCCAAGCCGGCCGAGGTTGTGGGGACCGAGCGGGCCAAATCGTTGAGCGCGCGGGCCCCCGAGGGGCCGGCGACGGCAACCGCCGTCTCCGGAGACGACGACAGCGGGCTGGGGCGCGTCGACCTCATCAAGGCGCTGTCGCAATCCTCCGCACGCGCGCGCCGGGGCGAGCTGGCCAGCGCCTATCTGCGCGAGGTGGGGCTGCGTTCGGCCACGGTGGTCGTCGACAACGGCTCGCGCAAGAGCATCTGGCGCGTGCCAGAGCTTGACATCGATCTCGATCATCGCCGCAGCCGCAGCTCGATCGCCGGCCGCGCCAAGATCGACTCTTTGTCGGGACCCTGGACCCTCAACTTCCGCACCTATGAGCGCGAGAACGACAAATTTCTGCAGCTCGCGATGTCGGTGCAGGGGGTCGTGCCTCGCGCCCTGGCGCGCACGCTGCCCCAGCTTGCTGTGCTGGAGAGCCTCGATCTGCCAGTGTGGGGTGACGCGAAGCTCGAACTGTCGAGCACGGGCGAGATCTTCGGCGGCACGATCGACATCGACGTGGCACCGGGCCAACTGCTCCTGCCTTGGGTGGCCGCGACGCCGATGCGCATCGATGGCGGCCACATCGCCCTGTCCTACAGCCGTTTGGCTCGCCGTTTCGAGATTGCCCCTTCGGTGCTCGTGTGGGGTGACAGCCGCGTGCAATTCACCGGCAGCGTCGTCCATGCGCAAGCCTCTGATGGCCCAGCCTGGACCTTCGAGCTGAAGTCGGCCGGCGGCTGGATCGGCGCCGAACCACCGCTGTTGCAACGCCTCGAGCTCGACGATTGGAGCGCGCACGGCTCTCTCGCGCCGGAGCGTGGCCGGGTTGTGCTCGATGAGTTCAGGTTGCGGGCTGGCGGTGCGGAGCTGTCCGCCGACGGCGATGTCACGGATATGGCAGGGGTCATGCAGGCCCGTCTCGATGGCAAAATTGGCCCGATGCCGGCGAGCGTGTTCAAGACCCTGTGGCCTGCGCCGCTTGCGCCCAAGGCGCGGGAGTGGGTGGTCAATCGGCTCATCAGCGGCTGGATCCAGGGCGGGGCGTTTCGCCTGACATCGGGCACCAACGGCTGGTCTGCCAACGGGCCGGAACGCGGCTCCCTCACGTTGGAGGGAGCCAACCTTGGCTTTGCGCTCCTTGACAACTGGCCGGTGCTCGAGGCGCCCCGCGCGCTGGTGCGCCTCGACGACAACA
This sequence comes from Hyphomicrobiaceae bacterium, assembly GCA_024281145.1. Taxonomy (GTDB): domain Bacteria; phylum Pseudomonadota; class Alphaproteobacteria; order Rhizobiales; family Hyphomicrobiaceae; genus AWTP1-13. Next base: position 4,306 of record JAMXLN010000004.1, on the reverse strand, counting down.
GCTTCGAGTTGGCCGTGCCGGATGCGACGTTTGCGGTTCCTGACGGCCGCAAGCTCGCCATCAAGGGCACCTTCACGATCGATATGTCCGAACCACTGCCGCGTACAGGCAAGGTTGCCGTGCGCGCCCTGGGACCGCTATCGCTGGCCCTGGAGATGCTCGATGTCGCGCCGCTCCAGCTCTTTCAGAACAATGGCATTGCGCTGGCGAACGTCGAGGGGAAGGTTGACGGACAGGTCACCGTCTCCATGCCGCTCGGGCAGCCGCTCGAGCCCAGCGACGTGACGGTCGAAGGCAAGGCGCGCATCAGCGAGGGGCGGCTCGGTCAGATGTTGGCGCCCTACGAGGTGCACGGAGCCAATATTGCCATCGATATGACCGCCACCGCCGTGGAGGCCAAGGCGGACATGCTCATCAATGGGGGCGTGGTGGCCAAGGCCAATTGGCAGCACGTGTTCGGGGCTCCGGCCGACAAGCAGCCACCGTTGCGCATCACCGCCGTCCTCGACGCCAGCTATCGCAGCCAGCTCGGGCTCGACATCAACGACATGGTTGAAGGCGACGTGGGCCTCGACGTGACGGTCGTGCGCGACCCTGATGGGGAGCGCCGCGTGCACGCGCGCGCCGATCTTCTCAACGCCGACGTCGTGCTTGAGAGCGTCGCCTGGCACAAGTCTAAAGGGCGGCCGAGCCTGTTTGAGTTCGACCTTGTGCGAGGTGGCCCGTCTTACCCGACTGAGCTCAACAACGTCAGAATGGTTGGCGACAACATCGCCATCGAGGGCTGGATGGGGTTCGGGGCTGACAACAAGCTCAAGGAATTTCGCTTCCCCAACTTCTCTCTCAACGTCGTCACCAGCATGGAAACGCACGGCAAGGTGCGACCGGATGGCATTTGGGACGTGAGCGCGAAAGGGCCCACCTACGACGGTCGTGATCTCTTCCGTTCCTTTTTCGATGTCGCCCAACTCGGTGAGCCGAGCAGCAAGGTGCGGCCGGGCCTGGACTTGCGCGCGGAGGTCGACACGGTCGTCGGCTATTCCGATACCACGCTGCGCAATGTGAAGATGTCGCTCCAGAAGCGCGCCAACAAGCTCACCTCGCTCGACATGCGTGGCGTGCTGGAGGGCGGCAAGCCGTTCGCCGCGGAGGTGCGCCAAGTACCCGGCCAGCATCGCCGCTTGCGCGCCGAGGCCATGGATGCAGGTCAGCTCTTCAAGCTCGTTGGCTTTTATCCCAACGCCGTGGGAGGTGCGGTCAATCTCGAGGTCAATCTCGATGGGCAGGGTGCAGCCGAACGCACGGGCACGCTATGGGTGCGCGATTTCCTCGTCTTGGGCGACCCCATCATCAGCGAGGTCCTGCAAAACGCTGACGGCACGCCCTCCGGCGCGCGCCGTACCGTCGTGCGTGAGCAATTCGATTTCGAGATCATGCGCGTTCCCTTCTCGGTTGGTCACGGCCAATTCGTGATGCACAATTCCGTCATCAACGGTCAGCTGGTGAGCGCGTCGATGCGGGGCACAGTGGACTTCAGGGCGCAGACACTCGATGTCGGCGGCACCTATGTGCCGATGTCAGGCATCATGCGGGCGCCAGCGCCCATCCCGCTGCTGGGGCCGCTGCTCACCGGCCCGCGCGGGGAGGGCATCTTTGGCATCACCTTCGCCATCCAAGGCTCGATGGCGCGCCCGCAGGTGATCGTCAATCCGCTCGCGCTGCTAACGCCGGGCATCTTCCGCGAGATTTTCCAGATGACGCCCGATGACCCGCGCGTGGTGCCGCGCGACAGGCCGGCGCCGAGGGGCGAGGGATCGCGATCTTCGAGCGCGCCCGCGAGCGTCGCGGGTGACACTTGGGCCGCGCCTGCCGCCGCCCCGGATGTCGGCGGCAGCTGGTCGGCCGAGACGAGCGGGGCCGGCGCAAGGAAGAAATAAGCGCCGCACGCAATGCTGGCGTGCCGGCCTGGCTTTGCGACCGCGCGCACGATCGGGCATCCTCCCCCCCACTCTCACGACACTCGGGAAGGATGCAATGCAAAAGCGCAAGCTTGGAAAGTCGCAGATCGCGATCGCGCCGCTCATGTTCGGCGGCAATGTGTTCGGTTGGACCACGGACGAGGCGATGTCTTTTCGGCTGCTCGACGCCTTTGTGGGGGCGGGCTTTAACGCCATCGACACGGCCGATGTCTATTCGAAGTGGGTAACGGGCCACAGGGGTGGCGAGTCGGAGGCCATCATCGGTTCGTGGCTGAAGGCGCGCGGCGGTCGCGATAAGCTCGTCATCGCCACCAAGGTGGGCCTGGAGATGCCGGGCATCGGCCAGGGCCTCAAGGCAAGCAACATCCTGGCCCGGGTCGAGGACTCCCTCAAGCGCCTCAACACCGACTACATAGACTTGTACCAGTCACACCAGGACGACCAATCGACGCCGCTCGAGGAGACGCTCGGCGCCTATCAAAAACTGATGGCGCAAGGAAAGGTGCGCGTCATCGGTGCCTCCAACTATCAGGCGCCACGCTTGGCAGAGGCGCTGCAGACGAGCGCAGCCAAGACGCTGCCGCGCTATGAGAGCCTGCAGCCGCTCTACAACCTCGCAGACCGCGCCGGGTTCGAGAAAGAGCTCGAGCCGCTGTGCCTGAAGGAGGGCGTAGGCGTCATTCCCTACTACGCTCTGGCCGCCGGTTTCCTGACGGGCAAGTATCGCTCGCAGGCCGACCTCAGCAAGAGCCCGCGCGGGGCTCGCGTCAAGGACTACCTCAATGACCGAGGTCACCGCGTTCTCAAGGCGCTCGATGACGTGTCGGCTCGCAGCGGGGCAAAGCCGGCGCAGGTGGCACTGGCTTGGCTCATCGCCCGACCCAGCATCACCGCTCCGATCGCCAGCGCCACCACTCCGGTTCAGCTGGAGGACCTGATTGCCGGCGCGCGCCTCAAACTCGACCGGGAGGCTATCGAGCTCCTCAACACCGCCAGCGCCTGACGCAGAAGGGGGCTCAACACGCCTCGGAACTGAGCCTAAAACTCGCACTTGCGGCCGATTGAGCTGGCAATCCGAGGGGATGGCGAATGAACCAACGCGCACTGGCAGCCGAATTCATCGGCACGTTCATGCTCATGTCGTCTGTGCTTGGGGCAGCGTTCTATGCATTCGCGGCCCCAGCGGGCCCGGCCGGCATCCTCGGCGTCGCCATCTCGATCGGCCTCACGGTGATGACGCTTGCCTACTCGATTGGTCACATCTCCGGCGCGCACTTCAATCCGGCCGTCACGCTCGGTCTCGTCGCCGGCGGCCGCTTCAACGCCGGCAATGCCGTCGGCTATATCGTTGCGCAATGTGTCGGTGCGATCGCCGCGTGCGCCTTCTTCGCACTCCTCGGCAATACGCCGACGACCTTCGCCGCCAACGGCTACGACGCCTTATCGATGATGGGCTTTGGCCTGATATCCGTGTTCCTGATCGAAACGGTGTTGACCGCCTTTTTTCTGATCGTGATCATCGGCGCCACGTCGAAGCGCGCTCCGGCAGGTTTTGCGCCCATTGCCATCGGTCTGGCGCTGACAGCCATCCACATCATTGCCATCCCGGTCTCCAACGCCTCCGTCAATCCAGCGCGCAGCCTGGGGAGCGCGCTGTTTGCCGGCACGGCGGCGCTAAGCCAGGTCTGGCTCTTCTGGGTCGCCCCAATCTTGGGCGCCGTCATCGGCGGCACCATCGCTCGCTGGCTGCAAGAAGAGGGCACCGCGTGACGGGGCCCGATAGCGGGCCGATCGGCAACACCTGGCTGCGTCACACGGGGCTGCGCGACACGGGGGCTGCGTCACACGGCCATCCGCATCAGGCTGTCAGGGCGAACGACGGGCGATATCCGCCGTCGTGCTATGAGTATGATCGGCAACGCTGACGTTGGCGATGTCGGCTAGCCTCCCGATGTGCCGCCCAGCGGGCTTTGCTGCCCAATAGCCTTCGGACGAGCACGCGGTTGGGTGCCCTCTGCCCCCGGCCTTGCCAATCCGCTCAAGGGCTCGCCGCGTGCGTGTGACAGATTGTGACAGATCACGAGGCGCGCTCGCCCATGAGGGGACTGTGCCCGCGGCACAATGGCCTACCTCCCATACCCGCAAAGATGCCCGGATGTGCTTGCGCCGGCACGCAAATTGTGCCATTGACCCCCCAACTGACGGGCGCAGGGGATCGCTTTCATAGCTTCTTTTCCCCAAGCTTTGCCCTTTCCCGTTAGGCCCTTTGCGGCTGCTACCCCTGCGCTCTCTGTTGCCGATGCCGCGCCCGTACTGCGCTGCGCATG
>JAMXLN010000003.1 GCA_024281145.1 Hyphomicrobiaceae bacterium | reverse complement strand
CTCAAAGAGCCTCATGCCGCAACAATTCGCCTCAGACAACAACGCCGGCATGTGTCCGGAGGCGCTGACGGCCTTCGAGCGCGCCAATGCCGCGGGACACGTGGCGGGTTACGGTGACGATCCTTGGACAGACAAGGTCCGCACACGCCTGTGTGAGCTGTTCGAGACAGATGCCCGAGTGTTCTTCGTCTTCAATGGCACGGCGGCGAACGCGCTGGCCCTCGCACAGATCTGCGCGCCCTATCACGCGGTGATTGCGCATGCCTTCTCGCACATCGAAGAGGACGAGGCGGGCGCGCCGGGACTGTTTTCGGGCGGAGCCAAGATCGTCACGGCCGATACACCCCTCGGCAAGCTGACACCGGACGTCGTCGACGCGCTCGCAACAAGGGGGCGCGGCGTGCACCACGTTAAACCCCGCGCCCTCTCCATCACGCAAGCGACCGAGCTCGGTACTGTCTACACGCCCGATGAGGTAGGGGCGCTCTGTGAGACGGCAAGAAAGCATGAATTAATGGTGCACATGGATGGTGCGCGGTTCGCCAACGCTATAGCCGCGCTGCAATCAGCCCCGTCGGAGCTCTCCTGGCGCGCCGGGGTCAACGTTTTGTGCTTCGGCGGCGTAAAAAACGGCCTGGCCGTCGGCGAGGTGGTGCTGTTCTTCGATCAACAGTTGGCGAGCGAGTTCGAGTGGCGCGTGAAGCAGGCGGGACACCTCAACTCCAAGATGCGGCTCATGACCGCGCCGTGGCTAGCCTTGCTCGAGAATGACGCCTGGCTCAGGAACGCGCGCCACGCCAACACCATGGCAGCACGGCTCAGCAAGCGCATCACGGACCTGCCGGGGGTACGGCTGATCGCGCCCGTGCAGTCGAACGGCGTATTCGTCGAACTTTCGCCGACGCTCCAGACAGCGCTGCGCGCGAAGGGCTGGCGCTTCTATACTTTCCTTGGCGATACCGGCTGCCGGCTGATGTGCGCCTGGGACACAACCCCGGAGACGGTCGACCGTTTTGCGGCGGACCTGGCGGAAGCGAGCGTCTCGCTCAGCCAATGAGTCAAGCGAACCAGTACTGGCCCCCACGTCTACTCGAGACCAGTGGGTACGGACTTGTTCTCGCTCTCTAGCTGCATGCCGGCGGCGCGCGCCATGGTCTCCGCCAGCGCGGCGAAGTCGGCCCCAAGAACCTTATCGGCATCGGCACGCAAACGGGCGGCGCCGATGTGGCTCTGCAGCATCTCGCGTGCAGCTGCTGTCACGGGCATGGGCACTTCTCGTTCGCGGCCAAGCTCCAAGCCCAAGTCGAGATCCTTGCGCAATAGCTCCGACGTGAAGGTGGTGGCCCAGTCGAGGTTCACGAGCGCAGGTGACTTGTAGCGCGTGAACATCGAACCCATCACACTCCCGTTGAGAAATTCCAGAAACGCGTGACGCGGCACGCCCATCTTGTTGGTGAGCAGCGTGATTTCAATCAAATTCTCAATCATCACGCCCAGCATCACGTTGTGAGCGATCTTGCACACGCGCGCAAGCTCCCCCTCGCCTACGTAGGAGACACCGCCCGGGGCATACGTCCTGATCAAGGGTTCGACCCGTCGAAAGGCATCCGCAGGCCCCGACGCAACCGAAGACAGCTTGCGGGCGCGGATCACGCTGGCGTTGCCGCTCACGGGAGCGGCAATATACTGAGCGCCCGCCGCGGTAAGGCGCTCGCGCACTGCGGCCGATTCCTCCACACCAATCGTCGAGCAATCGACGAATGTGGCAGGCAGTTGGCCCTTCGCAGAACTCACCCCCGCAGGCCCGAAGTAGACCTCCTCCAGGTCCTTGCCCGTCGACACGATCGAGAACACGACGTCGAGGCCGGCAAGGTCCGCCGCGCGCTTGGCCACCTTGGCGCCGTACGCTTTCAGCGGCTCCACCTTGCCGGCCGTGCGGTTCCAGATCGTGACGTCATGGCCAGCCTTGAGCAGCAGCTCTGCCATGGGCAGACCCATGCGGCCGGCGCCGATCCAGCCTATGCGCGGGGCGTTTGCTGCCATTGCCTCTCTCCATTCCAGCGATGCCAATCGAACTTGAGCCCGCTGCCGTGGTCCCTGTCAACGTCCCGGTGACGCACAAGCTAGGCCTTGATCGGCCGGTTGGCCCATGCCTCGGCGCCAATCCCGGTCGCATCGCCGATGCGCGCGAGTTTCTGGCGCTCGGTGTAGTCAATCAGCGCCCGCTTGATGCGGCCGATGAGTGCTGGGCCTTCAAATACAAGCCCGGTGTAGAACTGCAGAAGCGTCGCGCCAGCTTCAATCTTGGCGATGGCCGCGCTCCCCGAGTCGATCCCGCCGATGCCGATCAATGGGACGCGGCCTTGCGTCAGCCGATAGACCCGCGCCAGCATGACCGTGGAACGGTGAAACAATGGGCGGCCCGACAATCCGCCAAGCTCCCCGCCAGCTGCCGTGTGGCTCACGTCGGCGCGGGAAAGCGTCGTATTGCCCACGGCAATTCCGTCGATATCACGGTCCATCAGCACAGTGACGATCGGCTCTAGGTCGGCTTCCGCAATGTCGGGAGCGATCTTCACGACGACTGGACGGCGGGGCTTTCCGGCCGCGATTGCTTGTGAACGCCCCGCCAGTACGCGCCCCAACAGATCGTCGAGTGCACGCGGCGCCTGCAGGTCCCGCAACCCTGGGGTATTGGGCGAGGAAATGTTGACGCAGAAATACCCGGCAACGTCATAAAAGCGTTGGACGCCCTCGACGTAGTCGGCTGCACGGTCGAGTGCGTCCTTGTTGGCGCCGACGTTGACGCCCACGATCCCTCGCGGTGGGTTGCGTAGGAGCCGTGCCAACGCCGCGGCGTGCCCGCCGTTGTTGAACCCGAGCCTGTTGATAAGTGCGTGATCCGTGTTCAGTCGGAAGATGCGTGGGCGCGGATTGCCGGCCTGCGGCCTTGGGGTCAGCGTGCCGACCTCGGCGTAACCCAGACCCATGGCAAGCACCGCGGGGATCACGCGAGCGTCCTTGTCGAAGCCCGCGGCGATGCCGAGCGGATTGGCGAACGTCAGCCCCCATACGCTGGCCGCAAGCCGCCTATCATCGTGCCCGGCGGGGCGCGGATGAATGCCGATCTCCAGCGACCGGAGCGTCAGCTCGTGCGCCTGCTCCGGGTCGAGCGCCCCGAGGAGAGGGCGGACGAGCGCAAACGCCGTTTCAAACATCGAGGTAGCTATTCTGCACCACTTGTGATGCGTCCGATTTGCGAACGCCACGCGCCGCCTTGGCGAGCAAACAGCCCCGAAGCACAAACGATCAGCGCTGGCAAGTATGATGTTTTTATTGCACCTGTGGAACAATTCATGTTGTGAATGGCGGGCTGCAAATTGTGCGGGTCCCAATTAAGAGCAGTCGTATGGACGAGTTCATCACCCCGACGGTGCAGGTCGGGCAACTCTTTGCCAATCCTTACTTCATCGAGGCTCCGGTCTATCAGCGCTCGTTTGCATGGACCGAGAAAGAGGTCTGTCGCCTTTTGGACACCATCGCTGCGGCAGTTGATGGCGCCCCAGGCAGCCGGGACGGCGACTACTTCCTCGGCACAATGCTGTTCATCGAGCGCGACCAACGGCCGCCGTCGCGTCTTGCGGGTTGGCCGCGGGCTCGCACCAGCCGACTCCTCGATGTTGTGGACGGATTCCAGAGACTGACAACACTGAGCATCCTCTTTTGCGTCCTGCGCGACATGGACGCCCAGCAAGGCCAGCCGCCACACCTGCGCGTGACTGCTGCAATCGGGAACGAGCAGGGGGCGACTGCGCGCCAGCGATTGTTGCTTGCTGGGCCGGACGAGGCGTTCTTCCAGGCCTATGTGCGTGCCCCGAACGCCACGCAACTGGCTCCCGAGGAGGGCAAGCTCTCGCCAGCTGAGAGGCGCATCCTGGAAGCGCGAGAGCACGTCATCGCCGCTCTGAAGAGCTACGACGCTGCTGAGCGACGCAGATTGGCCGACTTCCTGCTCGATCGGTGCCGTTTGGTGTTCGTTGCTACCAGCGATATAGACAGCGCCCATCGCATCTTCATGGTGCTCAACGCAACCGGCAAGCCGCTTGCCCGCAACGACATCTTAAAGGCCGATCTACTCGGCAGCGTGCCCCTTCCGGTTAGGCAACAAGCAGCGCAGGTCTGGGCCGAAGCCGAACGGACACTGGGCGATGGGTTCGAGCAGCTGTTCAGCCATATCCGCGCCATGTACGAGCGACCGGACAGCCGGGTCATCTTCGGCATTCGGCAAATCGCCGCCGAGATCGGAGGCGCGCACGCCTTCATCGAACGCGTCCTTCAACCAGCCGCGCGCATCGCCGACGACATTGTCAACTCACGCCACACTGGCTCCTCGCATTCCGCTGCCATCGTCCAGTATCTGCGCTATCTAGGGTGGCACTCGTTCTCCGACTGGATCCCCCCTGCCATGCTGTGGTGGCTGGCGCAAGGGCGAGATCCTGCAGCTCTGCGCTCCTTTCTCGCCAAGCTCGACCGCTTGGCGTTCGGCGTGCGGCTGTTGGGCATTGGAGCCTCCAAGCGCGTGCATCGCTTCGCCGCAGTCGTCGCGAGCATTCGACGCAGCCGCGACCTCGATGCCCCAGACAGCCCCTTGGCATTCTCCCGCCAGGAGGTCCGCACCATGCAGTACAACCTGCGCAACGTGCACGGGCTCAATGCTTCCACAGCCAAGCATCTGCTCATGCGACTGACGGATGCCAGGTCGGGTCGGCCGGAGTCGGCCTTGCTGCCGAACAAGATGACCGTGGAGCACGTGCTCCCGAAGAAACTCGGCGCCAGCAGCCCGTGGCGCACGTGGTTCAGCGATCCGACCGAGCGCGAGCAATGCACCGATTGCCTGGGCAATCTCGTGCTGGTGACAAAGGATCAGAACGACCGAGCCAGCAATCTTGGCTTTGCGCGCAAATTAGACGTCTACTTCAACAGCCCCGGTGAGCCAATCCCTGGCATCAACACGGACCTGCGCGGTCGCACCGAATGGAGTGCACGCGACATCAGGCGGCGCGAGGCCGACCTGTTCCAGCTGATCGAGATGCTGTGGCAGTTCGGCATCACCACGCCGAGCGCGCAGGCCGCCGAGTAGGCGGGTGGGCCGCTCCCTTGACGGCACGGCTCCGCAAACCGGCCGTCGCAGGTGCGGCGTATACTCGAGGTGAAGTCAATCAGACAGCCTGTAGGCCTGCTAGGGATCGCGGACCGAGGTAAACGTGCTCAGCATTGAAGGACTCGTCTGCCGCTACGGTAAGGTCGAGGCCGTACGTGGGCTCACCATGGACGCGCGGCAGGGCGAGCTCGTCACACTGATCGGCGCCAACGGGGCCGGCAAGACCACCACACTCAAGGCTATCTCTGGTCTACTTGCGCCGGCGGCCGGCCGCATCACCTTTCTTGGTGAGGACATCACGCGCGCGAAGGCGCGGCGCATCCTCGAGCTCGGCATCGCCCATTGCCCAGAGGGACGTCGCGTATTCCCCTACATGACCGTCGCCGAAAACCTGGAGATGGGCTGCTATCGGCGCGGTGACGCGAGAGCTATCGCGACCGATCTGGAGGCAATCTACGCACGCTTTCCCATCCTCAGCCAGCGGCGGCGCCAGGCCGCGGGAACACTCTCGGGTGGTGAGCAGCAGATGCTCGCGATCTCGCGTGCGCTGATGTCCAGCCCTAAGCTTGTGCTATTCGACGAGCCCTCGCTGGGATTGGCGCCGACGCTCGTCGAACGCACGTTTGAGATCATCAAGGAAATTCGCGCCCGCGGCATCACAGTGGTGCTGGTCGAGCAGAACGCGTTCGCTGCGCTCGAGCTCTCCGACCGCTCCTACGTGCTCGAACAGGGCCGCATCGCCCTGGCAGGGACCGGTGCTGAGCTGCTCGACAATCCCCACGTCAGACGCGCGTATTTGGGAGCATAGCCCCAATCCAGGGCCACCCATATTTCGGACTTGATCGAAACGATCCGGCGGAAATTCCGGCATGATGGCTGCCAACCAGGAGCCAGCCATGCCCATCACCGTCGTCATCCGCTACATCATCGATCCTTTTCAGCGCGAAGCTTTCGCCCAATACGCTCGCAATTGGGGACCTATAATTCCCAAATGCGGTGGTAAGCTCGTCGGCTACTTCCTGCCGTACGAGGGCACCAACAATGTGGCCCTTGGGCTCATTTCCTTCGATAGCCTGGCGGCGTACGAAACCTATCGCGCGCGCCTCAAGGCTTCGCCCGAGGGGGCGGCCAACTTCCGCTTCGCTCAGGAGCGGCGGCTCATTCTCAGCGAGGAGCGCACCTTTCTCGAAACGGTGCCGCTGCCTTAACGCGAATGCGCAAGAGGGCGACCTTACCTCTTTGTCGCATCTTCCCCTGACGTCGCTTGGCCCTCGCCCACGGGCGCCGAGCCGATCGAGCCCGTGGCGATGGGGGCGATCGCCGCCGGAACGGCGCTGGCCTTCCCGCGCGGCGGCGGGCTCTCGAGCACCCACGCCATGCCCTGGAACCACCTGTGGCCCGGTGGCAGCAGCCGCTGGTGGAGCTCGCTCCACAGCGCATGCGAGGTGATGTTCTCCATGAAACTCTTGGTCGGAGGCGTTGCCAAGAACGCCAAGACGGTGGCCGCCGCCATGACTGCGGTATGCCCCCAGTGCTTGGCGTCGACCAACTTGAGCGCCGTACCGAAGGACGCCTTGATGCGCGTGTCCATCACGTCGACGGAATAGATCTCGTCAAGGATGAGGTGCGTCAGGTACCCCACGGACATGAAGCCCGCCGCCAACCAAGCGACGCCCTCGTCGCGCTGTAGCAACCGGCTGTAGACCAAGGCCGTTACGAAGGCACAGAACGCCATCGCCAGCACCGAATGCCAGATACCGCGGTGGTAGCTGAAGCGGGCAAAGAGCTCCTTGGCCACGTAGCGCACGAACACCAAGGTGCCGAGCCACAAAACCAGCATTTCGGCAATGGAATATTTGCGCTCCAGTCCGAACAGCACCGCAAAGGAGAAGAACACGGCAAGCCCCGCAAACATGGCCCGAGCCGGCCGCGAATCCTTTAGATCGATATCAGGCAGCACCGAGCCCAGCACACCGGCCAGCGTCACGGCGACGATGTTCTCGGGCGCCACCAAATTCGCCGCCGTGGTGACCGTCGCCAGGGCGCCGCTCACCACGGTCCCGATCGCGATGTGAGTAGGAAAATTGGCCATGCTCGCTTCCCTCGCGGTCGCCGCAGCCGGACGCGCACCGAACCCCCTGGTGCCGAGCTTGCGGCCTTCCATCAGATTCGCCAGCATCGGGCAATGGGCCGCGGGCCCTACCAATTGCATCAAGCACGAGGCCAACCGGACCGGATCGGGTCCATGCGAAGCGCGCAAAAGGGCTGGCGCGCCCCGGCGGTTCGTGCCATTGCAGGCCCCGTTTCGCAGGACGAAGGAACGGATGGCGCCAGGCTTCCCAACCGCCACGGTCGACAGCTTGAGGCTCGCCGCCATCGCCTCAATTGTCGTGGCGATGCTGGTTCTGGCGCTCAAGTATTTGGCCTATTCGGTCACCGGCAGCGTGGCCCTTTACTCCGATGCGTTGGAAAGCATCGTCAACCTGATCACCGCGCTCATTGCCCTTTACGCCGTTCACATCTCCTCCCAGCCCGCAGACCGCCGCCACCAGTTCGGCCACCATAAGGCCGAGTATTTCTCTGCCGTAATCGAGGGCGTACTGATCGTTGTGGCCGCTCTCCTGATCTTGCATGAGGCCCTGGATGCGTTCGTGCGCCCTCGGGCGCTCAGCCAACCCCTCCGGGGCCTTGCCATCAATGGCCTCGCCACCGCCATCAATGGTCTCTGGTGCGGGTTTCTGCTGACCTGGGGCCGCCAGCAGCGCTCGCCGGCGCTGGTCGCCGACGGCTGGCATCTGTTGACCGACGTGGTCACCTCCCTCGGTGTGATCCTCGGGCTGCTGCTCGCCACCCTGACGGGATGGCAGGTGCTCGACCCGATATTGGCCGCACTGGTGGCCGGCAACATTCTCTGGGCCGGCTGGCGGCTGGTGCGCCAGTCGGTGAGCGGGCTCATGGACGAAGCCGTTACGGCCGAGGTGGCGCGGCAAATCCGCAAAGCGATCTCCGACAACGCCCAAGGCGCCATCGAGGCGCATGACGTCAAGACGCGCACGGCCGGACGCGTGACGTTCATCGAGTTCCACCTCGTGGTGCCGGGCAGTATGACCGTGGCCGCCTCACACCAGATCTGCGATCGTATCGAGCAAGCGCTGCGGACGACCGTGCACGGCGCCGAAGTCCTAATCCACGTCGAGCCCGAGGGCGAAGCCAAGCAAACGGGTGTACCGGTAGTGTAAAGCCCTCCAGCCCCGCTGCAGCTGCACGCGCTCCTGTCTTCAGGTCATGTCCAGCGGGCGAGCGCGCCGCGGCGGCGGGAAGGCGCTGTCGAGCGCGGCGAGATCGTCCTGATCGAGTTTGACGTCCAATGCCTTGATGTTGGCGCGCACGTGCTCTGGTTGGGTTGCTTTGGGAATTGTGATCACACCTTTTTGGCGCAACACCCAGGCCAACGCCACCGCCGCCGGTTCGCACGCATGCTTGGCCGCAATCTTGCCCAATGCCGGCTTGCGCAGCAGCGCCCCCTGCCCCAACGGCGAATAGGCCATCACCATGATCCTCGCCGCCTGGCACTTGGCGAGCAGCCTCCATTCGATTCCCCGCGAGCCCAGGTGGTAGAGCACCTGATTAGAGGCGCAATTGCCGCCATCGGGCACGCCGCCCAAGGCATCGAGATCGTCAACGTCGAAGTTGCTGACCCCCCAGCTCACAATCTTGCCAGCCTTCTGCAGCGCCTCGAAACCCTCCACCGTTTCGGCCAAGGGATGAGATCCGCGCCAGTGCAGGAGATAGAGGTCAAGGCGGTCGGTCTTGAGCCGCTTTAGGCTGCGCTCGCAGGCCGCCAGCGTGCCCTTACGCGAGGCATTGTGGGGATAGACCTTGCTCACGAGATAGATGCTATCCCGCAAACCACCCATTGCCTCCCCGACGATCTCTTCAGCCACGCCCTCGCCGTACATTTCGGCGGTGTCGATCAGTCGAACACCAAGCTCAAGCCCCAGCTTGAGCGCCGCCACTTCCGCTGCCCGGGCTGACGTGCGCTCCCCCATCCGCCACGTGCCAAGCCCAAATACCGGGACCTTGACACCGTCCTTAAGCGTCACCGTTCGCATCTGCACCTCCACTCGTTTCGGCGCCGCCATCACCCCGTCTGCAAGTCGTCCTGGGCACCTTATCCCGGGGCTCGCAACCTTCCAACAGCCCAAAACCGGACTGATCCAGCGCCAAATTGATTGGTAGACCAAACGATTTGCGCTATGCTGACCCAGTTGTCGGGAGCCCATATGGCACCGGGGAGGGTTGAGAGAAACGCCCATGGCTCGCCTTCTGGAGCTGACGCTCAACGGGCGCCCGCGTGTAGACGCGGTTCCGGACAACCGGCTGCTGCTCGACTATCTCCGCGAGACGGTTGGCCTTACTGGCACCAAGACCGGCTGCGATGGCGGCGAATGCGGCGCCTGCACGATCCTCCTCGACGATACCCCGACGCTCTCCTGCCTCACGCTCGCCGCAACGGCGGCGGGCAAGCGCGTGGACACCGAGGAATCTTTGGGCCAAGGCGGCGTCCTCTCGGCCGTGCAGCGCGGGTTCCATGACAAGCTGGGCTCCCAATGCGGCTACTGCACGCCAGGCTTCGTCATGGCGTCGGTTGGTCTCTTGCGCCGCAATCCTCACCCCACCGCGGCCGAGATCCGCGCCGCGCTTGGCAGCAACATCTGCCGGTGTACGGGTTACGTGAAGATCATCGAAGCCGTTGAGCATGCCTCTTGGCTGCTTAAGGCCGGGGAGGCGACGGAGCCATGACGCGTGCCCCGAACCTTTGTCCTTGCGTGCCGCACGAGAATGGCGCGCCTGTCGCCGTGGGCAGAGGACGTCATCTGATGGCTTACGCAGTCGCGTATTCGGGAAAAGATCAACCTCTCCTGAGCGGCGTGCGCGCAAACCTTTGCTCGCAACCGGTGACAGAAAAGTTGGCGCCCTACCGCGAGCAAATCCTCCCATATCCGCCCCCGCGCGGCCACTTTTCTTTGAGGGGAGATGGATCGCGGCAAGCATTGGAGAGCTAATGACCGAGATCCTGCGCAGGGGTGCCGTGGGTGCTTCCGTGCCCATGGTGGATGGACCTGAGAAGGTTTCAGGGCGCGCCAAATACACGGCCGATTTCATCGCGCCGCAGATGCTGACCGGACGCATATATCGCAGTCCTTACGCGCACGCTGAGATCATCGACGTCGATACCTCGCAAGCGGCAAGGGTTCCAGGGGTGATGGCCATCATCACCGGCGCCGACTGCGCTAATTCGTTCGGGGTGCTGCCGATCGCGCGCACCGAGTATCCGCTTGCTCGCGATAAGGTGCGCTACAAGGGCGAGCCGGTGGCCGCCGTGGCAGCCGTCGATGCAGCGACCGCTGAGAAGGCCATCAACCTTATCCGCATGAAAGTGCGCGAGTTGCCGGCCTATTACACAGCGTCGGCGGCCCTCGCCGCCGATACCATACCCATCCATGACAAGAAGCCAGGCAACCTCGAGCGCGAAGTTCTGTTTGAGCTCGGCAGTGTCACGGAAGGCTTTGCCAAAGCCCATCTGGTATTGGAGGCCACCTACAATTGCGCCGAGGTCTGCCAGAACCAGATGGAGATGCACGCGGCTGTCGCCGACTACGATGCGCTGCGCGAGCGCATGACGGTGCACGCCTCCACGCAGGTGCCCTACTATGTCCACCTCATGCTCGCTCAGATCCTGGACATGGACATGTCTCGGATTCGCGTCGTCAAACCGTTCGTTGGCGGGGGCTTCGGTTGTCGCACAGAATGTCTCAATGTTGAGCTGATTGCTGCTCTGCTCGCGCGCCGGGCGCCCGGCAGCGTTCGGATGGTTTTAACGAGGGAAGACACCTTTATCACTCACCGCGGCAGGCCCGAGACCGACATCCGAATGAAGCTTGGTCTCGCCCGCGATGGCAAGATCACCGCGGTCGAATGTGAATGCATCCAGCGCGGTGGCGCGCATTCCGGCTATGGGGTGGTGACCATCCTCTACTCCGGCTCGATGCTGTACGCCATCTACGATATCCACA
>JAMXLN010000002.1 GCA_024281145.1 Hyphomicrobiaceae bacterium | reverse complement strand
CGCCGGTTCTGGGCAGCGCATGCAGGTGCCCCGCAGTCGGCGATCAGGCGCTCGCGACCAAAGGCTGCGGCGCGGATGCGCTCGGGCGCCACACCCATTTGGATCAGTCGGCGTTGCACAACCTCCGCCCGTTGATGGGAGAGGCTGAGATTGTGGGCGAGGCCCCCGCCGTCATCGGCATGGCCCTCCACGATGATGGTGAGGTGGGGATAACGCAGGAGCCACTCAGCCTGCGCCTGCAGGGCCAATCGGCCGCGCGTGCCGAGTTCCGCACTGGCCTCGCTGAAAAAGACCCGGTCGCCGACCGCGCTTTGGAACTGAGCTGCCAGGCCCAAGGGCCCTCCGAGCCCCGAGCGCTCTTCGGCCCGGGCCGACATCAGTTGCGGGTCGGACACACCGGCGAGGGCCACTCCCCCCACCAGACCGGCCAACAGCTTCCGCCAGAACATGAAGCGCGCTCCCCCCCCGCTCGCCAATGCCATGTGCGGGGCGAGAGTGCGCCCGCATTGGGGCCAAACTTTGGTTGGCAGCGGAGGTGCCGCGCTTGGGCAGGGGCAGCCGATTTCGGCGCAGCCCGCTCAGGAGCGAGCGTCAGCGCGGCTGTTGAGCACCGTCTGGGCCCGCCGGTTCTGCGACCAGCAGGAGATATCATTGCAGACCGCCACCGGACGCTCTTTACCGTAGGAGACGGTGCGGATGCGTGCGGCGGTAACGCCATGCTGGGAGAGATAGGTGCGCACGGCCTGAGACCGCTTCGCCCCCAGGGCGATGTTGTACTCGCGGGTACCACGCTCGTCGGCGTGGCCTTCGATGGTGATTGTGTATTGGGAATACTGCTGCAGCCAGCGCGCCTGATTGGCCAGCGTTTGCTGCGCTTCGGGTGACAAGTCGACGCTGTCCGTCGAGAAATAGACGATGTCACCCACGTTGACGGCGAAATCGCGCGCCGTCCCCGGGGTGGCCGGGCTCATGCGGCCCCCGATTTCGCTCTCGGGCTTGGGCGTTTCGGAGCACGCGGCAAGCGCGAGGGCGATCAGGATGGCCCCACAAAAGCCCACCCCGCCTCTGCGCCACCTCGAAAGCTCCATTCTGCGTCCCCTTCCACGGTGCTCCAATTAAGCCACGGGGTTCAGCCACGGGCCGCCAGCACAACTGCGCTCGTCCTACCCGAAGCTTCGTTCAAAAATGTGACCGCGACCCACCGAGGAGAAACGGATGGGCTCGGAATTGGCAACCTAGCATCAGCTGTTTTCCCCACATTGCACGCCAGATGCGGCCAAACTTAGCGGCCCGAGTGCGGCGGAATGGCGTGGGGAGAAAAAAATCAGGGCTGCACCCTCGATGCAGCCCTAATTCCTTGCGATTCGTCTGCCGCAGGGCAGGGATCGCCGGCCTTCAGCGAGCCGCCTGCTCTACGCTCGTGCCATCGCTCAGGGGTCCAGGTGCCACAATCGCGTGACACGCTCCGAGCACAACGGCTACGAGGACGGTTGCAAGACCCGCGCATCTTGTGCTCGCCTCCTCCACTCAAAACGACCAGAGCAGAGCCGAGCCTTCCAAGGCGCTCGCCGTCAGCAACCGGCAGGTCGGCGCCTCTTTACCGAACCTTCTCTGCCACCGGCATGTCCGAGCCGGCGCCGAGCTTCAGGGGCCGGTACTCCTCACGGCGGCACGCGCCGAGAGCAACAGCGGCGACCACCGCCGCAAGTACGATCATGCTCTTCACGTTCATGGTCTTCTCTCCTAGTTCGGCAATCGCATCTATTGGCTACCGGGGCGGACCGCTCAGATCAAGAACGCAGCTGCTTTTCCAAAGGTTTTCCACGCCGGTTGATGCGAAAATGCCACTTGAGTTGTGCACATCGGCCAAGCCAAAACGCGCAACGCGGAACAGCACGATGACCCACCGATGCAATTGGGCCGCGCTCGCCCCTAGAACACACTATGCCAGTTAAGGTCGCGTAAATGCTTGTTCAATTACGCAACGGAGACCAAGCGGGATCGGATCCGAAGGCGGGCGTTGGCACTTGGCGCTCGTTGTAGCCCGTGAGGTCGATCGAATAGAGCTTTGGTCCACCGCCAGCTCCGCGACTCTCGCGGAAGAACATCAGCACGCGACCGTTCGGAGCCCAGGTGGGGCCCTCGTTATGGAACCCTTCGGTGAGGATTCGCTCCCCCGAGCCATCCGTGCGCATAACACCGATCAGGAAACTGCCTGTCATCTGCTTGGTGAAGGCGATGAGATCACCGCGCGGGGACCAAACCGGGGTGGAGTAGCGGCCTTCGCCGAAGCTGATGCGCCGTTGGCCGGAGCCGTCGCTCCCCATCACGTAGAGCTGCTGGGTCCCGTCCCGATCCGATTCGAAGGCGATGGACCTGCCGTCCGGGCTGTAGCAAGGCCCCGTATCGATGGCGGTGGTTTGCGTCAGGCGGCGCATTTGGCGGCTGCGCAGATCCATCTCGACAATCGAAGTCGCGCCGCCTTCTCCGGTGCTCATGACGACGCGTTGCCCGTCGGGAGAGAAGCGCGGTGCAAACGTCATCCCCGGGAAATTGCCGAGCAGCTCGCGCTGTCCGCTCTCAAGGTTCATCAAGAACACGTGCGGTTGATCGCCCGTGTATTGCATGAAAACGATGTTCTGGCTGCTGGGACTGAACCGGGGCGTCAGCACCAATTCGCGGCCCTGGCTCAAGAGCCGCACGTTGGCGCCATCCTGATCCATGATGGCGAGACGTTTGTTGCGATGGTCTTTGGGCCCGGTCTCGTCAACGAACGCGATCTGCGTATCAAAATAACCCCGTTCGGCGGTGAGGCGCTGATAGACCTGATCGGCCACGAGATGCCCAAGACGGCGCCACTCCTGGGCCACGACAGCGAAGCGCTGCGCGGCCAGCTGGCGGCCAGAATAGACGTCCCAGAGGCGAAACTCGCCCACCACTCGGCCATCCGGTGCCCTTCCCGCGCGACCGATCACCAGCGCCTGGGCGTTGATCAGGCGCCAGTCCTGAAACCGCGGCGGGGCGTTGAGATCGCGGACCGCCTCGATAAACGAGCCGCGGTCGAGCGGCTCAAACAGTCCCGAACGCTCAAGATCGGCCGACACCAGATCGGAAATCTCGCGCGCAAACTGCGGATCCTCGCCCATGAATTCGGGGACAGCGATGGGAATGGGCTTCAGTGTGCCTTGCGTGATGTCCACCTCAAGCGGACCGCTCGGGGCCGACCGCGACGATTGGGCTCTGTTTGCCGTCGGCGGACCCGGTCGATAGGGCGGCTGCTGTGCTGCCGCGGTCTGGCCGAGCCACAGCATAGAGGCAACGAGCAAGGCCGCGCTGGCCAGCCCGGATCGGACGCTGCGATTGTTGCGGCCAAACGACCAGTTGGCGCGCGCATCGACGCGTTGGGCGCTGGTCTTGATGGCAGGCGCGGCTGACGGGTTTGTCATCGTTGCGGGCTGGTCTGGGGCTGGTCTGGGGCTGATGGGCCGAAGGCAGGGCGCTGCCTCGGTAGTATCCCATGGCGGCTAGAACATGTCGCGTGGGTCGAAGTTGAGCACGATATCCTTCCACAGGTCGTATTTCTCCGGCGGTAGGCTATAGGGCTCGCAGGCTTGCGCCGCCCTGATGGCACTGTCAGAAACCGCCAGGAAGTAGGGCGTGTTCTGCGGGTTCATGATGACTGGCGGACCCGCCAGCGTTCCGTCCGGATTAAAGCGCAGGCGGAGCTTGACCAGGGTGTGTTGGGCCTGCTCGCCGCCCGCGAGCAGGTTCCATTTCGACTGCACGCATTGCCGGATGCGTTGGGCCAGAATAGCAAGTTCGCTTGCCGACACTTGCCGGTCGCGGCCCTCCGGTGCTCCGAGCACCGGAGCTTTTGTGAGCGTCTTGGCTTGCTCCTCGAGCGGCACCGACGGTCGCGGCGCACCCTTGTCGGGCACCTTGTTCAACAGCGCGGCGATCTTCTCGGCGTCAAACTGTTTCTTCTTGGCCTCGGCCTCCTTGCGCTTCTTCTCTTCCTCGCGTTTGCGCTTGAGCTCCGCCTCCTTGCGCCGTTTTTCCTCCTCGAGCCGGCGTTTGAGCTCGGCCTGTTTGCGCTCCTCCTCAAGCCGCCTTTGCTCCTCGAGCTTCTGCTGCTCCTCAAGCTTTTTCTGCTCCTCGACCTTTTTCTGCTCCTCGACCTTTTTCTGCTCCTCGAGCTTTTTCTGCTCCTCGACCTTCTGCTGCTCCTCGATCTTCTTCTGCTCCTCGATCTTCTTCTGCTCCTCGATCTTCTTCTGCTCCTCGGCCTGGCGCTCCTGCGCCTTGAGAAGCTCGTCGAGTTTTTTCTGCTCCTCCGGCGCGGGTGCGGGGGGACTGGGTGCTGGCGGCGGTGGAACCGACGAGAGCTCCTTCTTGGGCTCTTCCTTCGGCTCCTCCGGTGGTGGCGGTGGCGGAGGGGGAGGGGCCGACGCCACAGGGGTCGGTCGCGGGGCCTCCTTCTTGGCGGGCTCGGTCTTCGGCGCCTCTTTGGGCTGGGCCTCGAGCTCTTTGGCGTCCCGCGCGCCCCGACGCAGGCGGGTGAGGTCGCTGGCGTTGACGAGATCGACGGCAATGGGTTCCGGTTCGGGCATGCGCAGTTCGCGCTGCGCCTGGATGGTGAAGAGAGCCCATGCCAGAATCGCCGCGTGCAGAACGACGGAGGTTGCCAACCCGCTCCGCACTGCCGCTCCTTAGCGCTTAAAGATTACGTCCCCTCCGTCTCCGTAACGAGCGAGACCTTGGTAAATCCGGCCGCCTTGACCCGGCCCATCACGCGCATCACCGTGCCATAGTCGATGCCCTTGTCGCCCCGGATGAAGATCTGCTCATCGTAGCCGTTCTTGGCGATGGCCTTGAGCTTCGGGGCGATATCGTCGAGCTTGATCTCCGTTTCCTGGATGAAGACCTTGCCGGACCGGTCGACGCTGAGCGTGACAGGATCCTTGTTGGTTTGCAGTTGTTGGCCCTTGGTTTCCGGCAACTCGATCGGCACGCCCGAGGTCAGCATCGGCGCCGTCACCATAAAGATGATGAGCAGCACCAGCATCACATCGACGAACGGCGTCACGTTGATCTCGTGCATGGGGCTGTGCTTGCGCGCGCGGCCGCGCCGGCCACCGCCGGGCCGTGCCGGGGGTTGAACGCTAGCGGCCATGGCCGATACGCCCCCTTGCGGTGTTTAGCCCCCTCACGGCCGGTCTAACGGGGGTCTCGCCAAGCTTGGTGGTCGGGCGGTGCGGGCTGGATGGCAGAAATCCCGCGCTGAGATCTGCGGTCGCTTCCTCTCGCATGACGACTAGGCCCTCACATCGATCTGGCGCGAAACGATCGCTGAAAACTCATCAGCGAACGCCTCCAATCGCTGGCTGAGACGGGACGAATCGGCGGCAAACTTGTTGTAGAAAATGACCGCCGGGATAGCGGCGAGCAGCCCCAGTGCCGTGGCGAAAAGAGCCTCGGCGATACCCGGCGCGACCACCGCCAGATTGGTGTTTTTGGATGCCGCGATTGCCTGGAAGCTCGTCATGATGCCCCACACCGTGCCGAAGAGGCCGATGAAGGGCGCCGTGGAGCCGACCGTGGCGAGGAACAAGAGGCGGCGATCCAGCTGCTCCATTTCGCGGCTGATGGTGACGTCCATCACCTTTTCGACGCGCAATTGGATGCCTCCAAGAGCGCGAATGTTGCCTTCCACGGATCGCTTCCACTCGCGCATGGCAGCGACGAAGAGCGCCGCCATAGACAAGGTGCGCCCACGCGAGAGCCCAGCGTAGAGTTCCTCCAGCGACTGCCCGGACCAGAACTGCTGCTCAAACCGATCGGCCTCGCGCCGTGCGCGGCGGAATGCGAAGAGCTTCTCGATGATGATCGCCCAGGCCCAGATGGAAGCCATGAGCAAACCGAGCATCACGAACTTGACCACGGGATGGGCGGTCATAAACAGTTCGAAGAACGAGAAGCCACCGGTGGTGCCCGGCTTGATCACGTCGAGGGGGTTCATCGCTTCGGTCCAAAGTCAGATGTGCAAAGCGCGCGCGAGGCGCAGGCTGTTCTGCTCAATGAGTTCAGGCCCAGCAGGAAGCGCCGGCGAAGCCCGGGGTATCCCGCGGGCATTCCCCAGGGCTGCCGGTCCGCTGGCGGCTGGTCGGCGCGTGCCACCCATGCATAGGCGGCCCATTCACGGCCCACCCATATACGGACGCCCCATGTGCGGACGGCCCATGAGGCCGGCGCGGCATGCGCGAGAGCGCTACCGCGCAGCCGCCCATGGCTCGCGACCGCCAACGCGCACGCGCTCCCCGCCTCCAATTGCGTTCCGATCACCCGTCTGCGACCCTCCGGAGTGCGACCCATACTGGCAGGCAATGCGGCGGGATTTGGGCTTTGGTTGCTCCTACCCCCCGCAGCGGCGTGGCTCATGAGGAGATCGGCGGGCAAAAGCCCCCCGCACTGACGAGCCAAACCGACGCGGCGAGTCCGCCTTCCCCACACCTCGTGCGGGGGGGTGCCGGGCTTTGCTGAACCTCTGATCCTCAAGGGCGATCTTGCTGTGTTGCCCAACCGTGGAATCGGCCTGGCGCGGGGCCGCGACAGCCAGCTCAGGTCCCGCGTCGGCACCGATGATGGACCCAGTGCCAGCCCCAGTGCCAGCCCCAGTGCCAGGCCCAGTGCGACCTCGCGCCCGTGCGCCTCGCCCCTTGTGCCTCCCCAAGTGCGGAGCGGGGGTCGGGGAATATTGGTCGGGGGTGATGGTTCGAGCTGTGGCTTTGGCGAGGTGCCCGGCCGCTGGCGACTAAAACGCGATGGTTCGCTTTCCCAGCGATTCGTCCCACTTAAGGCGTTGGCGAAGGCGTGGGCAGGCGGTGCTGGCAGGAGTGCACGGAATGTGCTACCGGCGCGGCGAACGCGGGCGCGCTGCAGCGGCCCATGCCACGCTAACCCTTGCACGGACAGGGGTTCAACCCCCTAGGGAAGTGTAGATGAACCTTCGCAACATTGCGATCATTGCGCACGTAGACCACGGCAAGACCACGCTGGTCGACGCACTGCTCAAGCAGTCAGGTGCCCTGCGCGAGAACCAACGCGTGGAGGCGCAGGCGCTCGACAGCAACGACCTTGAGCGCGAACGCGGGATCACCATCCTCGCCAAGTGCACGTCCATCCTTTGGCAAGGAACGCGCATCAACATCGTCGACGCGCCAGGCCATGCCGACTTCGGTGGCGAGGTGGAACGCATCCTCAACATGGTGGATGGCGCAATTGTGCTGGTCGATGCCTCCGAAGGGCCGTTGCCGCAGACCAAATTCGTGGTGTCAAAGGCGCTCCAGCAGGGCCTCAGGCCGATCGTCGCCATCAACAAAATCGACCGCCCCGATGAGCGTCACGAGGCGGTGCTCAACGACATATTCGATCTCTTCGCCGCCCTTGACGCCACCGACGAGCAGCTGGACTTCCCGGTGCTCTACGGATCGGGCCGCAACGGCTGGATGGCGACAGACCCCAGGGGTCCCAAAACCGATCTGGTGGCGCTGTTTGAGCTCATCTTGCGGCACGTTCCTCCGCCCAAGGTGGAGGACGGGCCGTTCCGCATGCTGGCGACGACTTTGGAGGCAGATCCCTACTTGGGGCGCATCCTTACGGGACGCATCACTTCAGGGAGCGTGCGGCCCGGTCAGACCATTAAGGCAATGAGCCGCGATGGGATGCTTATCGAGACGTCGCGGGTGACGAAGGTTCTGGCATTCCGTGGCCTGGAGCGCACCGCCGTCGACCTGGCCGAGGCCGGCGACATCGTGGCCGTCGCCGGCGTTACGCAGGCCACGGTTGCCGACACACTTTGCGATCCGGCGGTGGAGGTGGCGCTGCCGGCACAGCCGATCGATCCGCCCACGCTCGCTATGATGTTTCGCATCAATGACGGTCCGTTCGCCGGCCAGGAGGGCGACAAGCTCCAGAGCCGTGTCATCCGCGATCGGCTGTTGCGGGAAGCCGAGCGCAACGTCGCCATCCGCGTCAGCGAGGACGAGAACAGCAAGGATGCCTACGAAGTGGCCGGACGCGGCGAATTGCAGCTCGGCATCCTGATCGAGACGATGCGTCGAGAGGGCTTCGAGCTCACTGTCTCGCGTCCGCGCGTGGTGTTGAGGATCGATCCGTCCACTGGCCGGCGGCTGGAACCCATCGAGGAAGTGATCATCGATGTCGATGAGGAACACTCAGGGGTCGTCGTGCAAAAACTGGCAGAGCGCCGCGGCGAGCTTAAGGAGATGCGCCCCTCCGGCGGCGGTCGCCTGCGGCTCGTGTTCCACGTGCCGACGCGCGGTCTCATCGGCTACCAGGGCGAGCTCCTGACCGATACTCGCGGCACCGCCGTGATGAACCGCTTGTTTTATGCCTGGGCTCCCCACAAGGGCGAGATCGCCGGGCGAAAGACCGGGGTGCTCATCTCCAATGCCATGGGCGAGGCCACCGCCTATTCGCTCTTCTACCTGCAGGAGCGCGGCGCCATGATCATCGAGCCGCAAACTCGCGTCTATGAGGGCATGATTGTGGGCCAGCACACACGCGAAAACGACCTCGTCGTCAACGTCATCCAGGGCAAGAAGCTCACCAACATCCGTGCCGCAGGCAAGGACGAGAACGTGATTCTGACACCCCCCATGCGCATTACGCTCGAGCGGGCCCTTTCCTACATTGAAGATGACGAATTGGTAGAGATAACACCCAAGTCGATCCGCCTGCGTAAGCGCTGGCTCGATGCCAACGAACGCAAAAAGAGGAGCCGCATTCGCGAGGCGGAGAAGGCGGCCGTTTGAGGCAGCCCACCCGGCGCTGCACTCATCTGTCCGAACCGTCGCGTACGATGTCGCGCCACGAGGCGTGCTCTGCGCCTTGGGCCAGCGCCCGCTCCACCGCGGCGAGGTCCTCGCTGAATACGCGTCGCACGAGCTCGCCCACCGAGTGCGGCCAGGATCGGCGATCGACGAGGGCGAGGATCTCAAGATAGCCCGTGCGGGCCTCCCTCAATGCCGCTACGGACTGGGTCCGCGAGCCCGGGCTTACGTGGTAGATGTAGTCGGCGCCTTCCACGAACGGATAGACGCCGCTCGCACAATGCAGATCGACGTTGAGGATGACGTCCTCGGCAAAGGCAATCTGTGGCCAGCCTTGCGGGCATATGCCCCGGTGGAAGACCGGCGCGAACGGCATGCGCAGCTCGCAGATGTCCTCGATCGGCAATCGGTCGTTGCCACGGCGCGGCCGCGCCACGCGCGTTGCGCGCGAGCTTGCGTCTACCTCGAGCGTCGGTCCGGTGGCTAGCCCATGCTGCTCCACGAGCGGCAGCAGCCGCGCCAGACGGTGCGGAGCGAAAACGTCGTCGGCGTCAAGGCTGGCGATAATCTCGGCGCGCGCGTGACTGAGCGCAATATTGCGAGCCAGCGAAGGACCCGATTTGGGGTTTGGCGTCCGGCACATCGTGACGGAGGACCCGGAGCGCAGCTCCTCGGGCAGCAGCGCCCAGTAATCGAGACCGTCGTCGGCGCACAGCACAAGTTCAGCCACGACGCCTTGCTGGGCGAAGACAGAGGCGATCGCTCGACCGATCGTGGCATCCGCACGGTAGGCGGGCATGACCACGCTGACATCAACCGCCATCGACCGTCCTCGGACCGCGCCGACGATGGATGATGACGCCGACACCCTTGGCCTGTGGAATGACCTCGGTCTTGCGCACATCGACAATGGCGCTCAGAACCCGCGCATCCGCCAACGCCAGGGTGGCCACCTCCTCCGCGAGGGTCTCCACGAGATTGACGTGCCGCTTAGACGCCGCCCGCTCTATCAATTGGTCGACCAAGTCCGCGTAGGAAACGTGATCGGCAATGTCGTCCGAGCTCGGCGATCCGGTATCGGCGACGAACATGTAGACGCTGATCGACACTTCCTGCGGTGCCAGCTTCTCGCGCTCGTGGACGCCGATAAAAAAAGAAACCCGCAAATCGTCGATGACGATGCAGCGCTGTCCCGCGGCAGGAACGATCGACGCGCTTGGCATGGGCATCGCCTGTCATTCCCTGGGAAGGTCTTCGAACGGAAACTTGATGAGCAGGTGCCGCCCCCCATCGATGGTGACGACCTGCCCCGTGATCGAGGCGGTTTCGGCCAGCAGCGACACGGCGCGGCAGATCTCTTCAACCGACGGCCCCACGCCCAACGGCGTCCGGCTATGCACCTGACGAAACTGCTCCTCCGTCTGATCACCGCTGCGAAGTACGAGGCCTGGCGCAATGCCGTTGACGCGTGTCTTTGGCCATAAGCTCATGGCCAGCATGCGCGTGGCATTGTGCAGCGCGAGCTTGCTCACGGTGTAGGAGAAGAAGTCGGGTGTTACCCCAGTCACCTTCTGGTCAAGCATGTTGATGACGCAGTTCTGCCGCGTGCACAGCCGGTGGAAGGCGCGGGTCAGCAGTATGGGCGATAGTGCGTTGATGCGCAGGTGTTCTTCCCACAGGGCCGGGCTCAATGTGGCAACCGTATCCTTCTTGAAGATCGAGGCGCTGTTGACGAGCAAACAGGCGTGCGGCAAATCGCGGATGCACGCTTCAGCGAGGCGGTCAGCGGCGGCCGGATCGCTCAAATCGGCGTCATAGAGCCGGCAATCAACACCCAGGGACTGCGCCTCCGCCTGCAGGCTGAGGGCCTCCTGGAGCGACGTGTTGTAGTGGGCGGCGATGTCCCATCCCTCGCGCGCCAAATGCCTCGCGATGGCCCGCCCGATGCGGCGGGCCGCGCCTGTGATGAGAGCCGCCCTGGTCCCCATTGCAATCCTGCTGAACCTTCCTGCGCTGGCAATATAGGCAGTTCGCCTTGTCAAAGACAGCCGGGGGGCGCATGTAGAGCGCCATGGCTGAACCTCGAACTCCCCTGCACACGACGGTTCTTGGCAAGCCCGCGGTGTTGCCCGAGAGCCCTGACAAGGCGGTGCTTGACCGCGTGCCGAACCCCCACGCCGACACGGGCTATGTCGCCCGCTTCACCGCGCCGGAGTTCACCACGCTGTGTCCGGTGACCGGTCAACCGGACTTCGCGCATCTTGTCATCGACTACGTGCCTGACCGCTGGCTGGTGGAATCCAAGTCGCTCAAGCTTTATCTCGGCTCCTTCCGCAACCACGGGGCCTTCCACGAGGATTGCACGGTGGCCATTGGCAAGCGCCTGGCCCAGCTCATTGCGCCGCACTACCTGCGCATCGGCGGCTATTGGTACCCACGCGGCGGTATGCCGATCGATGTGTTCTGGCAAACGGGTACGTGTCCCAAGAGCGTTTGGTTGCCCGATCAGGGCGTGTCGCCTTATCGCGGGCGCGGTTGAGAAACCACTTCACGCAGCCGTGCGTGCAAACGTTCGGGCGTTCGATTGCTCAGAACCGTCCAGCGTTTTACTCTCGGCCGGCCTTTCGCGACAACGGCTGGAGGGAGAAAACAGGATATGTGGATGACCGGCATTCCCAAATGGCTGCTCGCCGCAGCCGTGGGCCTGAGCATCGTCGTGTTCTCACCGCAAGCGACCTTTGCCGTGGGCGACACTCCCTCCGAACCCAAACCGAAACCCAAGTCCAAATCCAAGCCGAAGCCCAAGCCCGCACCCAAGCAGGGGTCGCTCACGGACGATCAGATCTACAGCCTCGGCTATTGGCAAGCAAAGGACGGGAAGTACGCCGAGGCGCTGGCGACGTTGCGCAGGGCGGCCAATCCAGCCGATCCGCGCATCGAAACGATGATGGGCTTCTCGCTGCGCAAGCTGGGTCGCCTTGACGAGGCGATGGAGTTCTACCGGCGCGTGCTGGCGGCCTATCCCGAGCGTACGACGACGCGGCAGTACTTGGGCGAGGCGTTCCTGCAGATGGGCGAGCCCGCCAAGGCCAAAGAGCAGCTGGCTGAGATTGCCAAACGCTGCGGCACCGCGTGCGAGGACTACCAGCTGTTGGCCGAGGCGATCGCCAATTTCGAAAGGCAGAAGGCCTAAAGCGTCGGACTTCACACCATCAATTTGGCCCCGCGCGGTTTGCATGCGCGGGGCGGGCGCGGCTCGACAGGGTGCGCAGGAAGGCAACCAAATCGGCCTTCTCCTGCGCGACGAGGCGCAGCCGGCGATTGAGGTGGGGTGCCAGCGATGGGCGTCTCACGAAACGGCCGGCGTAGTGGTTGATGACCGCGGCCAGATTGGCCAGCGATCCGTCGTGCATGTAGGGCGCGGTCAGCTCAAGTTCGCGCAGGCCTGGGGTCTTAAAGGCGGCGAGACCGGGCATGCCGCCCGGCACCGCACCCCTCCCGGCGTCCGGGCTTGCCAATCCGATGTCATGAAAGCGGTCGTCGGTGAAGCGCCAGCCGACATGACAGAGCACGCACCCGGCCTTGCCGACGAACAGGCCGAAGCCGCGCACCTCGGCCGGTCGCAGGGCGTCGCCATCGCCCTCGATCCAGGCATCAAATCGCGTCGGTGGCGAGACGAGCGAGCGCACGTAGGAGGCCACCGCCTGCACAACCTGCTCGCGGGAGATTGCGGCGTGCCCGGGAAATGCCTCGTGAAACTGCCTGACCAATTCACCGTCTGCCTCGAGCCGGCGCAAGATGGTGGGCCAATCGCCGCCCATTTCTTGGGGCTCGACGATGGGCATGCCCACTTGCATCTCAAGGGAAGGCGCCCGCCCATCCCAGAAGAAATGCTTGCCCCATGCGAGATTGAAGAGAGAGGGCGTGTTGCGTCGCAGCGATGTGCCCGCGAGACCGAGCGCGCGCCGGCGCCCATCGGTAAACGCCCGTGCGGGTTCATGGCAGCTCGCGCACGCGCGCTCACCATTGCCGGAGAGCCGCACGTCCGAGAAGAGCCGTGCACCTAAGGCGATTTTGTCGGGCGTGAGCGGGTTCTCCGCGGCAGCGGGCGGCGGACCCTCGGGCCGCCGGAACATCTGCCGCCATGGCCCCGCGACGTCGGGATTTTGCGCCGGCACCGGCGAGGGCAGAATGCCGACCAGGAGGCTGAGGCATAGGCCAGCGACGGCGCGCTGATTGACGCTGCAGAGGATAACGTGACCCCGAGGCATGCGTAGCACCGGCGCAAGCTGCGTGCGCCAGCCCTAACATTTCCCGGGAATTTCGTCTGCAGTTGCCTTGGCGAGGCGGACGCCAGGCGCAGCGCAAGGCGAGTATTTTTGGAACTACTGGAGCCGCGCCGCGACGCGCGCAATGCCCTCCTGCCGCGGGTCGGTCCAAGCATAACCTTTCCGCACGGCACGGCCGGGGAAGAGCAGCAGCATCGGATTGATGTGCACACCCTGGCTGTTGCGCACCTCGTAGTGGACGTGAGGCCCAGTCGAATGCCCGGTGCTGCCGAGGTGACCCAGCTTCTCGCCCTGATTGAGCATCTGGCCCACGCGCGATGCAATGCTTTGCAGATGACCGTAAAGATGGGTCCTGCCGTAGCCGTCTTGGGTGATCACG
Organism: Hyphomicrobiaceae bacterium; assembly: GCA_024281145.1. Classification (GTDB taxonomy): domain Bacteria; phylum Pseudomonadota; class Alphaproteobacteria; order Rhizobiales; family Hyphomicrobiaceae; genus AWTP1-13. Next base: position 2,749 of record JAMXLN010000002.1, on the reverse strand, counting down.
GCGTTGCCGTAGCCTCCGCGCCATCCCGCAAACACCACTTTTTGCCCAGCAGTGGTTGCCAAAACCGGCGAGCCGAGCTTGCCGGCCAGATCCATCGCGGGATGCCGCCGGCCGTCGTTGAACAGGCTCGACACGTGCCCGCTCGCAAATGGCAAGGTGAACTCCGGGGTCGCCGCCGCCTCGTCGGGCGGCGCGGCCAACGCATCGCCGAAGTGGCTAATCGGCTCATGCAATTGCTGGGGCCGTGACATCGGCAGGCGCGGAAGCAAACTGTGCTTTCGCTTGCCTGCAAACAGGCGAGCATCCTCCAGCAGTTGAGCACTAAGCCCATCAAGGCCCATGTGCTCAGCCAGCGTTTCCAGCACCGGCATGGTCGATCCCGTGCGTTGCTTTAGGTCTTTTTCCGTCAGCGGCGCGATCAGCGCCGCAGGCTCGCCAGTCTCCGCTGCCGAAAACGGCTTTGGTAGGGCCGGCACGGGTGCCCACTCGAGGCTTGCCAATTGCATACCTCCGCGTGCGGCGAATTCCCCGACCGCCCCAACGCGCAGCGGACCTCGGCCCACGGCCAGAGGCGATGCCAGCGCGAAACTGGAGCTCGCACTCCCCTCCAGGGGAAGCGCCACCACTTCGATGCGCGCGAGCGCCTCTGGTGTGATCTTCCCGAACTCAGCCGGTGCGCGGATCGAGGCGAGCTGCGCTCGGCTGGAATAGGCCGCCACCCAATATCCGCAGACCACGGCCAATCCTGCCGCAACGATGCGGCCCGTCGACCCACCAGATTGTGTCATCCCTGCCTCCCCCGTCCTGAAGAAGGTCGGCAAATCATCACCGCGTGATGGCGCCAGCCCTCGGTGGGACGCGCAGATCACGTTGCGTCGGCTCTGCGGTCGCCAGCAGCACACCGCAGCGATGGCCTCCCTGGCCACGCGGCGGGTCGTCGCGGGTGCGGCAAGAAAACGCAATAAGTTCTGGAACTTTTGTCGGCGGACTCAGACGCCGTCTCACACTCTGCAACCCATGCGCGAAAGCCCGGGCGTGAACGTGGCCGGTCTGCTCGAAGATGGGGTCAGGGATGGGGTGAAGGCATGGGCGGTCATTCCTGCTCAGGCGGCCGTGACCATCTCCCGCGCCGCACGCTTGCGGTCCGGTGGCACGGCTTCCTTCGCAAGCATGGCCACAGCCTCGGCGAGCGGCAGCACCTGTTGCTGTTGGCCGCCAAGCCGACGCAGGGACACGGTTCTCTCCTCGGCCTCACGTTTGCCGACCACCAGCATCGCCGGCACTTTGGCCAGCGAATGCTCGCGCACTTTGTAATTGATCTTCTCGTTGCGCAAATCAGCCTCGGCGCGCAATCCGGCTTGCTGCAGTGCTGCCAATACCTCCTGCGCGTAGCCGTCCGCGTCCGACACGATGGTGCACACCTTTGCCTGCACGGGTGCAAGCCAGAGCGGCAAATGACCGGCGGTGCTCTCAAGCAGGATGCCGGTAAATCGCTCCATGGAGCCGAAGATGGCTCGGTGGATCATCACCGGGATCTTCTTGTCGCCATCGGCATCGATGAAGAAGGCGCCGAACCGCTCAGGCAAATTGAAGTCCACTTGGATGGTGCCGCATTGCCAGTCGCGGCCGATGGCGTCGCGCAGAATGTACTCGAACTTGGGTCCGTAGAAGGCGCCTTCGCCCGGATTGATGCCAGTTTTGATCTGGCCCGCCGACCGTTGCGCGATCTGGTGCAGCACGTCTGACATCGCCGCCTCGGCGCGATCCCAGGCCGCGTCAGAGCCGACGCGCTTCTCCGGCCTGGTGGACAGCTTAACCACCACCTCGGTGAACCCAAAGTCGCGATAGATCGACAAGATCAGGTCATTCATGCTGAGGCATTCTTTGGCGAGCTGCGCCTCGGTGCAGAACACATGCGCATCGTCCTGAGTGAAGCCACGCACGCGCATCAGACCGTGCAGGGCGCCGGACGGCTCGTAGCGATGCACGATGCCAAATTCGGCCACTCGGTAAGGCAGCTCGCGGTACGAGCGAAGCCCGTGCTTGAAGATCTGGATGTGACCCGGGCAGTTCATCGGCTTGATGGCAAACTCACGCTCGTCCTCGGTCACGGTGGTAAACATGTGCTCGCGGAAGGTCTGCCAATGTCCGGAGGTCTCCCATAGGGACTTGTCCAGAAGCTGCGGACCGTTCACCTCCCGATAGCCCGCTGCGTTCTGCCGCCGGCGCACGTAGTTGATCAGGTTCTGGAAGAGCTCCCAGCCCTTCGGATGCCAGAACACGACCCCCGGGCCTTCTTCCTGAAAATGGAAGAGGTCCATTTCGCGGCCGAGCTTGCGATGATCGCGCTTTTCAGCTTCCTCGAGCTGTTTGAGGTAGGCGGCAAGCTCCGTTTCGCTCGCCCAAGCGGTGCCGTAGATGCGCTGCAGCTTCGGTCCCTGGGCGTTACCGCGCCAGTAGGAACCGGCAAAGTGGGTGATCTTGAAGGCCTTACCGACCTGTCCGGTCGAAGTCATGTGTGGACCGCGGCAGAGATCGAGCCATTCACCCTGCTTATAGATCTTCAGAGGTTCCCCCTCGGGGATCGCGTCGACAAGCTCGATCTTGAACAGCTCGCCCCTCTTTCTGAAGAAGTCCTTGGCCTGGTCGCGGGTCCAGAACTCCTTGGTGAAGGGCGCGTCGCGATCGATGATCTCGCGCATTTCGCCTCGATCTTGGCGATGTCGTCGGGGTGGAACGGCTCCTCCTT
>JAMXLN010000001.1 GCA_024281145.1 Hyphomicrobiaceae bacterium | reverse complement strand
CCAATGGGGGGGATTTGGACCCTGCGGTGTTGTTCGCAAGAGCAATAAGAGTGCGCGGACCTCGCCACGAGCAAAATCCCACGGCTGCGCGTTGGAGCCAAGACCCGATGCCCAGCCTTCACGAGAGGAGGCGACGTAGCGCGCTGACCTACGGCGCTTGCGGTTACCCGGGCGGCGGGCTTTTGAATTTTCAGGCACATGCCGCGACGATGTCGAGGGTACGCCAATCACGCCTACATGCTGGACAACCGGCTGCACCCCTTCCGGCTGCGTGAGGGTTGCGCGCTCGGAGCCACGATCGGTGCGAGAATAGCGGCCTCTTTGATGCTGCCTTCGCCTCACCTTGAGCGCTGTGGTCGCGCGTCGCATTATGTCCGTCAGCAACCGATTCCCTCCCACGCGATATCTCGGCGCGACGTTCCATGAATCCTGACCTGATGATCCTGCTCGCCACCTCCATAGCCTGCGATGTATCCGGTCAGACGTTCTTCAAACTCGGCGCCATAGGTATGGCGCGCGATCGCTCACGCTCGCTCATGCCCATCGTCTGGGTGGTTGGAGGCCTCCTCGTTTACGTGATCGAGATCTTCGTGTGGTTGAGAGTGCTTGCAATTGCGCCGCTAACTCTCGCCGCTCCCATCGCCAGCCTCAACTATATCGGCGTCGCGTTGGCCGGCCGGTGGCTGTTTAATGAACATATGACCGCGCGTCAGTGGGCCGGCTCGGGACTTGTGACGCTGGGCGTTATCGCGGTCGCATTGACGGGAGGCTGACCATGTCCCCTGGCACACCCACCGCGGCTCCGCGAGCGCCGGGTCGTTCAGAAGTACTGCTGTGGCTCATGTTCGTCACACTCGCGACGGCAACCCAGCTTGCGTTCAAGTGGGCAGGATCGGAGCTAGGAGATCAGGAGCTCGGATTGGCGTTCTTGACCGACGCGCTGGCCAAACCCAGCGTGTGGGTGGCGATCGCGGGATATGCTGCGATGTTCACGCTGTGGATCAATATCCTGCAGCGCACGCCTCTGTCGCGCGCCTATTTGATCACCGCAATCGTGTATGTGCCAGTCTCCCTCGGCGCGTGGCTCATCTTCGGCGAGCAGGTCTCTTTGCTTCGTGCAATTGGTATTGCGGCTATCGTGATCGGCGTGGCACTCACGGCGGTAGACGTTGGTGACACGTCCTCTTCGTCCCGTCCTTAGAGCAGACTGGCTCGCGGTTGCCAACGAGGCGCTTGCGGGCGAGCAGGCGGCGCACCTCGGTAAAATGTGTGGTCGCACCTCCATATATGCGGGTGCGTGCGAACGAGAAGCCGCAATGACGGCGTGGCCCTTTCGGAGTGCACAGGCGGCAAGAAGAGTGCGCCGGACGACACCGCTCGTGGGGTGAGCGCGATTAGGCGTGGGAAACCGAGCTCGCGGCGAGCCGCGGACTCACGCGCGCTGCTGGCTAGGGCCTGTGCGCGCGCCCGTGAAGCGCCGCAAGCAGTCGATCAATGACCAGAAACATGACGGGTATCGCTACCACAACGCATGCCAGCGCGACCATATTTCCAGCGAGGTGCGCATATCCAAGTTTTGGCGCATTGACGAAGGGGTAGGGATACCAACCCGTGATCGCGCCGTACACTAACGTCCACGCACCGTAAAGTGCAGGATAAATGAAATAGCGTGGCACGGCGCTCCAGGGCACCCGACCCTTGGGAACCCCTGCGACCCAATCAATGAGGAACATGGTTGGGGTCACGTAGTGCAAGATCCAGTCGGCAAGTCGCTCAAGGCCGTAGTCATGTCCAACGTTCCTGAGTACCAGGAAATAGATAATTGCGACCAGGGCACTGTAGCTCATTACCGCAGTGCGCTGCGATGGTCTCGACAGCAGTTGGCCTACGCGCGATAGGGGCGTAAGCGCTGGTAGCAGCAGGTATGCGGCGATGAGGATGTTTGTCTGGCTGGTGAAGAAGCTCAAGAACCGTATGACCGTTTGGCCTATCCCTCGCGAATTTGGGTATTTGGTCATCAACCAAAACTGAAGACCGAGACCACCCAGAGCAATGGTCGCTCCAAGAAACCGAAAGGCGCGAAGCACGATCTGATTTCCTTCGTTCGCTATTTTTTGTGAGCCTCGGGACTTTCTGCCTGAAAGGCCCCTCACGTTCCGCGCGGTGGGGCAGGGAACCCAGACAGCCCCGATGGAGAGCAGCTCGATTCTAATCTGTTCTGGCGCACGCGAGGCTGCCATGAGAGATCGCGCGCACTCCTTCGGTTGCCCCGGCTGAAGATCACCGTCAGGCATGATCGCCGCCACATGTCGATAGGTCGGGTTCGCGTTGAATTTCGGCGCCTCAAAGATGGTGGTCTTGTTGCCGGGTGTGGTCCCCATCGTGGCGGCGATCGGCGCATGAAGGCACGCCCGGTGGCGCGGTCCATGACCCAGCTCCGCAATGCCGCGCGACACGCGCACGGGCAAGACCACGCACACGGCAAATCGCAAAGCATCGCCACTGCAGGTTCGCATCCGCACCAATTACAATCCTGCATGCCCAGCCCGGCGATATTCAGCATGGGAGCCCGTTGTGAGATTTACGAATCGCGCAGAGGTGATACCTTCCACGCCCCGTCGGGAAGGACAGCACGTTTGAACCTCACTCGTGATTCCACGCATAGTCAACCACGGCCCGCGGGCGCAGGGTTTGCGCCGCAAAGCCGCAAGCCTGTGTCTGATTCGGCGCCTCTGCCGACCTTCGATTGCTTGGTATTGAGTGGTGGAGGCGCGAAGGGCGCGTACGGCGCCGGGGTCGCAAAGGCCGTCATGGCCTACCGCCAGCTCAAGGACATCCGCGGCCCCGTCTGCTACGTCGGCGCGTCGGCGGGCGCCCTCAACGCCTATGTGCTTGCAACGGCGAATGCCGACGAGCTCATTCTCTTCTGGCAAGCTGCGACTCGCAGCAAGATCCTTGGAGCCCGCCTTGGCAGCCCTGCCATTCGCGCAATCCTGCGCTTGAGAACGCGGCCGTTCTCCATTTATTCCAGCGCTGGCTTGGAGAAACTAATCCGAGCCAACGCTTGCGTAGACACGATCAAGAGTCCGCTCGTTGTAGCAGCGACGGATTATACTCGCGGCGAACTCAAAGCATTTTATGCCTCGAAACTGATCGACAACCTCGTCGCTTCTGATGCGAGACTTGCACCCGATCAGCAGCGCCTCGGTCATTTTCGGCGCATCACCACGACCGAGCTTTTGATCAAGGCACTTCTCGCATCAAGCGCCATTCCAATCTTCTTCCCGCCCGTGCAAATCACGATTGATCACCGGGGCCGGCGCGAGACGGGTTGGTACATCGACGGGGGTGTGGGCAACCACACCCCGACGCGTGAAGCGGCCTATTTTTCGCGCTTCGTGACGGAGATGCAATTCGGCCGGATAGGTGTTGTCATCTGTGTGAAGCAAGATCCGCCGCGGGTTTTGAGAGACGGCCGCCACCCCATGGATTTCTTTAACATCCTTACTCGCACTCTCGAAGTCTACCATCACGTCCACACTGCACCTATCGTCGCGGCTTGGTCCAGGATCAACTCAGAGGTGCGAGACCAGCGCAGGCGTGTACACGAGTTCACCCAATGGCTTAGAAGCCAGCAAATCCCCTCCCATATCATCGATCTCGTGACGAGACGGGCAACGATCGATTTCGTCAATCTGGGAGGCGCCACTCCGCGGGTAAGTGCGCCCATGCTTGAGATCGAGCCGTCCACATCGCTTGGCGATCCACTCGAATTTGACCCCGAGCGTGCAAGAGAGAACATCGAGCATGGCTACATGGATACGCTGCGTGTCCTCCGCGAATCGAACCAAATGTCGGATATCCGCCCACCTCTAAAAGATCGAGAATATTTGCAACTCGTAAATCAACCCATTGTTCCCGAATCGCCTTAGCATTACGGGTGGTAAGGCTTGCGCGGGCCGGCGAAGAACGCGCAATGCTGTTGAACGCCCCTGCTAAGGCCGAACGCTGGCATTAAATGCGCGCAAGGTTTCAGCTGCTGGCGGCGATCGGCGCACCTTCAACGAGCATGCCTCCTGCTTGAGGATCGGTGCTCTGCGAGGGTGCAGCTGCTCACCAGAGTGACACGTTCCCCCATCCGCCCAACCGAGCGCAAAGAAATTGCGCGTGCCAACACTTGGCCGCCAACACGTGTGACGAGCCGTTGCAGGCAAAACATCACCCCTTGCTAGACGCGGGCTGGTGCGATCGAGAGCATCCCCAGGCCGCTCCTGCGTGAGCCTCGCCTCATCGCGCGAGGTGACCGAAGGTGCAGCGCAGCTCTCGGTCGTCACACGGTCCGATTATAGGCTACCCGCGCGAAGGCGTGCAGCTCGGCGGTTGGAGAGCCGCGCTGCAGGAGGCCTGACTGCTGGAGGTCTTCCCCAACGTTGCCGAGGCCCTCCCATGCTCCCACAAAAGGTCGGTCCTGGCTTGCCGAAGCCCTCATTCTGGCGAACATTGGCCGCGTATCTTGATCCACGTCAATGAGCTCGAGCGTCGACATCGCAACTCTGCGAACCACCATCGCGGAGGTTCATGAGATGGCCAACACGACAAGCCAGAGCGGGGGCGACAGCCCCTCATCGGCAATCGCTGGTGTGATCGTTGAGCAGGTGCCCTTCGATGCACCATGGAATTGGCTGGCGGCCGGCTGGCGCGACGTGTGGGCGGCCCCACGCATCAGCCTTGCCTATGGCGTCCTATTCGCCCTGCTGTCAGTCAGCCTAATGCTCGGCCTGCTAGTGACAGGCCTTCCATCGCTCGTGCTGGTGCTCGCCGGCGGATTCCTACTGGTCGGACCCGTTGCGGCCGTCGGCCTTTACGAGGCGAGCCGCCGTCTCGAAGCGGGCCAGAGCGTTGACTTTGGTGAGGTTGTCCGCGCTGGCCTCAACGCGCCAGGGCAACTGGGATTTTTCGGCGCAATCCTGGCATTCTTGTACTTCGTATGGCTGCAGCTGGCGTTCCTGCTGTTCATGCTGTTCCTGGGAAGCCGCGGGTTGCCGCCGCCCAGCGAATTCCTACCGACCCTGCTCTTCACCCTCAACGGTCTCGGCCTCCTGGTGGTCGGGGCGGTGGTCGGCGGCATTCTCGCCACAGTGGCGTTCGCCATCTCTGTCATCTCAGTTCCCCTGTTGCTGACCCGGCGTGCCGACGCTGTGACGGCGATCGCCGCCAGCCTGGCCACGGTGGTGCTCAATCCAAAGCCGATGGCGCTCTGGGCCGCGCTCATTGCTGGCTTCATGGTTCTTGGCGTCGCCACGCTCAGCGTCGGCCTCATCTTCGCCTTTCCCCTCATCGGACATGCGACCTGGCACGCCTATCGAGAGTTGGTGCGCGTGCCAGATTTTGTTTGACGTTCCGCCCTTCAAACGGTGACGCGTGGCGGGACAACCGATTGCGCCAAGACCTCTGGCCCGAGAGGACCCAGTCGAATGCGACACGAGGCAAGCCTCCGGCGTGTGCAGAGCTAGCGCACGTTCTCGCGCCCTGGTTCATCATCCCGGAGGACGCGCCAGCTGGCGCCCTCGAGGTCTTCGAACTGGCCGCTGTGGAGCGACCAAAGGAACGCCGCGAGGCCAAGTAGACCGAGAAACAGCGCGCAGGGAATTAGCCAGGCGAGTGCCGTCATTGCTCGAGCTCCAGGTGCGTTCTCTTCAGCCGCACCGCGTTGGCGGTGACCGCAACAGAGGAGGCCGACATGGCGATGGCGGCCAAGAGCGGCGTGACGAGGCCCGCCATGGCCATCGGCACGAAAAGGGCATTGTAGCCGATGGCGATCACGAAGTTCTGCAGCGCCATGCGTCGGGCGGCACGTGCGACCGCGAGCACCTCCAAGACCGGCGCCAATCGCTCGCCCTGGAAGACGGCGTCGGCGGCCGTCTGGCTGATGTCAGCCGCGCTAGAGGGCGAAAGCGAGGCGTGTGCGGCAGCAAGCGCAGGCGCATCGTTGAGCCCATCACCGATCATCAGCACCTTGCGCCCGGCCGCGTTCAGGGCGGCAATGCGGGCGATTTTTTGGGCGGGAAGGACACCGGCCATCCAGCGGCTGATACCGACGCGCCGAGCAACAGCCTCAACCTCGGTCTCGCGATCACCCGACACGAGCTCAGCCTGGAAGCCGGCCGCTTTGAGGCGTTGGATGACCTCCGCCGCGTCGCGCCGCAGCCTGTCCTGGAAGTCAAATCTCACGACAGCACCGTCGCTGCCCCGGTACCACACGGCTGAGGCATTGCTTGGGTGGGTCTGTGCACCGCACCACTGCGCCGAGCCCAGGCGCTCGATGCCGTTCGGCCCGCTGCTCTCAAGGCCAAATCCAGCCAGCTCGCGAACGCCGACATCATGTCCGGTCTTCAGACCGGCGGCTTCCGCGGCACGTACAACGGCGCGGGCATAGGGGTGGCGACTCGCGGCTGCAAGGCGCGCCGCGCGCGCCAGGATCGGATCGTTGGCGGCAGCGGTGCGGATGAGCGCTGGCTCACCCAGCGTCAACGTGCCCGTCTTGTCAAAGATAACCGTGTCGATCTCGGCCAACCGTTCCAGGCCATCGGCGGCCTTGACGAGCACGCCCTTGCTGAACAGCCGGCTGGTTGCAGCTACCTGCACCGCAGGCACTGCGAGCGCCAGCGCACAGGGGCACGTGATGATGAGCACGGCAATGGCGACCGTCAGCGCGGCTTCCCAACCCTGGCCGGCAATCAGCCAGCCGAGGAATGTGATGAGACCCAGCATGTGCACGGCCGGCGCATAAACGCGTGCGGCGCGATCGGCGAGGCGAACGTAATGGCCGCGCGCCTGCTCGGCTGCAGACATTAATCGTGCGATTTCTGCCAAAAGTGTGCTCTGGTCGGTCGCGGTCGCCTGCGTAACGAGCGATGCGGCGAGGTTTGTGGTGCCGGCGTAGATGAGCGCTCCTGGGGCAACGGAGCGCGGCGCGGTCTCGCCGGTGATTAGGCTCTCGTCAACCAAGCTCTTGCCATCGAGCACGCAGCCGTCGACGGCAAACCGCTCTCCCGCAACCGTCAGAATACGCATTCCGGGCTCCAGCAGACGAGAAGACAGCCGCTCGGTGGTGCCATCGGAGCAGATCACGCTCGCCGTAATGCCGCGCAGGCCCATGAGGTTGGCCGCGGCGCCGGCCGCGCGCACGCGCATGCGCTGGTCGAGAAAGCGACCCACGAGCAGAAAGAACAACAGCGTTGCGGCCGCGTCGAAATAGACGTGCTCGGTCCCGCGCACTGTCTGGAATAGGCTCATCGCAATCGCCAGTGTCACTCCGAGCGAAATCGGCACATCCATATTGAAGCGGCGCGCCTTGAGCGCCTGGACAGCAGAGCGAAAGAAGGGCTGACCCGCGTAGGCAATCGCTGGCAGAGCAATCAGGGCCGAGAGCCAATGGAACAGAGCGGCTACGGACGGGGTCATGTCATCGCCAGCAGCACCCGACCACGCCGCGACCGAGAGCAGCATGATGTTGGCCGCAGCGAAGCCGGCGACCCCGAGACGCTTCATGAGGTCGCGGTCGGCCGTGCTCGGGACATGGGCGGTATCCTCAACGAGCTCGGCGGCTTTGAAGCCGGCGCGGGCCAGCGCCTCGACGAGTTCGGTCGTCTTCAGGACCGGGCTGTGCACCGCGGTGACGCGCTTGGCAGAAAGATTGGCACGGGCGCTGTCGATGCCGGGTAGCGCCGCCAAGGCTTGCTCCACCTGGCGCATGCAGCCGCCGCAATGCATGCTCTCCACCGCGAGGATGCTCGTTATCGCGGCCGGATAAGTGCGGCTCGCTCCCTTTGCGCGCCCGGGCGCCACCGGTTCCGTCACGGCTTGAGCCACAAACGCCTCCTCAAGCGATAGATCGGCTGAGCGCCCTCGCCAGTGCGCACCTCCAGCGAGATCAGCCAGCTTCCGGCCGCTATCTCTGGTGCCTGCGCCTCGTATTGACCGGGTGCCTTTTCGGCAAAGGCGAGGTTGATGTCATGGCGATTGGTCGCCGCTCTCCCCAGAACACCTTGGATCCTCAAGCCCCTGACCGGACGGCTGTCCCGTTCGGTGAGAGCAAGCATGAGATGTCCGTCGCGGCCAAGTTCCAGCCGCTCGGACCAGCCAAGCTGGGCCTGGCGCTCATCGGCCAAGATGCGCTCGTTGTAGGCGAGCCCCTTGCGATAGGGCTCGTTGGCCACGAGCCCCGTATGCGTCGATACGGCCGCATAGATGAAAGCCCCGTTAACGGCGAAGATGGCAGCAAAGAAGGTGAGAAATATCGCCAAGACATCGCGCCCGTTGACGTTGCGCGGGCGTCGCTCAACCAAGCTCGGGGGGTTCATGGGATTCTCCCCGGCTCGGTCGGAGCCTTCTGGAATCGCGTGGCGCGCAGGGTGCCCGGCCCCGCTTCCACGTCGCGCACCATGAGCGCGAACGGCGTTACCGATTGCGTGAGCCGCGCAAGCTCGGCGCGTGGCAGGGTCACGAATACGCGCAGTTCGCGCAGATCGTCGGTCGCGACGCGGATCCGCGCATGCGGCTCCATCCCTAAAATAGCGAGCTGCGCGCCTGCAAGCCCCGCCACCTCCAGTTCGAACTCGCGCGGCTCGTGCCGTTTGTTGAGGATTTTCACCGTGTAACCGTTGCGGATGCTGCCATCGGACAACAGCACGTACGCTGGATTGCGGTCGTGCAGCACGTTGATCTCGAGGGTCGAGCGGTTTGCGAGCGCCGCCAGCATGATGGCGCAGACCGCACAAATGAGGCCGGCGTAGAGCAGCGTGCGTGCACGCACGAGCCGCAGCGGCAAGCGCTTTCCTCCAGCCGCGGCCTCCTGCTTGGCAATGGTGGCGTAGCCGATCAGTCCGCGCGGACGTCCGACCTTGGCCATGATGTCGTTGCAGGCATCGATGCACAGTGCGCATTGGATGCATTCGAGCTGCGAGCCGTCGCGGATGTCGATCCCCGTGGGGCACACCGCGACGCACGCCTTGCAGTCGACGCAGTCGCCGCGTCCCTCCCAGCTTTGCCCTTTCTTGTGGGGGCCGCGAGGCTCGCCGCGATAGGCTTTGTAGCTCACCAGCAGCGTCTCGTGATCGACCATGGCCCCCTGGATGCGCGGCCAAGGGCACATGTAGATGCAAAGCTGCTCGCGGGCGATGCCGCCCAGCACATAGGTTGTGAGCATAAAGATGCCAAGGAACAGATAGGCGATGACGGGCGCAGTGCCCGCAACGAGTTCGTCTGCAAGTGTTGGTGCGTCGCGGAAGTAGAATACAAATGCGCCGCCGGTCATCAGCGCGATGGCGAGCCAGGAGACGTGCGTCATGCCCTTCTTGAGGAGCTTCACCGGTCCCCAGCGTTCCTTGTCGAGTCGGATGCGGGCGTTGCGGTCTCCCTGCCAGAAGCGCTCCACCAGAATCATCAGGTCAGTCCATACGGTCTGCGGGCAGGTATAGCCGCACCACACGCGGCCAGCGGCCGAGGTGACCAGGAACAGCGCCAGTGCGGCGAGCACCAAAAGCCCCGTGACGAAGTAGAACTCCTGCGGCCAGATCTCGAGGAAGAAGAAGAAGAAGCGGTTGTGCGCCATGTCGAGCAGCACGGCCTGGTCCGGCAGGTCGGGACCGCGCTGCCAGCGCAGCCATGGCAGGGCGTAGTAGATGGCGAGCGTGACGGCCATGACAAGCCACTTGAGGGTGCGAAACCGACCATGGGCGAGCTTGGGGTAGATCTTTTCGCGGCCAGCATAGAGCGCGCGGTCCGATTTGCGGTTGACCGCCCGAGCATCGAGGCGCTCGACCCCGGGAAAGGCCTCAGCGGCTTTGTCGATTGCCATGATGTACTGGTCCAGGTGCATCATCGAGCGGTTTCTCGCCCATCGGCCCGCATTCGGCAGCACACTCGGTGTGTCGTTACGGCTGGCCTGAAAGCGACACGAAGGGCGCATTATCGGAGCTGTGCCTTGATTTGGCTCAATCCGAGCTCTGTTGGTCTGCCATCGCCGACTGAAGCCCACTCGCGCTAATGCCTACTTTCCACCGCCCAGGCTATGGACGTAAACGGCGAGCGACTTGATGGTGACGGGATCGAGGCGTCCGACCCAGGCCGGCATCATGCCGCCGCGGCCGGTCCGAATACTCTCCACGATCGCCTGCTTGCTGCCGCCGTAGAGCCAGATATCATCCGTCAGATTGGGGGCGCCCTGATCCTGGTTTCCCTTGCCATCGAACCCGTGGCAGCTCGCACATTGATCGGCGAACACTGACTGGCCGCGGCTCGCCGACGCCGCATCGGCCGACTTGCCAGAGAGCGACAGGACGTATTCCGCGGCATCGGTGATCTGTCGGTCCTCGAGCAGCTTGTCGAGCCCGTAGCGCGGCATTTGGGTGGCGCGCGTATCCTTGTGATCGGACCGCACCCCGTTGTTGATGGTCTTGTGAATGTCCTCGATGGTGCCACCCCAGAGCCAATCGTCGTCATTGAGATTTGGATAACCAACAAAGCCCTGGGCGCCACGGCCGTGACAGGGCGCGCAATTGGTCTGGAATGCGGCCGCGCCGCCGGCCATGGCGAAGCGCAAGAGGTCTGGCTCGCGTTTGATCTGATCGAGCGATCGCGCGGCAAGCAGCTCGCGCAGGCCACCCTGCGCGGTCCTGACCGCCTTGAGCTCGTTGGCGACGCTGGCGCGCTGGCTGTAGCCGAGTATGCCCTGGGTATGGCCGGCGAGGGTCGGAAAGGCCGGGTAGACCAGCCAGTATCCGATGGCCCAGATGATCGTGGCATAGAAAGTCAAGAGCCACCACCGCGGCAACGGCTTGTTGAGCTCCTTGACGCCGTCCCACTCGTGCCCCGTCGTCTCGGTGCCTGTCACCGCGTCGACATCGTGCTTCTGGACGGTCATCCGCGCCCCCTGTCGACCGAGCATCCTTGTTGCAGATCGAGCGCCCGGCGTTGTGCCTCCTCGAAGCGTGGCTTGTTGCCGGGCCAAAGCGCGTACACAACCACGGCCAGGAACGTGGCAACGAACATCAGCAGCGATGCAACCTGGCTCAGTGTGGCGACGGCCTCGTAGGTCATGGATCGCTTTCCTCAGCGCAGGTTCGGTCCTGAGGCGTCAAAGGTGGCGAAGTCAACGAGGGTACCCAGCACCTGCAGGTAGGCGATAAGCGCATCGAGCTCGCTAGGCTCAGTGCCAGGTTTGCCATCGAACTTTCCGACCTTGGCCTTCGGATAGC